>JBOGEV010000278.1:0-1765 GCA_050742015.1 Acidimicrobiia bacterium
CCGAACTGGTACGCCACCGGCGAGAAGATCACCGACGCCGACTACGCCACGATCCCCCTCACACCGCACGACTGGCACGGTGGATGGAACTACACGATCGCTCAATCAATCCCGCGGTGAGCCCTTAGCGAAGGGGTCAGAGCGCCCCACCCTACAAGGTCCGGCGGACTGCCCCTAGTTTGTGGGAATAGTGAGTCCACTGTCAGCTTACCGCAGGGCAAGACCACTGTAGAAGCCTCGGGCCTTCAAAGGCAAAAGTCCATGTCTCTTGTATCGTTGTTAGTAGCTGCGCCCGATGATCTTGTTTGCCGCCTAACAGGTTAGGGCCGACTTCATGAGAGGGAGCGCTTTCCTAAGCTCGCACCATTGGAATTCACCGGCGGTAGAAAGGCACCGCCTCCGCAAAGCGTCGTTGCCTGCTGTGCCTCCCGTAACAGCGATGGCGCGGGTCGATGAATGAGCCACGTAAGGCTCGGTAGTGGGACACAACACCACGTAGGAAGACAGTGGGGCGTGCGCAGCCGGACGAGGCACGATCGCCCGAGAACGGCACGAGTGCGGCGCGAAGTATCGGTCGAATCAATCATCTCCGAGAGAACCGGGGGATGACCCGAAGCCTGGCGGTGCCTGGAGTCGCCGACCAAAACTAGGGGGGAGCGCCCAGACGACACAGCCCTAACCGGACAGGACGACACCTTGCGCCGCGCACAACCCAGCGACCTTGCCCGCTTTTTCGAAGGTGTCAGCCTGGAGGTCACCGCGCTTGGTTGATTCGCGAAGGTCGATCAAGGCGGTTCGCATCTCGTCGCTCAGGTTCATCTTGAGCAGATCCACGTAGATCTCGGCGTCTTCTCCTTTGGCGTCTGCCAACGCTTGGCAGGCGGCCTTATCCCCGTTCCCGCTTTCGGAACCACCGTCGCCGCACCCGTGACCGCCAAGCATGCCCGCGACGACGAGCGCCGTCACCCACCGGTTCATTCGTTGGACTCTAGGGCTAAGGCCCCATCACTGTCAGGCCCGGCCCATCGCACGACTACGGCTCCACTGCAGCGCCCGAGAACCATACCGGCCGAGTCGAGCCCAGGCGCTGGGAGGGTACGGCGTCGTCCGGTCGGGCGCCCCCAGAACTCGTTCGGGCCGTGATCGCGAGATGTGATCGATGATTGTGAGGCACGACGCCGCCCGACTCTCAGTGAGTCTCGAACCCACAACGGCGTCTTTCTCAGCTCGGCGTGTGATAGGCAGGAGCCGTGCATCGGTACCCAGCGATGACTGTTACTTTCATCCTCCTACTTGGGGCCTGTGCTTCGAACATCGATAATAGGGAATTGCAGCCCGACGAATCAGGATCGCAGTCGAAGACAGTGATGCTCACAGTTCGAATTGATCGCAACCAGTTGAACTACTATGCGGTTGCATCCAGCCCAGCCGCCGAGTTCGCTACGGAGGCGGCCGTTTGTGCTAACAAAGGCAAAGCAATCGGCAATGAACGCTACTGCTACCTGTTCCCTAGCCGAGCTGCATTCGTAGCGTCCAAGGTCGATCCGCAGACGGGCGATATGCAAGCGTTGTGTTGGGTCGCCTTTGGCGGTGCGGGTGTTAGTTCTGACCGCGTTTCACCGGCTGACATAGCTGTCTCGCCGTAACCAGTCAGGCGGTCGCGGTGGGTAGCCAGGCGCCAGTCGGGGTGTAGAGGTCCTTGAGGTGTTGATGGATCGCCTGGGCCTGTTTGCGGTTGGTGGAGATGTAGCTGCGGATGGCGGCG
>JBOGEV010000279.1:0-6480 GCA_050742015.1 Acidimicrobiia bacterium
ACAATCAAGAGGGCGGTGATCGATCGGGTTCTCATTCCTCTTCCTCCCTGTTCAGGCAGGTGGCGGGACGCCACCGACGGCTATGGTATACCATATGTCGCCGGCCCGGTGTCGACCAGGATCACCCCCTCCCGCCGATGGCGGCGTTGGCGGTGGCGCGGAGCGGATCCGTTGAGTGTCGATGCTCCCAGGTCGCTCGGCGACTGGCTTGATCGGCACGGCTCCGACCTCGGACTGCTGACCGTGGACGACACCGTAGACCCTGGAGCCTTCGAGGCGACCGCCATCCTCCACCAATTGGAGACGTCAACCGGTGGTCCCCCGGTGCTCTTCTCCAACCTGCAGAACCTCAACGGTGAGCGCTCCCCGGTCCGTATGTTGTTCAACGCCTACTCCCGGCGGCGCAGTGTCGGGCTCGCCCTCGACGTGGAGACGGAGACCTGGAACGACCTGCTCGAGTCTCTTCCCGAGAAGTCTTCGAACCTCCTCGAACCGGCCGCCTCGGCCGACGCGCCAGTGCAGAGCACAGTGATCGAAGGCGACGATCTCGACCTGAGGGTCCTGCCCTGGGCCAAGCACGTGGAGATGGAGGGAGGCCTCTACTTCACTCCCATCGTCGCCGCCCGCAAGCCCAGTTCCGCCCGCTACAACCTCTCCTGGAACCGGGTCATGTACCTCGACCCCACCCACGCCGGCGTCCACATCTCCCCCCGCCAGCTGTGGTCGTTCCAGCGGGAAGCCGAAGAGGCGGGAGAGGACCTGCCGGTAGCGATGGTCCTTGGCCATCACCCCGCTTTCAATCTCGCCGCCGCCGCCCTCACCGCGATGGACATCGACGAGTACCACGTGGCCGGAGCACTGATGGGACAGGCGTTGCAGGTGACACCGTCGATCTCTTTCGGATCCGACCTGATGGTGCCCAGCCACGCTGAGCTGATCATCGAGGGCCGGCTGCTGACAGGGCGCCGGGTGGTGGAAGGCCCGTTCGGGGAGTACATGCGCTATCTGGGACCGCAAAAGCTCTCCCACCTGTTCGAGGTCGACGCCATCACGTTCCGCCCCGACCCGATCGTGCTCGAGATATTCGCCGGCCACCGCGACCACCTCAACGCCCATGTCTCCATCCATGCCAGCCTGCTCGCAGCGGCCCGGGCCGCAGTCCCCCAGGTGACCCGGGTCGGCTGGTTCCAGGGGGGCGGGCCGACCACGGTGGTGGTCGCTCTCAACAAGTCCGCCGACGGCCAGGCGATGCGGGCCGCAATGGCCATCCTCTCCGCGGGCAACCTGATCAAGCAGGTGATCGTGGTCGACGACGACATCGACGTCTTCGACGCCCAGAGCGTGATGTGGGCGATCTCGACCCGGGTGCGCGCCGACGAAGATGTGAGCATGCTCAAGGGTCTGCAGGGATCGTTGCTCGACCCGTCCCACCCCGGGTTTGGGACCACCAGCGGTTTCGTCATCGACGCCACCTGGCGGGTCGGCCAGCCCCGTCCCCCGGTGGCCCGGGTCCCCGCCGACGCGGTGTCCAAGTTCCCGCTCGACCGCTACACACTCAGGGAGGCCTAGATGCACATCAAGGAGGTCACCTGCCCGCGCTGCGGCGCCAAGCTCGTCGTCGACGGCGGCCTGTTCGAGATCGGCACGGTCCGGGTGAGATGCACCAACTGCGGCCTCTACTTCGAACCGGCCGGATCCCCCCGGTCGAAGACCATCGCCGAGGTGACCAACTCCAACGTCGAGGTGACCATCTGGGAACCGGAGGAGGCGGGGTGAGCGACGACGCCATTCGGAAGGTGATCGACCTCGTCGACGAGGAGGAGGTCGCCGAACTGGCCTTCCGGCTCGGTGCCATCGAGGCCCCGGCCGGCGCCGAAGGCCCTGCCGCCGATGCGGTCGAAGCCTGGATGCAGGAACAGGGCTTCCGGCCGCGCCGCATCGGGTTGGTCGAGGAGCGTCCCTCCATCGTCGGCCGGCTCCCGGGCCGGGGTGATGGGCCGACCCTGGTCTTCAACGCCCACCTCGACACCGCCATCGGGCGGGAGGACACCCTCACCTACATCGACCCGGCCCAGCCCAAGTACATCTCGGCGTGGCGGGACGGCGACCGGGTCTACGGCAACGGCGTGGTCAACGACAAGGCGCCGATGGCCGCCTTCCTGGTCGCCGCCGCAGCCATCGCCCGCAGCGGGATCGAGTTGGCCGGCGACCTGGTGCTCCACGCGGTGCCCGGGGAGATCGGGTTGGAGCCGGTGGACGAGTTCCAGGGGCCGGCCCATCTCGGGAAGGATCTCGGCGCCCGCTATGCCATCGCCCACGGTGTCGTCGGCGACGCCGCCCTGGTCGCCGAGGCGACCGGCAATGCCATCGGCTGGGTCCAGGCGGGCAAGGCGTTCTTCAAGCTGACCGTCTTCGGCGGCGAGCCGCTCTACACCCCGTTCACCCCGTCCGAGCCCGACCCGGTGAAGAACCCCAACGCCATCGTCCGACTCGCCCCAATGATCACCGCGTTCAACGAGTGGGCGGCGAGCTACTCGGAACGGGTCTACCGATGCGCCGGGGGGACGGTGGTGCCCAAGGCGGTGATCGGCGCCGCCCGCTCCGGTCGGCCCGACAAGATCACCAAGTCGACCGAGCTGGCCGTCCTCTACCTGGACATCCGGACCATCCCCAACCAGAGCCCGATGGACCTGCAGCGGGAGCTGACCAGGACACTCGCCGCCACCGGGGTGCCATTCGATCTGGAGTGTTTCCTCTACCGGCGCGGCTACGAGGCGCAGAACATCGAGCCCCTGGCCGCGGCCACCCGCAAGTCTCATGTCGACGAGTTCGGGACCGAGCCCGGTGACCCGGCCCCGCCGGTCACCTCGATGTGGCGGGACATCACGCCGTTCAACGAGGCGGGCATCCCCAGCCTCACCTATGGGCCGTCGTCATCCACCGGCGGCGGCAACTTCAGCGTGGGAGTGGCCGAGCTGGGGGCGACGGCCAGGGTCTACGCCCGAACCGCCCTCAGGTTCTGCGGGATCGCCCCGTGATCCCATGACCACCCTGACCGGCGACCACCGCCTCGACCTTGTCGCCTTCGACGAGTGGACGGGGGCCTGGTCACCGTCGACTCCACGGGACAGGGACGAGCTGGCCTCATGGCAACTCGATCGAGCCTGGAGCCTGGTCGAGGACCTGGGCCGGGACAACCCGTTCTACCGGGACCGGCTCCACCTCCCCGACCATCGCGATGCCGACGCCTACCGGTCGTTGGGTGTGACCACCAAGCAACAGGTGGTGGAGGACTGCGCCGCCCATCCCCCCTACGGGTCACGCACCGTGGCCGAGTCGGCGGACATCCGGATGGTGGTGCACACCAGCGGCACCAGCGGCCAGGGCATGGCGGTCTACGCGCTCGACCCAGCCGACATCGAGGCCATCATCCGAACCGAGGCCGTCGGCTTCCTCTGGGCCGGGGTCAGGGAAGGGACCAGGGTCCTCTTCACTCTCCCGATCGGGATGACCGCCGCCGGACTCTGGTACTCGGCAGCCCTGCGAGCCATCGGGGCCAACGTGTTCTCGGTGGGCCCCTATCCCACCGAACGCAAGGTGGAGCTGCTCCGCCAGTTCCAGCCTGAGGTGATCGTCGGAACTCCCAGTTATGTGCAACGTCTCGCCGTCGCCTGCGAGGACGCCGCCCTCCCACCAGAGACCAGCTCGGTGCAGACCCTCATCGTGGCCGGCCAGGCGTTCTCGCTCCCCTGGGCCCGGGCCATCGAGACCCGATGGGGCGCCAACCTCTATGAGCAATACGGATGCACCGAGCGGGCCATCGCCTGGACCTGCCCCGGCGGGGTGATCAAAGGGGATGCACTGGGTGTGCTCCACTTCCCCCCTGAGGCCGGGTACTACGAGGTGATCGACCCCGAGTCGGGCGAGCCGGTCGGCCATGGTGAGATCGGCGAGCTGGTCATCACCCCGTTCGGAGCCGATGCCTCGCCGCTGATCCGCTACGCAACCGGTGACCGGGTCCGCTGGATGGCTCCCGGGGCTTGCCCCTGTAGGCGTCCCCTGGCCGGGATCGCCGCCGGAGAGGTGGAGCGCTACGACGACATGATGAAGATCCGGGGCGTGAACGTGTGGCCGGCCTCGTTCGACCAGGCCGTCTTCGCCGTGGAAGCGGTGAGCGACTACCGGGGACGAGTCTGGGTCGGCGAGGATGGGACCGAGCGAGTCGAGATCCGGGCCGAGGGCGCCGGTGACCCCGATGCACTGGCGGGGGCAGTGTCCGCCTCGGTCCATCGGGTGACCGGGCTCCGCGTCGAGGTGATGATCGAGCCGGCGGGCACCCTGGCCCGGGAGGTCCCGGAAGGTTTCGTCAAGATCAAGCGGTTCCAGGTAGAGACATTGAGGTGAGCGAATGAACAACGTGAGACTCGACGAGGACGCACTCCTCTCCTCCGAGGTGCGGTCCTTCGGCGGCCCCCGGGTCGGCGACGAGGAGCAGTTCCAGGTCGAGTTCGTCGTCAACGACCCCCGGGGCGTGATCGCCCACGAGGCGTTTCTCCCCAACACCGTGGTCAACTGGGCTTTCTGGCACGACGAGGTCCATATCGTTACCCGGGGCAACGCGGAGGTGACCTACACCCTGGGCCCCAACCATCGCAAGCAGGTGACCAAGACGTTTCAGGCAGGCGACACCTACGTCATCCCCGACGGGGCGCGGGTCCGTTTCGAGATCGGGGACGAGCCCTACGTGCACATCTGCGTGATCATGCCCCGCTTCGAGTACTCCAAAGACGAGAGAATGGACTCCCACACGTGACCGAAAGGGATTGAGCACGGTGCGGCCGGAGACATTCCAGGAGGTATGGCTGGTCGGGGGCGTCCGCAGCGCCTTCGGCCGCTTCGGCGGCGCTCTGCGCGAGGTCCCGGTGGTCGAGCTGGCCGGCCAGGTGATCGGAGCCGCTCTCGACCGGCTGGAACGGTCCTCGGATTCACTCGACGAGATGTACGTCGGGATCGGGATGATCGAGGCGGGGATGATGGTCCCGGCCCGGCAGATCGCACTCGCCGCCGGTCTCCCCGAGCATCTCCCCTCGCTGACCGTCGACCGGGCCTGCTGCTCCGGAGCCACCACGGTCGGTCTCGCCGCCCGGGCCATCGACCGGGGCGCCGGATCGGTGCTGTGCGTGGGCGTGGAGAACATGAGCCGCACTCCCCGCCTGCTCCACGGGACTCGCTGGGGCCCCCGGCTTGGGTCTCTCGACGTGGAGGACCTGCTGCTGATGCACTCCCCCGTCGTCGACGAGCCGATCGCCTCCTACGTGGGAAGGGTCGCTCTGGAACACGGTGTCGGACGCAAGGAGCAGGACCGCTGGGCATTGACCAGCCAGCAGCGTCACGCCGAAGGGACCGCCCGCGGCTACTTCTCCGATGAGGTCGTCCCGGTGGAGACCCCGGATGGCCCGTTCTCAAAGGACGAGCACCCCCGGCCCGACACCACGCTGGCAGCGTTGGGACGTCTCCCCACCGTGCGCAACAGCCCCACGGTCACCGCCGGCAACGCCCCTGGTTTGAACGACGGCGCCGTCGCCCTGGTGGTCGCCGACCGTGCCTCGGCCTGGGCGGACGATCGTGTGCCCCTGGCCCGGGTGGCCGCCTATCTGCAGACCGCCGAGTCGCCGATCTCCTCGGCGTACTTGCCCGGGTTGGCCATCCGCCGACTGCTCGACGAACAAGGGCTGAAACCGGAGGACCTCGACGTGATCGAGATCAATGAGGCCTATGCGGCGACCCCTCTGGTCAGCATCCGTCGTCTCGCCGACAACGACCTGGCGCTGGAAGAGAAGCTGCTGCAGCGGACCAACATGAATGGAGGGGCGGTGGCGATGGGTCATCCGGTGGGTGCCAGCGGGGCCCGTCTCGTCCTCACTGCGGCCCGGCAGCTGCGTGAGACCGGTGGTAGATGGGCGGCGGTGGCCATCTGCGGCGGGTTCGGCCAGACCGACGCCCTGCTCCTCGAGTCGGTCGATGCCTGAGCCAGTCACCCTCCCGCCGCGCGACCTGGTGGTGGCGTTGGCCCAGATCCCGGCCCGGCAGGCGTGGGCCGACGACGACGCGGTCGAGGCCAACGCCAAGACGGTCCGCTCCCTCTACGAGTTGCACGCCGACGAGACCGATCTGGTGGTCTTCCCCGAGCTGGCGTTGACGGGCTACATCCCGCTCAAGGGCTACGACCAGCGTCGCAAGCGGATCCTCTCCTCAGCCGCCGAGGAGGCGGCCGGGTCGTCGTTGCCCGAGTTGCTCGAAGCCACCAAGGGCAGACGGGCGGTGATGGTGGTGGGGCTGATGGAGCCGGCGGCGATGCGTCACGAGCTCTACAACTCGGTGGCCGTGCTCGACGATGGGAGGATCGCCGCGGTGTATCGCAAGATCCATCTCCCGGTCGAGGAGAACCACTACTTCACGCCCGGTGACGAGGTGGTGCTC
>JBOGEV010000280.1:0-3857 GCA_050742015.1 Acidimicrobiia bacterium
GCGGCCTGGCGTGAGTGGCTGGCCTCGAACCACGAGCGGCAGCAGGGCTTGTGGGTGGTTTATCGCAAGAAGTCGAGCAGTCTCGAGGGCCCGTCGTACGAGGATCTAGTCGAAGAAGCGCTGTGCTTCGGCTGGATCGACAGCCTGACCCGACGTGTCGACGACGACCGGATGATCCAGTGGTACTCGCCCCGGCGGCGAGGGGGCATTTGGTCGGCTCTCAACAAGGAGCGGATCGATCGTCTGGAGCGTGAGGGGCAGATGACCGACGGAGGTCGAGCCGTCATCGACAGGGCCAAGGACGACGGCTCGTGGTCACAATACGACGAGGTCGACGCCCTCATCGTCGCCGATGATCTGGCTCTGGCCTTCGCCGTCACTCCGGTGGCAAAGGCGGCCTATGAGGGGCTGGCCGACTCGGTCAAGAAGCAGCTTCTTTATTCGGTCTACAGCGCCAAGCGTCCGGAGACCCGTGCCATGCGGATCGAAGAGATGATCCGAGACCTTTCGTGACACCACCCCGGTGACGTTCTCGAGGTGGGGACGTCTTTTCGAGAACGGCGACTTGACTCAGGCCCTCCGAGGTAGAAGTCGATTGGTCCCATCGCGTCCATCGGGAGCCGGGGCCTCACCGGCCCCGTGCGCCGTCGCTACCGGGGTCGGTCCGGCGTCCCCGGCCCCGGTATTCGGCCGAGACGAGTTCGGTCAACTCCTGGACCGACGTCTCACCGACCGGTTTCTCGTAGGTGATCCGCCCGTGTTGTAGGAGGTTGACCCGGTCGCAGACCTCGACGACCTGGGCGAAGTGTGCGCGATCAGGATCATCGACACGTCGCCGCGTTGTTTCAGCTCGAGGATGAGGTCGATGATGATCGCGCTCTCCTTGGCTCCCATCGCAGCAAGTGGCTCGTCGAGCAGGATGACCTTCGCCTCGGAGTAGTCCGCGCGGAGCGGAGGTGAGAGAAGCAGGGAAAGACTGGGAACTCGAGGGAGGTTGGTCCAAACTGGGACCCGCGAATCGTTCAGGGCAGTGGATGGACGACCGATCATCCCCACATGCCCAACAAGACGACTCATCCCGAGCGCGTGTTCCTGTTGCTTCTCGTCTTCATTTCGGGCCATTTCCTGCTGTCACTCCTCGCCATCGAGCTTCGCAATGGCTTCAGTGGTGATTCGGTCTTCTGGGGTCTTGCCGGTCTGTCGAGCGCGGTCCTTGCTCAGACGCCGATCGGCTGGCGGCGTGGGTTCGTGGTCGGCGTGGTGGCTTCGTGTGCGGCTAGCTATCTGATCGCCGGGGCTTCGGCGCCGGTCGCGGTCGGTTTCGCGTTGGCCAATGGGGCGCAGATGGTCGTAGCGGCGCATCTGCTCCATCGCCACCTACCGCAGGGGCGACGCATCGTGCGTATACGGGACATCGGATGGCTGACCACGGCGGCGATCGTCAGCGCCTCGGCCGGCGCCGCTGTCGGCGGACTGACCAAATGGCTAGACAGTGGGAATCTCGACCTCGCCGCAATGGGGACGTGGTTCATGGCGAACGCGGTCGGGATCCTGGTCGGCGCGCCGGTCGTGCTCGCGCTGTTCTCTCTCAAGCAGGAAAGGCCACCCCAGCAGAAATGGGTGGCCACCCTGGCCGTCGCAGGGATCACGGCGGTGGTCTTCACCGCCGCCATGTGGTCGAGCGAGGCGACGGCTCGCAACTTCTCTTACCTCGTGATCGTTCCAGTGATGATCTCTGCTGTGTGGCTCGGCCAACGTCACACGGCGCTACTCGTTGGAGCGTTGGCGGTGGCAATCGCGATCGGGACCGGTCGTGGCCTCGGTCCCTTCGCCGCCTCCGAGTCGGCCTTCGATCCGTTGCTTGCCGCCCAGCTCTTCATGAGCGTCGTCCAACTGACCGCGCTCACTGTTGGTGTCGAATCGTCCCGGCGCCGAGACGTGATCGCCGAGCTCGACGGCATCCTCGCGGCCACGGTGGAAGGTGTTCTTGTGGTCGACGAAACCGGAACGATCCGCCACACCAACGCAGGCACCGAGGCGATTCTCGCCGGAGACCAGGGACAAATAATCGGACAACAGCTGAGCGCCTTCGTGCCGTTCGGAGACTTCGGAGACGAGGCGGCTCTCCACCTCACGCAAGCAGTGCGATTGGACGGCTCCACCTTCTGGGCGGAAGTGTCCCGAGGCGACATTCACGAGAGGTCCGGCCGGCGGCGCACCGCAGTGGTCGTGAGGGACGTCACGGGAAGGATCGAGACCGAGGAGCAAGTGCGACGGATTCAGGACGAGTTCGTCTCCAATATGACTCACGAGCTGAAGACTCCGCTCACCGCCATCATCGGCTTCAGTGAGTGGCTGCTGGCCGAGCCCGACAGCCCGGACCTGGCGGGCGATCTGGCGACGATCAAAGAGAGCGCCCTCTCGATGAAGGCCTTGATCGACGACATTCTCGACTTCAAACGTGTTGCCGGCTCCGAAGGGGTGCGCGAGGCGGTGGACTTGCGCGGGGTCGTCGGGAGCGCGGTCGAAATGGTGGGCCCGGCTGCGATTGACAGGTCTGTCGAGATCTCGCTCCGCTTCGACGCCAGCCCGACCGTCACCGGCGACGCCGATCAACTGGAGCATGCCGTTCAGAACATCGTGTCCAACGCCGTCAAGTACTCGGATCCCGGAGGCCGGATCGACATCGTGGTGAGCGAAGTCGGGCAGACGGTGGTTCTGTCGGTGGCCGACCAGGGGATCGGGATTCCAGAGGCCGACCAGGAGCGCTTGTTCGAGAGGTTCTTCCGCGCCGGCAACACCGGAGATATCCACGGCACAGGCCTCGGTCTCGCCCTGGTCCGCCAGGTAGTGCAGCGCCACGGCGGCGCGGTGGACCTGACCAGTGTGCTCGGCCAGGGAACGTGTGTGTCCGTGACTCTGCCGTTGCCTGACGTCGGTGCGGCAGACCCTTCCGGCAAGGCGCTCGAGCCAGCCCTCGGCAGCGTTCATGCCGGGTCTGTCGGCTGAGAGCGAGCGGTCGGGGCCGCCCGTCCCATTGCCTCGTAGCGAAAGCTGCTTGCTATGGTTGGGGTCTCGTCGGGTTTCTCGCCCGGCTGGAAACTTGACTTCATAAGCGACGCGGGGTGGAGCAGTCTGGTAGCTCGTCGGGCTCATAACCCGAAGGTCGCGGGTTCAAATCCCGCCCCCGCTACTCCAGGAAAACCCAGGCACCGCCTGGGTTTTTCTCTGTCTACCCCCGGCCGTGGAGGAGCCCCATGCCGGACGCCGTACCACATCGGTACCACAGCAGCGCCGAATTCTGTTCCGCCGGAGGCCTTTGCAACTGGGGGCCTCTCCTTGCGGAACTGAAGCGCTCCGGGTTTGATGGAGACCCGGTCATTATGTGATCTGGTTGGGGATCGTATCTATCGCGGTTCTCGTTTGGCCTCCTTGATGGTTCTTCCAGTTGTTCTCGTGTTCGATGGGTGGGATGTGGCCGATTGGTTCGAGTAGCCGGCTGGTGTTCCACCAGTGCACCCAGGTGAGGGTGGCTAGTTCGACGTCGGCGACGCTCCGCCAGGGTCCTTGGGCGGTGATCAGTTCGGTCTTGTAGAGGCCGATGATGGATTCGGCCATGGCGTTGTCGTAGGAGTCGCCTCTCGACCCGACGGAGGTGATGGCGCCTTCTTCGGCGAGGCGTTCGGTGTATCGGATCGACAGGTATTGGCTGCTACGATCACTGTGGTGGACGAGACCGCCGAGGTTCTCTTCTTGGCGGGTCCAGATCGCTTGTTCCAAAGCGTCGAGGGCAAGGTCGGCTCGAAGCGTGTTCGACACCCGCCATCCCAGGATCCGCCGACTGAACACGTCGAAGA
>JBOGEV010000281.1:0-77046 GCA_050742015.1 Acidimicrobiia bacterium
GGATCGCGACGCTCGGCCGTGGTTGCCGCCGCCGCCGTCTATCTGTTCTTGCCCCTGATCGCGGTGGCGCCATCCGCCCCGCTGCTCGCATTGACCCTGGCTCTCATGGGATTTGTCGATGCCCAGGCCGACGTGGGTATGAATGCGGTCGGTGTCCGGGTCGAGGAAGAGGTGGGCAGGTCCGTGATGACCAGGCTGCACGGGCTGTGGAGCTTGGGCACCCTCGTCGGGTCGGGGTTCAGTGCCGTGGCCATCCTCATCGGGCTCGGCCTCGGATCTCAGCTCCTGATCCTCTCCATCATCGGTGTCGCTGTTGCCGTCTACGCCGCCCGTCTCATCCCGGACTCCGCGCCCCGTCCCCGGGCCGGCGATCGGTCAGGTCGCATCGCCCTTGGCCTGATGCTGGCTGGAGGAACTGCGGTGTTCATCGAGGGGGCTCCGTTCGACTGGGGTGCCCTCTACCTCATCGACTTCACCGGTGCCGGTGAGGCCCTGGCCGGCACGGGCGTGATCGTGTTCACAGCGGGGATGCTCGCCGGCCGCCTGGCCGGCGACCACGTCGTCGATCGGTTCGGGTCGATCCCGACCCTCTACTCGGGGATCGGCATCTCGCTGCTTTCCATGCTGTTCGTCGTGATCCTGCAGACGGTGCTGGCCACCCTGATCGGGTTCTTCGTGTGGGGTGTGGGGATCTCGGTCGCCTTGCCCGTCCTCTACAAGCTCGCCGGATCCCATCCCTCTTTCGGGGAGGGGTCGGGACTGGCCGCTCTGACGGTGGGAACCCGCCTCGGTTTCATGGCTGCCCCGGCGTTGATCGGCGTCGCCGCCACCGCGTGGTCGCTCCCCCTGGCTCTGGCAGTGGTGGTCGGAGTCGCCGGCATCGCCTCGGTGTTGGCCGTCCGTCTGACCATCGAAGTCAGAGCCCCGGTCGGCGATTCCATTCCCGACCAGGGCGTCTCATAATGTAAGGGCAACCGACACGGGGAATGGCATGAACAAGCAGGCCGAATACGTGATGCGGACTGTCGAGGAACGAGGGATTCGCTTCATCCGTCTCTGGTTCACCGACGTTCAAGGGTTCCTCAAGTCGGTCTCGATCAGTCCGGCCGAGCTCGAAGTTGCTTTCGAGGAGGGGATGACCTTCGACGGGTCCGCCATCGACGGGTATGCCCGGATCCAGGAAGCGGACATGCTGGCCCGGCCCGATCCCTCTACCTTCGCCGTCCTCCCCTGGCGGACCGAGCAGCAGGTGGCCCGGATGTTCTGCGACATCGCCACCCCCGATGGGGAGCCTTTCTCCGGCGATCCCAGGATCGTCCTCAAGCGCAACCTGGGGCGGGCCTCGGAGATGGGATACAACTTCTATGCCGCACCCGAGCTCGAATTCTTCTACTTCCGGGATTCGGGCCCCGAGCCCGAGGTTCTCGACCGGGGTGGGTACTTCGACCTGACCCCTCTCGACGGCGCCCAGGACTATCGACGCGACACGATCAACGCCCTGGAGCAGATGGGGATCCCGATCGAACACTCCCATCACGAGGTGGCGCCCAGCCAGCACGAGATCATCGCCCGTTACACCGACGCGCTGACCATGGCCGACACCATCATGACCTCCCGGCTGACGGTGAAGGAGGTCGCCCTCAAACATGGGATCTACGCGACCTTCATGCCCAAGCCTCTCGAGGAGCACGACGGTTCGGGCATGCACCTCCATCTCTCATTGTTCGAGGACGATGTCAACGCCTTCCACGAGCCGGGGACCCCGGGAGGGCTGTCCAAGGTCGGGCAGGCTTTCATCGCCGGGATCCTCCGTCATGCGGCCGAGATGACCGCCATCACCAACCAGTGGGTCAACTCCTATAAGCGGCTGGTGGACGGGTTCGATGCCCCGATCTACATCTCATGGGCCCGCAACAACCAGTCGGCGCTGGTGCGGGTGCCCACCGCCAAGAAGGGCAAGCCCTCGAGTGTCCGGGTCGAGTACCGGGCGGCCGACGCCGCGTGCAACCCCTACCTGTCGCTCTCGGTGATCCTCGCCGCCGGTCTGGCCGGCATCCGTGAGGGATATGAGCTGCCTCCCGAGATATCGGCCAATGTTCACCTGATGACCCCATCCGAGCGCGCCGCCGCCGGCGCCAAGAGGCTCCCCGAGACCCTGTCCGAGGCGCTGGACCTCATGGAGAGCTCCGAGTTGGTGGCCGAGGCCCTCGGCGAGCATGTCTTCGACTGGTTCCTTCGCAACAAGCGCAAGGAGTGGGACCGGTATCAGCATCACGTCTCGCGTTTCGAGCTCGAGAGCTATCTGCCCATCCTGTGATCGTTGCCGTCTATCCCGCCAACTGCTCGGAGGCAATCCTCGACGGATTACACCTCTCCGCGGCGACCCACGTCGGGGTAGAGGAGCTCGAGCCTGAGGACACAGCCATCAACGACGCCGACATCCTCCTCGTCGAGCTGGGGGACCAGCCGATCCGCCGTCTGCGCGAGGTGGCCCGGATCGCCGACGTCATCGGGCTCCCGATCATCCTCGCCGTCTCCCTCGACCAGCTGGCGTTGATGGAGTCGACTGCGGGTGTCTCCGACTTCATCACGCACCCGGTCGACCCGCTCGAGCTCAGGCTCCGGGTGCAGCGTCTCACCAGCGAGGCCTCCAACGACGAGGTGGTGGTATTCAAGGACCTGGAGCTGAACACCCTCAACTACCAGGCGGCACTGGCCTCGACCCCGATCGATCTCACCTTCATGGAGTACGAGCTGCTTCGTTTCCTGGTCGAGAACCCGGTGCGGGTGTGGTCGCGCGAGCAGCTGCTGTCCAAGGTGTGGGGTTACGACTACTACGGGGGCGCCCGCACCGTCGACGTCCACATCCGCCGTCTCCGCTCCAAGCTGGGCGAAGAACGCGCCTCCTGGATCACCACCGTCCGCTCGGTGGGGTACCGCTTCGGGTAGGAAGGCCTCGATGGGGATCGCCTCAGTCAACCAAAGCCGATGAGCCGCGGAGCACCCATTGACTACGACGCCGAGCTGAGACTGCACTACGAACGGCTGCGACAGGCCTTCGAGATAGGTGAGACCGACCGCGTTCTCGACATCGGATGTGGGGCCGGCCAAACCACGCGTGACGCGGCTCGCTCGGCCCGGGCCGGAAGCGCACACGGCGTCGACACCTCGGCGCTGATGATCCAACGCGCCCGCCACCTCAGCCGCGTTCAAGGGATCGTCAACGTGACCTATCAGCACGCCGACGCCGAGACGTGCCAGTTTCCCATGGAACCATTCGACATCGCCATAAGCCGGTTCGGAACCATGTTCTTCGCAAACCCCGTGGCCGCGTTCGCAAACATCGGCCGAGCGCTGAAGCCCTCGGCGAGCCTGGTGATGATGGTGTGGCAGGCCCACGAGCAGAACGAATGGTCGACATCGATCGAACATGCCTTGGTAGGAGCGACTCCTCCACCTCGGGCGACACCCGGCCATTTCTCCCTTGCCGATCCGAACTCGGTGAACCGGATCCTCGGTTCGGCCGGGTTCTCAGAGGCAGACTTCAAGGAGGTCCATGAACCGGTCTTCTATGGCCAGGATGTCGCCGCAGCCCTCGACTTCGTCACCGGATTCCAGGACACCAAGGAAATGCTCCAACGATTGGAGCCGGCTTCCGCAGAGGCAGCCACCGAACGCCTGCGCCAGACTCTCGCCGCCCACCAGGCCAATGACGGCGTGTGGCTCGACTCCAGATCATGGATCATCACCGCCCAACGCCAATGACGCTCAGCCCAATGAGCGTTACGACGAACCTGAGGTTCTGCGTTCCACATATGAAACCAGCCGCCTCAGCTTCCATGTGTTGCACGCTGAAACCCTTGTCGCCGCAAACCCCGGAAGCGCCCCAAAGGGAACCTGAGGCGGTTCGTTCCGCATATGGAACGTGGAACCTCAGGTTGGAGGTAACACAAGTCATCCCGAGCGACCACAATTGCGGCTATGGGTTTTCGCACGAAACAGGTACACGCCGGGGTGACACCAGACCCGAGCACCGGGGCGATCCTCACCCCGATCCACCAGTCGACCACCTTCGTCCAGGCGTCCGTCGACGAGTACATGGCAAAGGGCTACTCGTACAGCCGGGGGGGGAACCCCACGGTGCGGGCCCTCGAGGAGAAGCTCACCGCCCTGGAAGAAGGGCATGACGCCACCGCCTACGCATCCGGGATGGCGGCCACCGTGGCCGTGTTCCTCGGCCTGCTCCAGAGCGGCGACCACGTCGTGATCGCGGATGTGGTCTACGGCGGCACCTATAGGTTCGCCGACCAGTTCCTCGCGAAGTTCGGCGTGGAGGTGACCTTCGCCGATGCCTCCGACCCGGCTGCGGTCCGGGCAGCAATGCGCCCCAACACCCGCCTCGTCTTCACCGAGTCACCGGCCAACCCCACCCTCAAGGTCACCGACCTGGCTGCTATCTCCGGCATCACACGGGAAAGCGGTGCCATCCACGTCACCGACAACACCTTCCTAACTCCCTATTTCCAGAGGCCGTTCGAGCTTGGGGCCAACGTGATCATCCACTCGACCACCAAGTTCCTCGACGGCCACAACGCCACGCTGGGCGGGGCCGTTGTGGTGGACAGCGCCGAGATTCAGGAGAAGATCGCCTTCGCTCGGATCTCGGCAGGCCTGGTGATGTCTCCCATGGTCGCCTGGCTCACCCTGCAGGGGGTCAAGACCTTGAGCGAGCGGATGGACCGCCAGTCTGCCGGCGCCCTGACCATCGCCCAATGGCTCCAGGGCCACCCCAAGGTCGACTATGTCAACTACCCAGGCCTGCCCGAGCACCCCCAGCACGAGTTGTCCATTCGCCAGGCCTCCGGGTTCGGGGCCATGGTGTGCTTCGAGGTCCACGGCGGGGCCGAGACGGGAAAGGAGCTGATGGACGCGGTCGAATTGTGGAGCCTGGCCGAGAACCTGGGAGCGGTCGAGTCACTCATCACCCACCCGGTCACCATGACCCACGCCGCCGTCCCTGCCGAGGAGAGGCACGCAGCCGGCATCACCGACGGGTTGGTCAGGCTCTCGGTCGGGCTCGAAGATGTCGAGGATCTGATCGCGGACCTCGACTCCGCCCTCGAACGGGTCTGAACGATGGCCGGTGAGACATGACCCGGAACCGGGTCATCGGGATTGCGGTGGCCGCAGCCGCTGTCATCCTCCTGATGGCCGTCACCGGGCCCCGTCCCACGACCCAGGTCACGACTGCAACGGTGACGCGCACCGGCGGGGTCTGTCTCCAACTGGAGCAATGGGGGATCTTCGGCTGGGTCATCCGGGGGCAGTCGCATACCGCGTCCGACGCCGCCGAGGGGGTTTGGCACACCCCGCCTTCACCCAACCCCCCGTGCGAGGAGGCTCCGATCGGCGAGCGGGAGGTGAGGCTTCCCGATGGGTCGGCACCCGACGTCTACCGACTGTGCGGGCTTTCCGACGACCTGGGCTGTCTCGAGTTCAGCTTCAACCCGGCATAGGCAATGCCCGCGCCCTGATCAGGGCATCCCGGGCATAATGGCTCGCATGCTCGGTCTCGACAGGGCGGCTAACCACCTCGGACTCGATGATCGACATCCCGCTCAACCAACCGACGACGTCGGCGACGTCCCACAGGACCCCCGGTACCTGCGGGCCACCGCATCCGTTCTCGATGTTGGACACATCGTGACCGATCAGGAACAACTCCCCTCCCGGGGACAGCCAATGCCTGGCCCGGCTCAGGAGCTTCTCGAAGTCAGTTGGCAGCAGATGCAGGTAGGCGACGAGGACCAGGTCGAAAACTCCCTCCGGCTCCCAATCCATGAGATCGGCGACGATGAAATCCACCCCATCTGAGTGAGCCGCACCCCGCGCGACCGCGACTTCGGAAAAGTCGACGGCGGTCATCTCCCAGCCCAGCGAGGCCAGCCAAATCGAGTTTCGCCCCTCTCCGGCGCCCAGGTCGAGACCACGACCCGGGGACGCAGTTCCCAATCGATCGGCAACGAACAGATTGGGAGTCACCGACCACAGATGATCGGCACTTCGATATCGCTCGTCCCACTCGAGGGCGTTCACGACTACCCGAACTCGATTCCCTGAGCCAGGGGCAGGTCTTCGCCCCAGTTGATCGTGGTGGTCTGGCGGCGCATGTACCCCTTCCAGGCGTCGGAACCGGCCTCCCGCCCGCCGCCGGTCTCCTTCTCCCCACCGAAGGCGCCCCCGATCTCGGCCCCGGATGTGCCGATGTTCACATTTGCGATGCCGCAGTCCGATCCGACGGCGCTGAGGAACTTCTCCGCATTCCGGATCGACTCGGTGAATATCGCCGAGGAGAGACCCTGGGTCACCCCGTTCTGAATCTCGATCGCCTCCTCCAGGGTGTCGAATTCGATCATCCAGAGGATGGGGGCGAATGTCTCCTGTTGCGTGATCGACGCCTCTTTGGGAACCACGGCGATGGTGGGCTCGACGAAGAAGCCGGGCCGGTCGAGACGGTTGCCACCGGTGACGATCCTGGCCCCCTGCTCCCGGGCCGTGTCGAGGGCGCTCATCATCTGTTCAACGGCCCGCTCCCCGGTCAAGGGGCCCATCAGGGTCCCGGTCTCGAGGGGGTCGCCGATGTTGACCTGCTTGTAGGCCTCGGTGAGACGACTCACCAGCTTGTCGGCGACGGCGCGGTGGACGAGGAGGCGGCGGAGGCTCGTGCATCTCTGCCCGGCGGTGCCCACTGCCGAGAACAGAGTCGCCCGTATCGCCAAATCGAGGTCGGCGTCGTCCATGACGATGACCGCGTTGTTGCCGCCGAGCTCGAGGATGGTTCGGCCCATGCGGGCGGCGACCGCCGGGCCGACGATGCGACCCATGTCGCACGAGCCGGTGGCCGAGATCAACGGGAGCCTGTTGTCCTGGTTCATTCGGGCCCCGACGGTCGTCCCGTCACCGACCGCGAGGTTGAACAGGCCCTCGAAACCGGAGCCTTGCATCACCTCGTTGGCGATGCGGGTGACCGCGATGGCGCTCAGAGGAGTCCGCTCCGATGGCTTCCACAACACAGTGTCGCCGCATACGGCGGCCAGGGCCGAGTTCCACGACCAAACGGCGACAGGGAAGTTGAAGGCCGAGATCACGCCTACCGGGCCGAGCGGGTGCCAATGCTCGTACATGCGGTGGTTGGGCCGCTCCGAGGCCATCGTGTTTCCGTAGAGCTGGCGGGATAGTCCGACGGCGAAGTCGCAGATGTCGACCATCTCCTGCACCTCGCCGATGCCTTCAGGGAGGATCTTTCCCATCTCCAACGTGACCAGGGCGCCCAACGGCTCGATGTTCTCCCGGAGTGCGTCGCCGAGCCGGCGGACATACTGCCCCCGCACCGGCGCCGGCAGTAGTCGCCACCGCTCGAAGGTCTCCACCGAGCTATCGGCGACCCGGTCGTAGTCGTCCCCGGATGCCATTCCGACCGTGGCCAGGGTCTCCCCGGTGGTCGGGTTGACGACATCGACCTGCTCGCCGGTCGGGTCCAGCCACTCGCCGGCGAAGACACCGCTGTTGTGCTCGCTCAGATGAAGCGCGTCGAAGATGTCTGCCTTGTTCATCGCGCCGCCACCACTTCGATCTCAACGAGAAAGCCCCCGGGGAGCGCGCCCGCCTGGATCGCGGAGCGGGCGGGCGGCTCGGTGCCGAAATACGAGGCGTAGACCTCGTTCACCTTGGGATAGTCGCCCATGTCGGCGAGGAAGATCGTCGTCTTGGCGATGTCGCCATAGCTCAGCCCGAGGTCCCCGAGGATGGACCCGATGTTGTCCATCACCTGCCGGGCCTGGATCTCGATGTCGTCCGGCCGGCGCTCTCCGCTAGCCGGGTCGAGGGCGACCTGGCCACTGAGGAACACCAATCCTCCGGCCTCCGTGGCGAAGGAATAAGGACCCATTGCATTGGGCGCGGATGGGGTCGCGGGCACGGTCTTGGGCAATTCAAGGACTCCTGGTTGTACCGGGCGGAGGCTACCCCGGGGGCAGCCCAACCCTTACTCGAGGAGATGGCGCCCGTTTCTCTCCGAGCGAGCCAAGCGAGCGTTGGTGGGAGTTCCCCGGGAGACGGGAGGAGGGGTTCTTCTCTATCGGCCCAGCGCCATATATGGCGCTACGTACCTCAGGTACGCGTTAGGAGAACGAGTTGCCGCACCCGCAGGTGCGGCTGACGTTGGGGTTGTTGATGGAGAAGCCGGCGCCCATCAAGCCGTCCTTGTAGTCGAGGGTCGAGCCCTTGACCATCTCGGCGCTCTGCGGATCGACCACGACCCGGACCTCGCCGAACTCCTCGACGATGTCGGTGTCGTCTATCTGACTGTCGAAGTACATCTCGTACGAGAACCCGCTGCACCCGCCTGGGCGGACCGCCATGCGAAGGGCGAGATCGGCCTCGCCTTCGGCCGCGATCAACTCGCCGATCTTCTCGACGGCGAAGTCGGTCACCTCGACCGTCTTCTCGGGCTTGTTCGACTTGATGCTGAGAATCTGCGTCATTCCTGAACCTGGTTGCCTACCACGTCAATGATAACCGGCTGACACCCTACGACCATTCCCACTACATGAATAGGGGAAATTACCATTGGAAGGGCAATGGTCACCCGTGATGACGTTCTCAAGACGCTGGAAGGTGTCCGCGACCCTGAGCTGGGCGGCAACATCGTCGAGCTGGGAATGGTCACCGACGTCGACGTCCTCGATGCTTCGGTAGAGGTCGGGATCGCCCTGACCATCGCCGAGTGCCCCTTGCGCAACCAGATCGAGAACGACACCCGTCGCCGGGTCGCGGCCATGGTCGGAGTGGAGCGGGTCGAGGTTCGGACCACGGCGATGACGAAGAAGCAACGAGCGGGTCTCATGTCGATCGCCCGGGCCAAGGCACGGGAGGGAGCCGAACCCACTCAGGTCTCCCCCACCACGAGGGTCATCGCCGTCGGGTCGGGCAAGGGGGGAGTCGGCAAGTCCTCGATAGCGGTGAACATCGCCGTGGCCATGGCCGGAGCCGGGTTCCGGGTTGGCCTGCTCGATGCCGACATCTGGGGCTTCTCGACGCCACGGATGCTCGGGGTCGAGGATCGCCTCGAGGCAGACGAAGCCACCAAGTTGATTGTCCCGGTCGAGGCACGCGGCGTGAAGCTGGTCTCCACGGGCTTGATCATCGAAACCGAGGAGACCGCGCTCATGTGGCGCGGGCTGATGCTCTCCAAGGCACTCGAGCAGTTCCTGAAGCAGGTGGAGTGGGGAGACCTCGACTACCTGATCATCGATCTGCCCCCGGGTACCGGCGACATACAGATGGCCCTGACCCGCATGCTCCCTCAGGCGGAGATGGTTGTGGTTACCACCCCACAACGGGCCGCGCAGAAGGTCGCGATCCGCGTGGCCGACATGGCGCGCCGGTCACACATGCCCGTCGTTGGAGTGGTCGAGAACATGGCCGGGCTTGCTTGCTCCTGCGGCCGGGTCCACGACGTGTTCGGGCAGGGTGGCGGCCTCGAGTTGGCCGATGACCTGGGCGTCCCTCTGATCGCCTCAATCCCACTCGACCCCGAAGTCGTGCCAGGAGGTGACCACGGGATGCCCGTCGTGCTCACAGACACCGACTCCCCGGCGGGCACAGCCCTGCGGGAAGCGGCCGAGCGCCTGGTTCAGCTGGTGCCCCCGGCGGACCTCGAGACCTGCACGGGTCGCATCGCAAAGATCCTGACCGAGTTGGAGGAGTTGCCGGCCTAGTGGCCCGTCGCTAGCTCTTCTTGCCGCCGCCGAGCAGACCTCCCAACAGATCGCCCAACGGGTCCGAAGCGCCGGCGGAGCCTCCGCCACCACCGAGGAGCCCGCCGAGCAGGTCGCCGAGCCCGCCCGTACCGCCAGTCGCGCCGCCGAGGAGGTCGCCGAGGTCACCACCCCCACCGGCCGGAGCGGCACTCGTCTGACCCTGCCCGAAGAACTTTCCGGCAAGCCAGGACATGACCAGAGGGGCGAGGATCGGGAGCAGCTTGGACATGATCCCGGCACCGCCACTCTGGCCGCCGAGTTTGTTGATCACCTGGTCCGTGTTGTCACCGAAGACATTGCCCACGATGGCCTCGCCGTCAGCGGTGTCCACCGCGCCCAGGTCGAGGCCTTCGAGCGACATCCCGGTGTGCTGGCTGAGCGCGTTCGTCAGCGATGCCGCGCCCCCGGAATCCTGGGCGTTTGCCTGCAAACCCCCGAGCAGGGCGGGGACGGCCTGACGGGCGGCCTGCTCCGCGCTGGCCTCGTCCGTCCCGAGCTGTTCCGCCAGTTGTCCCATCGGTATCTGGGACAGAATTTCCTCTATCGGGTCCATGTCCGAACTCCTTCCGCCGCGGTCGATCGGCGGCACGGCCCGGAACCTACGCCGATGTGATCAGGTCTTGGGCGGGAGCCAGAGATCGAAGGTGAGCGGCTTTCTCTCCACCCCTTCGACCACATAGGTGCTCATCACCTTGTCGGCGATGGTCTGCCGCTTGGCATCGACGAGGGGAAGGAGCCAGCCCAGGCCGCAGATGATCGAGTCCAGGATGTGAGCGAACTTGCGACCGATCCCGGGCCCGGTCCCGATCACGTCGCCTGAGACGTTCACCACCCGGGTTCCCATAATGGCCTTGCCCGGGGTCTGCCCGGTGAGACCATCGAGATACCCCATGTATGCGGTGTAGGCCAGTCCGGCCAACCCGGCCAGGCCACTGAGGAAGAAGCTTCGGTTCCAGCCGAAGATCAGGCCCAGGATCAAACCGGGGGCGATGTCGATCAGATAGCCCAGGGCGCGGGTTCCCCACGAGGCGAGATTGGCCGGGCTGGCGACCGGCTGTTCCGTCGGGAACTCGGGTGGGGGGGTGGTCACTTCGTCTCCTCTCGCGGTCCAGGGCCGTCGCATTGAAGCAGCAGGGATGGCCCGATGTCGGCCGAACCGGTCCCGGCAGGAGCCGGGTGCGGCGCGCCGATATGCTTGGCCCATGGACCCCGCCACCAGATGCTCAGGCGGGCCCGAAGCGGACGGCGCCTCCGCATGTCCCGATCCCCGGTGAGCTCCGGACCGTCATGAGCAGCCTCGATCTGCACCACTCCCTGTATTTGCCGCGCTACCTCATCGAGTGGCAGATGCGAGCCGGCGCCTCCGATCATGAGCTGGTGGAGGGGACCCTGCTCTTCGCCGACATATCCGGATTCACGACGCTCTCGGAACAGCTGGCGACCCGGGGACGGATTGGGTCGGAGCACATCACGGACGTGCTCAACGGCGCCTTCTCCGAGCTCCTCGATGTCGCGGCCCTGGACGGCGGCGACCTCCTCTCCTTCGGTGGCGACGCGCTGCTCGTCTTGTTCCACGGGAACCAGCACGCCGAGCGTGCGGCTCACTCGGCGTTCGAGATGCGCGCCGCGCTCGACGAGTATCAGAAGACATCGAGCCCGGTGCCCCTGGCCATCTCTATCGGGGTCGCCTCCGGCATGATCGCCCTCCTCCTGGCCGGTTCGACCAGCCGAGAGTTGATAATCGTCGGCCCGGTGGTCGACGACCTGGTCGAGATCGAGAGCCTGGCCGATGCCGGCGAGATTCTGCTGGCGCCATCAACTGCGGCGCTGCTCGACGACGAGGTGGTCGGAGCGACCAAGGGCCACGGGGTGGTCCTCGACAACGCGCCCGAGGCCGACGAGCACGAGCACGAGCCGCCCGAAGAAGCCCACATTGACCCAGCCGTCGCCTTCGATGGCTACTTGCCGGCACCGCTTCGCAAGCACCTGACTCTCACCTTCAACGAGGGTGAGCATCGCCTGGCCAACGTCGCGTTCGTCGTGTTGGCCGGCCTGGGCGCCATCACCGAGAGCCGTGGACTCGGCGGCGCCGCCCAGGATCTCGATCGCGTCGTGGGGGCGGTGCAGGACATCGCAGATCGGTTCGGTGTGAGTTTCCTGGCCAGTGATGTCGCCGCCGACGGCGTGAAGTTGATCCTGGCCACAGGTGTGCCCGAGCGCACGGACGCCGAAGAGGATCGGATCCTGCGGGCCGTGGGTGAGATCTCCCAACTCGAGACCTCGTGCGTGGTCACGGCGGGAGTGGCCCGAGGCAACGTCTTTGCCGGGGACCTCGGCTCCCGCACCCGACGGGTCTACACGATCATCGGAGACACGGTGAATCTGGCAGCGCGGCTGGCAACGGCAGCAAGCCCGGGAGATGCCCTGGTGACCGAATCGATCCTCGACCGGGCCAAGAGCCTTTTCGACGTCACCCGACTTCCGCCAATGACCCTCAAGGGGATCAGCAAGCCGCTGGCCCCGTACCGCCTGGGTGCGATGATCGGCTCCGGAGCCGGGCGAGCCGCCCCCCGCTATCCCCTCATTGGTCGTGACGCAGAGCTGAGCGTTCTGATCCAGGCGTCCGACGATGCCGTGAGGAGCCAGGGCTCGGTGATCGATCTGATCGGACCGGCGGGTATCGGAAAGACCCGATTGCTTCAGGAGATGATCGACCGGGTCGACCTTCGGTTGGTCTACGCGGCCGGCGAGCCATATGAGACGGCAACCGCCTTCCATGTCGCCGGCCAGATCCTTCGCGGCGCCCTGGATCTCCCAGAACACAAGGACTCCGACGAGCTTGGCGGATTGCTGCTCGATGCGATCGGGCAGATGGCGCCGCAGCTCATCCCTTGGGCTCCTCTGCTTGCCCGTGTCGCCGGGGCCCGGGTGGCGATGACAGCCGAGGTCGCAGACTTGGGAGATTCGTTCCAGACCCAGAAGGCCAACGAAGTCGTCGAGGGCTTGCTGGGGACCGTGCTTACCGAGCCAACCCTCATCATCGTCGACTCCGCCGAATGGGCCGATGCCGCTTCGCTCGACACAATCGAACATCTCCTGGGAGATGTCTCATCGCGGCCTTGGCTGACGATCATCAGCCGTCGCCCGGGCGACACCTGGCCCGCGATCCCCGACGCGATCTCCCTGGAGCTCGGGGGACTTGCCCCCAACGACATCCGAAGCCTCCTGGCCCACGCCGTTGGCGAGGCCGAGCTGGCCGTCCCCGTCCTCGACAAGATCGCCCTGCGGTCCGGTGGCACCCCCTTCTTTCTGCTGGCCCTGGCCCGAGCCGCCATGGACGGCGACGACACGCTTCCCGAGAGCATCGAGGCCGCCGCGGCGGCGCGCGTCGACCGCCTCGATCTCAAAGACCGGCGGATGCTGCGTTACGCCGCCGCCCTCGGACGCCAATTCAACGTCGACATGCTCGCCGATTCCGCCGGCGAGCTGGCGCCGATGCTGGACGACCGAGCGGTGTGGGACCGACTCGGCGAGTTCCTGGAGGTCACGACGACGGGGACCGTGCGCTTTCGCCAGCCCATCATGCGGGATGTCGCCTACTCGGGTCTTCCCTACGGGAGACGCATCGAGCTTCACGCTGTCATCGGCGAAGCTCTGGAGCGACGGGCCCGCCAACGGCCCGAGCGATACGCCGAGTTGCTCTCCCTGCACTTCGCAGAAGCACAGGACGATGCCAAGACCTGGACCTATGCGGTCATGGCGGCAGAGCGGGCCAGTCGAAAGCATGCACCGGTGGTGGCCGTTGAGCACTATCGAAGAGCGCTCGCCGCGGCACGAAAGCAGCCCGATGTGGTGCCGGCCGCCGAGGTCGCCGACGCCGCCGAGGCCCTGGGTGACGTCGCAGACCGGGCGGGGCTCCTCGACGAAGCGTGGGCGGCATATGAGGAAGCGGACGCCCTTGCCGGGCATGAACCGATTCGAAAGGGACGACTGCTCCGGAAACAGGCCATGGTCAAGGAGAAGCTCGGAGATTACGGGACTGCGCTCGAGTTGCTCGACGAGGGCCTCGAGCTCCTGAATGGCACCGAGCCCTCCTCCGAGGTGCAGCAAGAGCGATTGGACGCCCAATTGCTCTATGCCGGTGTACTCAACCGCAAGGGAGAGAACGAGCAGAGTGTCGAGTGGTGTCTGCTGGCGCTCGAGGACGCCGAGCGGGCCGGATACGAAGCCGGAGTGGCTCATGCCTCCAACCTGCTCGAAACCAACTACACCGATTTGAACCATCCGGAGCGCGGCTCAGCCTATGGGAGAGCGCTCGAGATCTACCGGGGCCTCGGCGACCTGGTTGGTGAGGCCAAAGTCCTCAACAACCTCGGCTACAACGACTACTTCCTCGGTGACTGGTCGGCAGCGGCCGAGCATTGGGAAGCGAGCGCGACCGCCTCCTCACGCGCGGGCGACATCGTCACTGCGGCCATGGTGATGAACAACCTTGCAGAGATCGACATCGACCGAGGGCTGCTCGAAGATGCCACCCCACGACTCGAGGAAGCCATGCGCATCTGGCGGGGGGCGCGATTCCCGCTGGGTGTCGCCTTCGTGCACGCCAATCTGGGGCGGGTCGACGGGCGGGCCCACCGCCCGGACCGCGCCGCGGAGCATCTCGACGCCGCCGAGCGGACCTTCTCCGAGGTCGGCAGCACACACGGTGTCCTCGATGTCCGGATGCGGCGCATCGAGGCCTGGCTGGTGGAGGGTGATTGGCCACGGGCCCTCCCCGCCATCGACGAGGCCCTGAACGAAGCCGAATCGCTGGACGGATCGACGGTGCTCCGCGCCGGGATGCACCGTCTGCGCGGGCTCGGGCTCCTCCAGGCATCCCGCCCGGTCCCGGCACGAGAGGCGCTGGAGACCTCGCTGGCGCTCGCCGTCGAGGCACAAGCGAGGTTCGAGGAAGGGCTCACACTCCACGCCCTCTCGGTGTGGGCGGCCACCACGGGCGCGGAGGATCTCTGGGCCGAGGCGGGCCGGGCCATCCTCGACGACCTCGGAGTGGTCAGCCCCCCTCCGATCCCGGCCACCGCTCAGCATCGCTAGGGTCCCGGCACGTTCTCTTCGGGAAGAGGGCGCACCGCCGGGTGGGCAGGCGGCCGCTGGGGACGTGGCCACCGAGCACTCCCGCGCGAATACGAGGGAGTGGGCATTCATGGGAGCTTCTGCGACGACGAGCCGGATGACGTCGCTGATGACGGCGCTGGCGGTCGTGGTCGGTGTCGTGTTCATCGCTCCGGCGCCGACCGCGGCGGCGGCGACCGATTGGACGGTAGGCCCGAGTGGTGACTTCCCGTCCCTGAGCGACGCCCTGGCCAGCGGCTCGGTCATCTCAGGAGACCGGCTCCTCGTCGCCCCGGGCACCTACCCGGGTTCGTTGGTCATCGATCGAAACCTCGCCATCGAGGCTGACGGCGGGCAATTCACCATCCAGGGAACCGGTGGAAGTGTCGTGACCGTCCAGCCCGGAGTCGGTGTGGCCATCACCGGGGCCGAGATCGTGGGCGGCACCGGGACCGCGGAGCTCGTGCCCGACTGTGGCGGGCCCGGAGGGCCCGATTGCACCCGGGCCAAGGGTGGCGGGATCCTCAACTTCGGGACCCTCAACCTGACCGGCACCCTGGTCGCCGACAACGTCGTCGATCTCCCGGGCGACTTCGTGCCCAACAATGGCGCCGGCATCTACAACGAGGCCGGGGCCAACCTGACCATCGACGGTTCGTCCGTGATCGAGGGCAACACCGCGGCGTACCAAGGCGGGGGGATCTTCAACAACGGCGGGGTGGTCGTGATCGATGCCTCGACCATCGAGGGGAACGGGGTGATCTACGCCGGGTCGCTCTTCGAGAATCGTGGTGGGGGCATCTTCTCCGAAGCCGGCACGGTGACCATCACCAACACCGGGTTCTACGAGAACGTCGCTGAGCGAGACGGGGGGGCATTGGCGGTGTCGGGAGGCACGGTGAGCGTCACCGACTCCGAGTTCGGCCGGAGCGACCTGACCGGTGGGAACTCGACGCTGGCCACCAATCTCGGTCTTGGGGCGGTGTTGTTCACCGAAGGCGGCACCGTCACCTTCGAGCGGGTGACTGCCACGGGCAACGACGCCGGGTTCGGCGGGGTCGCCTCCCTCAACGGCGGCACGTTCAACGTCCTCAACAGCACCTTCAGCGGGAACCACGCCCGCCAGACCGGTGGTGCGATCTCGTCACTCACCTCGAACCTCAACGTGGTCAACAGCACCATCAGCTCCAACACCTCGGGCGGCAACAGCGGTGCGATCTTCAGCGCCAGCGGCTCTGCGGTCACCTTGCGCAACGCCACGATCTACGGCAATTCAGCAGTGGAATTCCCGGGCGGCATCCGCAGCAACGGCGGCACCACGGAGCTCTACAACACGATCCTCGCCGGGAACGTCTCCGACGCCTCGGGCACCCCGACACCCGACGATTGCGACGACGACGGCGCTGGTCTGATCTTCTCGTCGGGCGGGCACAACGTCTTCGGTGACATCTCCGGCTGTGTGCTGACAACGACGACCGGGGATCAGACCGGTGTCAACGACCCTGAGCTGGGACCACTGTTCGGCAATGGCGGGGCGACACCGACCCACCATCCGCTGCCGGGGAGCCCGGTCATCGATGCCGGGAACTCGGCTGTGCCGGGGAGCGGTGGCGGAGCCTGTGAGCCCTTCGACCAGCGCGGAGTGGAGCGACCGGTAGGCGAGCAGTGCGATGTCGGGTCGGTGGAGTCCGTTGCCCCGATCCAGGCGGCAATCGACGCCGCCCCGGCCGGGGGCACGGTTTTGGTGCCCGCCGGGACCTACCCGGAGAACCTGGTCATCGGAAAGGACCTCGACCTGGTAGCGGACGGCGCGGTGACCGTGGACGGCGGCGCGGCCGGCCCGGTGGTGAGTGTCGCCGGTGCCACCGTCCTCATCGACGGCTTGACCCTCACCAATGGGCTGAGCGACAGCGGTGGCGGGATCAGCAGCGGCAGCGGCAGCTCACTGACACTCGTCGACGTGCAGGTGACGGGGAACGTGGCTACGACCACGGGAGGCGGTCTCCATCACGTCGGCAACGAGCTCAGCATCACCGGTGCCACCTTCTCGACCAACCAGGGCACGGGCAACGGCGGGGCGATCTTCACCGACAGCGCTTCGCTGACCTCGATCACCGACAGCACTATCTCGGACAACGAGTCCTTCGATCACGGTGGCGGGATCTACGCGACCGGGGCCCTTCTCGTCGAGAACACCATCGTCGAGCTCAACCGGTCGGGTGACTTCGGTGGTGGGATCCATGCCGGCTCGTCGGCATTCATCACGGGATCGCTGATCGAGAGGAACGCGTCGAGCAGCCGTGGCGGCGGGCTCTACGCAACCGGAAGCTTCGAGCTGTCGCAGAGCACTGTCGAGGCGAACGTGTCATTCCTGGGCGGAGGGGTCGCCGACTTCGGGGCCGGGCCGTCTTTCATGCACGACACCACGATCAGCGGCAACCTCGGAGCCGATGAGGGCGGCGGGCTCTACAAGGGGGTGGACGGCAACCTCACCCTGGTCAACGTCACCATCGCCGACAACGACGCCGCGGAAGGGACCGCGATCGGAGGCGGGATCGCGATGGCGCCCGTCGCCAACGGGTCGATCCTGCTGCGTAGCTCACTGGTCGCAGGAAACACCGCGACCACGTTCCCCGACTGCGAAGGTGAGGTCGGCGGCAGCTTCAACCTGCTCGGCGCCGGCGACACCACCGGAACCGGATTCCCGGTCGAAGGCTGCGGGTTGACCGACGGTGTCGACGGCAACCAGGTCGGCTATCTCGACTCTCCGATCGATCCCCTCATCGGCCCCCTCGCCGACAACGGGGGAAGCCAACTCACTCACGCCCTCCTCCCCGGCAGCCCCCCAATCGACGCCGGCGATCCGGTCGCGCCCGGCAGCAGCGAGGTGGGCTGCACAGTCCTCTCCCAGAACGGCGTCGATCGTGCCGCGGGCGGTCCCGGGAGCTGTGACATCGGTGCGTTCGAGCTTGCGGCCGGGGACCTGGTCTCGGTTTCCTTCGTCGTCGACAACCCGACGCCCGCCGCCGGCGTCTCATCGATCCCGACCGCCGATGTCCCCGCTTCCGCCCTGACTGCGGGCGGCGCGGTCAATCAGGGATCGGTGATCGCCAACACCGGGATCGGGACCATCGTCGACTCGCCGATCAACTCCATCCCGATCAACTCCATCCCGATCAACTCGATCTACCCCCAGGGAACCCCGATCAACTCGATCCTGCTGGTCGGTGCGCCGATCAACTCCATCCCGATCAACTCCATCGACCTTGCGGCCAGCCCGATCAACTCGATCCCGATCAACTCGATCCCGATCAACTCCATCGGCGAGATCATCGATTGCGGCGTCTTCGACTGCGCCGCTCCCGGTCTGACTTTCGGCCAGGTGCCACCGGAGGCCTACATCGGGACCTTCGGACAGCTGATGCACCTGCTCATCAACGAGACGGACGAGCTGGACGGGGCGACCCTCGCCGACATCGTCGCCGGCCTCCCCCCGGCCACCTCCCTCGCCGACCTCCTCGGCCTTCTCATGCCGCCCGAGGAGTACCCATGGCAGCGGATGGACCTGGACGCCTCGCGTCTGGCGAGCTTCTCGACGACGCCGGGCACCGTCCGGTACACCGCCTCCCTGGACCTCTCGACCGGCGCCCCCCTCAACGACCTGGAGGTCGCGGTGACCCTGGCGCCGGGGTTCAACTACGTGCCGGGATCGACCACCTACCTGCCGGCGCCCCCGCCGGGCGCCCCCGGCGATCCCGTGATCGATGGCTCCGTGCTGACGTGGTCGATACCCGGCGTCGCCGACCTCTCCACACTCGACCTCTCCTTCGCCGCCACCACCGGTCTTCGTCTTGGCCCGGTCGCCACCGGTCTCGACGCGGCGGTTCCGGCGTCCGGTGGCGTCGCCTCGGCATCGGCAACCACGTCGATCGTGGAAGCGTTCGAGCCAAACGACACGGTGGCCCAGGCCACTGTCGCGTCGGTCGACAACATCTACGTCACCCACATCTCCTCCGGCACCGACCTCGACTTCTACCGGCTGGAGAACGTGACCTCCGGCTCGGTGATATCGGCCGAGTTGGCCAGCCTCCCGGCCGACTACGACCTGGTGATCTACGGGCCGGCCCAGCCACCGCTGCGGGGGGAGCCGGAGCGGACCGTGATCGGAGTCGAGGACGGCCCCATCGACCTCCTCTCTCCCGATGAGAGCCAACCCGAGGTCATCGAAGACATAGTGCTCGCCGACCTGCCGGTGGTGGCTCTGTCCACGAATCGGGGCGACTCCAACGAGCAGGTGAAAACCTCGCCCGTGGCGAGAAGCGGCGACTACGTCATCCAGGTGAGCGGCTACAACGGAGCAACCAGCACCGATCCCTACACCCTTCGTCTCTCGGTCGATCCCGGGACAGGTGGCGACGCATGCACCGCACTCCCCCCAACCGGAGGCACCCCAGGCTCACTGCCTGGATCCCTTCCCTCAGGGGTCAACACGCTGTTCCTGGTCAACCAGCAGCGCTACGAGGCGACTCATGGCGTGGCTGCGCTCGCCGACCTTCTCGGGGCCCTGGGCTCGGTGGCTGATCAGCCGGACCTCGGTGTGATCGGCGCCGTGATCCCGGTCGAAGGCGATGCGGCCGTGGCCGCCGTCTATTCGTCCCTGGACGCCGAGCCCTGCTCGGTCGAGGCCGCCAACAACGTGGCCTCGGCGATCGCCGGGCTGGTCGACGGGTATCGAGATTCCAATCCCGACATCCAATATGTGGTCATCGTCGGTGGTGACGACCAGGTGCCCCAGTTCCGGCTGCCTGACGAGACGCGAATCGCCAACGAGACCGGCTACGCCTCGGCTCTTCGGGGGGCAGTCACGCCGCAGACCGCGGCCCTGGCCGCCGGGACCTTCCTCAGCGACGACCCCTACGGCGACGCCCACCCGCTCCTCGCCAACGGACGTGAGATCTTCGTTCCGGAGATCGCCCTGGGCCGACTGGTGGAGACCCCGGGTGAGATCGTCGGCACCCTGGAGCGATTCCTCACCTTCAACGGGCTTCTCGACCCGACCACGACTACCAGCGCCTTCGTCAGCGGTTACGACTTCCTCACCGACGGCGCCGAGGCGGTGGCCTCCGAGCTCGTCGACGCCGGGCGCCCCATCACATCGCTGGTCTCTGAGGTCTGGGATCGTGACGGGCTGATCGCCGGCTGGCTCGACGGGTCACACACTGTCACCTCGGTAAACGCCCACTTCGACCACAACCGCGCCCAACCGGCCGCCCTGTCATCGGGGTTCGTGACCACGGGTGATGTCACCGGCTCGGGGTCCGACACCCTGGAGCGGGCCATCGTCTTCTCGATGGGATGTCACTCCGGACTCAGCTTCCCCGACGTCCAGATCGGTGGCGACCCCCTCGCCGCCGACTGGGCCCAGACGCTGTCCGCCCAGGGAGCCAGCTTCATCGGGAACACCGGGTACGGGTACGGCGAGACCGACACGGTCGCCCTCTCCGAGGACCTGCTGCGACGCTTCGCCGGGAATCTCGACGGCGGGCTCACCGTCGGCCAGGCGCTACAGATCGCCAAGCAGACCTACGCCGGCTCGTCGCTGGTCTACGGGGCATATGACGACAAGGTGCTGATGATCTCCACCTTCTACGGGCTGCCCTTCTATCGGGTAGGTGGCGGGGGCGGCCCGGTGCCGGCGCCGGCGGCGCCGGCGCTCGGGTTCGACTCGGTGGTCGGGCTTCCGACCGCGACTATCGACACGGTGCTCGACCTCGGGACCAGCCTGGTGATCGACACCGGGGACCGTGGCTCTTTCTATGCCCACGTCGGGGAGGGCGGTCTTCCCTCCGCCCAGGTGACCCCGTTCCGGCCGATCCAGCCCAAGATCGAGATCGATGTCACCCAGGGCGGCGGACTGGTTGCCCACGGGGCGCTCATCACCGGCCTCCAGTCCACGGACGTCACCCCGTTCGACCCGGTCGTCGCTCGCCCGGTGGTCGATCTCGGAGCCAACGAGCCGGAGCCCATCGCGCCCGGCGTCTTCCCTTCCGCCCTGCAGACCGTGAACCGGTTCACCACCGCGGTCGGTGATCGCGACCAGCTGGTCCTGGTCCCCGGCCAGTTCCGGAGCACCACCGCGACCACGGGGATCCAGCGGTTGTTCACCACCATCGGCACCACCGTGTTCTACGGACCGGGAACCGGTGACTTCACCCCTCCGGTGATCATCAGCTCGACCGCCATCGAAGGAGCAGGGGCCGTGACATTCACGGTCGACGTAGAAGACACCGACGGTGAGGTGCGCAAGGTGACCGTGCTCTTCTCGGATGTCGCTGCGGGCGGGACATGGACCGAGGTCGTGTTGGTCCAGGGCACCGATGGGTCCTGGAGCGGGGCGGCGCCGGCGGCCCCCGGGGAGAAGGAGTTCTTCGTCCAGGCAGTCGATGACTCGGGCAATGTGGCCGTCAGCTCGAACAAGGGGGAGCTGTTCCTGTCCCGGCTCGCGGCCGCCCCCTCCGGCGGCCTGGTCGCTCTCGCCGGCGACCTCGTCGACGGGTGGTACGCGGGGACTGCCACCGTGACTCTCACCGCGCCTCCCGGCGGTGTCGTCGCCTACGAACTCGACGGCGCGGCTCTCGTCCCATATGCGGGCCCGTTCGACGTGACCGGGGAGGGAGTGCACACGCTCATCGCCTACTCATCGACCGGTGACTCGGAGACGATCACCATCCCGATCGACGCCGAAGCGCCTGTCGTCACCTCCCCGATCCAGGGTGCGGTCTTCACCACAGGTCAGGTCGTCACCGTTGACTTCGCATGCAGCGATGCGGCCTCCGGGGTAGTCAGCTGTGAGAGCACCCTCCCGCTCGGCTCCGCCCTCCCCACCGCCGGGTCCGGGTCGTTCCAGGTCACCGCGGTCGACGCCACCGGCAAGTCGACGACCGAGACCATCGCCTACACCGTGGTCAGCGCCCCCGTCGCCAATATCGTGGGAGACCCGGGAACCGTGAACGAGGGAACCGCGGTGTCCTTCAGCTCGGGGACATCGGGAGCAACAGCGTGGGCCTGGACCGCTACCCGGGACGGTGGGGTCGTCGCCAGCGGAGCCGGGGAAACCTTCGATTTCGTCGCAGAGGACGATGGCGACTATCTGGTGACCCTGACCGTCACGGTGGGCTCGGCGATGAGCGCTCCGGCAACCGTCGGGTTCACAGCCAACAACGTCGCCCCCACCATCGAGGTCGACGGTGCGGGCACGGTCGACACAGGAACGTCTTACACGATCTTCCTCGGCCCCGTTACAGACCCCGGCACCGACAATGCCTTCAGCTTCGACCTGGATTGGGGTGACGGGACGGTGGAGACCGTGGACCGACTGGGCCCGTTCTCCCACACCTTCACCGCGCCGGGCACGCTGCAGGTCTCCGTTGGCGTGACCGACGAGGACGGCACCTTTGCCGACGCGGGCGCGCTCGACTTGGTCGTCACCGAGCCGGGACCTCCGATGTGCCGGGGTCGACTCGCCACCATCGTGGGGACACCCGGCGACGACGTCCTCAACGGGACGAGCCCCAATGACGTCATCGTCGGCCGCGGCGGCAACGACATCATCAACGGGGGAAGCGGCAACGACGTCATCTGCTCCGGCGACGGCAACGACACGATCGACGGCGGATCCGGGAACGACACCATCGACGCCGGCAGCGGCAACAACCACATCGACGGCGGGTCCGGAAACGAGGCCATCTTCTCCGGAGCCGGAGACGACATCATCGACGGCGGGAGCGGCACCGATGTCGTCAGCTCCGGCGATGGTGCCGACCGTATCGAGGGCGGGTCGGGCAACGACACGCTCTCGGGCGGGGAGGGCGACGACGAAGTCGATGGTGGCGCCGGAAACGACGAGGTTCAGGGTGGCGGCGGGGCCGACACGATCCGTGGTGGGTCCGGCAACGACCGTCTGTTCGGCGGGGCCGGCACCGACTTCATCGAAGGCGGGGCCGGCAACGACCATCTGGACGGTGGTCCCGGAGTCGACGTCCTCGATGGGGCGTCGGGCCGGGACAGGTGTCTCAGCGGTGACGTACTGCTCTCCTGCGAGCTCCCTTGACCATTACAGCAAAGAGCGAATGGTGCGGTTGGCTGCCGTGAGCTTCTCGGCGAGACGGGCTGCGATCAGTCGTTGCAGGGCGAGAGCCTGAACCGGGTCGCGCTCGCAGAACTCGACGAACCATTCCTCTGTGAAATGGCGCACGACACATTCGGTGTCGCACACCACGGTGGAGTTTGCCGGCTGGCCGGTGAGATGGCTCAACTCCCCGATCACAGAGCCGGGGAGGAGAACGGCCCGTCGATAGGCCATATCGTCATTGGCCGGGACCACGGAGGCCCGGCCCGACTCGAGGTAGAAGACACCGGCGCTCTGCTCCCCTTCGGTGATCATGAGGTCCCCTGCCGCCATCTCGATGGCGGGACAGGCTTCCCATTGCGAGTCGACGGCCGATTCCGCGGTCAGGGCGAGTGGCTTCGCCCTGGATCCGAGGACCTCCTCCTCATATGTCTCCAGGGCGTGGTCGAGGTCGACTTCGTAGCGGATGAACCCATGGTCGAGTGTGGGCTGGAGAGTGGCCTTCATCTCAGGGTCGGCACCACAGAAGGTCACCTCCAGTTGATGCTCCTCCGCCATGCGGCCGAGACGGTCGAAGGATGCCGCCACCGAGGAGTCCATCCCGGTGACCCGTCGAAAGTCGAGGATCACCACGGCAATGTGGGGCTCGAGCCGCAAACCCTCCCGAACCGATTTCACGAGCTGTTCTGCGCTGCCAAAGAACAGGAACCCCTGGAGCTCCATGACGACCGCGCGATCGCCCCGTTCGACGAGGGTGGCTTCGTCGGCGGCGTTGCGCTGGACGTTGCTGCGCCGCACCCGTGCCGTGGTCACCGCCCTCACCGCCGGCGTCTTGCTGTAGCGGAACACGAAGAGGACGGTGGCGGCAACGACCCCGAGACCGACTCCCTGGATGAAACCGAACACCGCCACCGCGGCGACGATCCCGATGATCACCGCGTGTTCCACAAGACCAACCCGATGGCGGATGTCCCAGACCCAGGAGAGAAGGAAGTCGAGGCCGATGCCGAGGAGCAGCCCACCCGGGATGAAGACCGGCAGCAAGCTGACCACGTCGGCTCCCACCGCGAGCACGACAGCTCCGATGACTGCGGCGATGAGGGGAGGAATCCGGCTGGCGCCACCGATCCGACGCCCGATCACAGTGTCGCCGAGGATCACATAGCCGGGCAGTCCCGCGAACGGCGCAGCCAACATCAGGCCGGCCCCGGTCGACAAGAGCTCACGGTCCACGTCGATGTCGACCTTGAACGTGTGCTCGAGGGCCCCGGTGTTCAGGAGTAGGCCCAATGGGACCAGCATCGCCATCACGACGACGGCGGGAAGCTGTCCGAAGACCGCCCCCCAGTCCGCCGACCACAACTCGGCTATGACGCCCAGGTCCGCCAGGCTGCCGGTCGGGAACGGCCCGAGGAGCAAACTCCGGGCCATGCCCTCGACCCGGTCGATGCCGGCGATGGCGGCCGCGACGTGGTAGCCGACGAAGCCGACGGCGAGGACAACCACCGAAGCCAGCGACGACCGACCGCCTCGACCGAGTGCGACCAGGAGCAAGGCGACCAGCAAGCCGGGCACCGTCCGGAGGCCCAGCTCTGCAGCCCCTCCACCGGCATCGATCAGGATGTCGGCGCCGGCGATTGTCAGCACGACACCGGTGCCCCCGAGAAAGCCCGCGACCACTGGGAAGGGCACGTAGCGAACCAATCCCCCCAATCGGAAGTGGCCCATGACCAGCAGAAGGGCGCCGGTGAACGCAGTGGTGAGGATGATGAACGCCGCCAGCGTCGCCATGGGCTCCTCGGCCGTGGCGACCAGACCGACCGCAGCAGCTCCGATGATCACAGTCGGGGCATCCTGAACACCGGCGGCCAGCCCGCGGAATGAGCTGGTGAGCGCGGTGACAGCGGCAAGGACTACGAAGCTGGCCAGGGCCCACCCGGCGCCACGCCCCAACTCCGGCGCCAGGTCTCCATAGAACACGAGAGTGGCGAAGGAGAGCGCCAGCGACACCCCCATCGCCCCCAGCACGAGCCCGGCAGCGAGTCGACGCGGGAAGGCAGCCCGGAACGAAACCCCTGCTCCTGTGGTCATCGGGGCAACAGTATCCCGAGCGGTCGGCGACCCCGGGCCGCACCGTCTTTGGCGAGCCGGGGCCGGTGCCATCCGTCACCGGTCCGGTCATCAGGGACTAGTCATAACGAGCGTGTCTCCAAAGGGTCCTTTAACCATCGCTGACTGTGCCCGAAGATATCGCTCAGAACGTGCCTCGGTGCGTGGGGTTGGGGGCAGCAGGGAGGCCAGATCGGAAGAGGACCCGAAAGGGTCCTCTTTCGGCGTCTCAGGGGACCTTTGCGTTTCGCCGGTCGGTCAGCAGATGGAGCGCACCAGCGGATAAGGGTTGACCGCTCCACCACCCCCCGGGTGGTACTCGAAGTGGAGATGGGGAAGGAAATCGGGGGCATTCCCCGAAGACCCGTTGTACCCGATGACCTCGCCCTCGGCCACGCTCTGCCCGGCGCTGATCTCGGCGTAACTCTCCAGGTGGGCGTAGAAGAATGTGTCGCCGTTGTCCGAGCGGAGCCAGATGGCGAGACCACTCAGGTTGCCACTGCTCAGACGCTGGATCGTGCCGGAGTAGATCGCAACCAGCGGCGTGTTCCTTGCCGCGATCATGTCGACCCCCTGGTGGGCCCGGCCCCCAGACCTCGAGTCACCCCACGAGTCGGAGAAGGACACCGCACCGGCGACCGGGCAGGTCCCGCCGCCGCCTCCCGGAGGTGGAGGCGGTGCAGGTGGGGCGGTTGTGGCGGACCCTTCGGGAGCGGTCGTCGTGGTGGCATCGTCCGAGCCGCCATCGGTTGTTGTCGCGGTAGCGGGAGCCGTGGTGGTCGTTGCGTTGCGCGCCGCCTCCTCCGCCGCTCGACGACGAGCCTCCTCCTCGGCCCGTCTCCGGGCCTCCTCCTCGGCAGCCCTCCTTGCAACCAGCCCGTCGTATACGGCCTGGGCTTCGACCAGACGGCCCTGGAGCTCGGCGGCCTGATCCTCCAACTGCGCAGTCAGGACCTCTTGCTCGGCCGAGGCCTCGGCGAGGCGGACGGTTTGACGGTCCAGTTCGGTGCGAAACGAGCGAAGCTGGTTGACGACGTCGGCGTCGACCCCGGTCACGTTCCTGAGATACTCACGGCCCGCCCCATAGCTCTCCTCACTGGCCGAGAACAGCACTCGCATCGAGCTCGCCGTAGACGAGCCCATATACAGCTCGACCGCCACGTCCTCCAGTTTCTTCTCGGTTTCGGCGATCTGGACCCGGGCCAGTTCGATGGAGGCACCGAGGTCGGAGATCTCCTTGTCCAATGCGAACTGGCGGGCCCAGGCTGCCTGGACTTCGTCCCCCAGGGCCTGGGAATCGGCCATCACCTGGTTCACCTCTCGTCGGGCGCGGTCGATGTCCTCGTCGGTGACCTGGGCCAGGGCCGGAACGGCCAGAGCCATGACGAGTAGGGCCAACAGAGTCCTGGCGAAGCGTGTCACGGGGAGTTGGAGGGCAGTATGACGAAGTCGCGCCCGTTAGAGGCTATTCGCCCCTGTTCGATCAACAATGTCACGTGCGCCGTCACCGATCGGGCGGCGAGGGGGTGGAGGGCCCGGTCGACATCGCGATAGACGATCTCGACGATGTCTTCGGTCGTGCCGGCTCCGGCCCGTATCGCGTCGACGATCTCCTCATGACGTTGCAGACGATGGGCCAGGTACCAATCGATCACCTGATCAGGATGGTCCATTTCCTCCCCGTGCCCGGGGTGAAGCCGGGTCAACCCGATCCCCCGGAGCTTGGTCAGAGAGTCGAGGTATCTGCCCATGTCCTCCACCATCACCGAGGATCCGCCCATGATGTGGTCGCCGGTGAAGAGCACGTCGCCGACCCGGAAACAAAGATGGTCGTCGGCATGGCCCGGAGTGTGGATCACCTGGAGCCGGGCTCCTCCGATTCCCAGGGCCGACTCCTGGCGAAGCTCGAGGTCGGGCTCGAAGTCCGGCCCCGGGGCGTAGCCGAAGGCGGGGACCCCGAGGTCCCGGGCCAGCGGGTTGGCCAAAGGGGCATGATCGGGGTGGGTGTGGGTGACCAGGACCCCCACCGGGATCTTCCCCGCGACCACCTCCAAGATCCGGTCCTCGTGAGCCTGGTCCACGGGACCGGGATCGATCACGACCACCGCGTCGTCCTGCTCGACGAGCCAGGTGTTGGTCCCGGGCCCGGTGAACGGGCCCGGGTTGTTGGCCAGGATGCGCTGGATCTTCATCAGATGTCCGAGGGGAGATGGATCGGCATCAGGCTCCCGTCGCCCATGCGTCTGGGCTGGACGAGCGAGCGCCCGTCGGCACCCTGGGCGGCGGAAATGGCCTCGGCCGTGTCGACACGGCGGTCGAGCCAACGGAGGTGGGAGATGGTGGGGAGGAACATCTCGAGGTCCCCGGCGGCTTGCATGCCCAATGCCGCCGCCGGAGTAGTCCACATGTGGTCCACGAGCTCGTCCTGGTCGAGACGGATCTCGGGCGTCTCCGTGGGCACGCCGGCCATGTAGAAACGGGTGTCGAAGCGGGTCGGAGCTCCCTCCGGTGTCACCCAGCGGGAGACGAAGGTCAGACCCGACCCATTCAGCTGGTCGCCCGACGCGGCGAGGGAGTGGAGCAAATCGGCGCCCCGGCCGACAGGTGCCGGTGCCACACCGTCGACGGTCAGGGCGAGACCCGTCTCCTCGGCCAGCTCCCGGAGAGCAGCGGCCCGGTACTCCCGGTCCGGACCGTCACCGACAACGACCGAGGCGGCCAGGTCGGACCCGTCAACGGGGTCGACTGCCCCACCGGGGAACACGGTGAGGCCACCAAAGAAGCCACGGGCATGGCGGCGCACGGTCAGCACCTCCAACCCTTCGTTGCCGTCCCGGATGAGCATCACGGTGGCGGCGGGGCGGGCCTCCGCTTCGGGTGCCTTCATCCCGGCATCCTACGAAAGCGGGTCAAGTCCCACCATGTCCGTCGGGCCGCCCACTCGGTTGGCTGCACCCAGGCATGACCTGGCAGACTTGACCGGTGGCCGAGACCACCAACCCATACCGTGATCTGCCTCCGGTCGACACTCTCGTCGCCTCCCTGGAAGAGGCGGGAGTCCCCCGTCCCCTGCTCATCCAGAGCGCCCGATCGGCATTGGACCTGGCACGGGCGGAGATCGCCGGCGGCGGCATTCCCGACGTAGCGCAGATCTTCTCCGACCTGGTCCGCGGCCTGCAAAGCTCCGCCAGCCACAAGGTGATAAACGCCACCGGGGTGCTGCTCCACACCAATCTCGGCCGGGCCCCTCTATCGGCGGGCGCGGCGGAAGCTGCGCGCCAGGCGGCCCTTGCCTACACCAATCTCGAGCTCGAGGCCGAGGGTGGGCGCGGGGGCCGGGGTCGGTACGTGCGGGAGCTCCTGCGGGCTCTGACCGGGGCGGAGGATGCCCTGGTGGTGAACAACAACGCTGCAGCCGTTCTCCTCGCCCTGGCCGCCACGTCGGCGGGAAAAGCGGTACCGGTGGCCCGTGGCGAGTTGATCGAGATCGGCGGCTCCTACAGGCTCCCCCTGGTCATGGAGGCCGGTGGGGCCAGGTTGGTAGAGGTGGGCACCACCAATCGCACCCGCGGAGGGGACTTCGTCACCGCCTTGCAGATCCACGACTGCGGAGCGGTGCTCAAAGTTCATCCCTCGAACTTCCGGGTGGAAGGATTCGTCGCCGAGGTCCAGGTCGGGGAGCTGGCGACCCTGGCCCACGAGCATGGGGTTCCACTCATCCACGACCTCGGCTCGGGCCTGATCGACGCCGAAGCCTCCTGGCTCGGGACCGAGCCGCCAGGCTGGCTCTCCGGCGAGCCGGGTGCCCGTCAGTCGGTCGAGGCCGGCGCCGACCTGGTGATGTTCAGTGGTGACAAGCTGCTCGGCGGCCCGCAGGCCGGGATCGTCGTCGGAAAGACCGAGGCGGTGGATCGTCTCCGTGCACATCCTCTGGCCCGGGCGTTGCGGGTCGACGCCATGACCGACGCCGCCCTGGGCGCCACCCTGGAGGAGTACGCCGACGGTGACGCGCGCCGGATTCCCTTCTGGCGCATGGCGACCGCCGGAGAGGACGAGTTGCGGCCTCGGGTAGAGGACCTCGCTCGACGGATCGGGGGAGCGGTCCGCTCCGGCGAGTCGGTGCTTGGCGCCGGGAGCTTGCCCGGAGTGGGCATCCCGACACCGCAGATCACGCTCGAGGGTGAGGATCATCTCTTTGGCCGGCTCATCTCGGCCCTGCACCCGGTCCTGGCCCGGCGCCTGGACAAGGACCTGCTCATCGACCTGCGAGCAGTCGCCGAGGAGGACGACGACCTGATCGCCGACATGGTGGCCAGTTGCCGCTGATCGGGACCGCCGGTCACGTCGATCATGGGAAGTCGGCGTTGGTGGCGGCGCTCACCGGCCGCGATCCGGACCGATGGGCGGAAGAGAAGCGTCGTGGCCTGACCATCGATCTCGGATTCGCCTGGACCACCCTCGATCCGGGCATCGAGGTCTCTTTCGTCGACGTTCCCGGTCACGAGCGGTATCTCAAGAACATGCTGGCCGGGATCGAGGCCATCGACGTCGCCTTGTTCGTGGTCGCGGCTGACGAGGGGTGGATGCCCCAGTCGGAAGAGCACCTCGCCGTCTTGGATCTCCTGGCCATCCACACCGGGGTGGTGGCACTGACCAAGATCGATCTCGTCGACGGGGAGATGGCCGACCTGGTCGGGGCCGACATCGCAGATCGTCTCGCCGGGACGAGCTTGCACACGGCGTTGATCGTCCCCGTCTCCTCGACCACCGGCGAGGGCATCGACCAACTTCGGGCAACCCTCGCCTCTCTGGTCGCGGGGATCGACCATCCCGGCGAACGACCCCGTCTCTGGGTCGACAGGGCCTTCTCCGTCACCGGGGCCGGCACCGTCGTCACCGGGAGCCTGACCGAAGGCCCGATCGATGTCGGTGACACGCTCGAACTGTTCCCCGGGGGCAAGAAAGCCCGAGTAAGGGGGATGCAGAGCCATGAGACCGACCTGGAGCGTGCCGGGCCCGGGCGACGACTGGCCCTGAACCTGAGCGGCGTGGATCGGGCCGATCTGCCCCGGGGGACCATGCTGGGCCGACCGGGACAATGGCTGGCGACCCGCCGATTCAGCGCGCATCTGAAACTCGCCCGATACGTGGATGAGATGAGCACCCGTGGGGCCTTTCACATCCATGTCGGGAGTGGGGCCCATCAAGCGGCGATCAAGCGGCTGGAGGGCGGACGGGCACTCATCGAGACGCCGACTCCCCTTCCCCTCCGGAGTGGCGACCGGTTCATCATCCGCGAGACCGGGCGCCGTCAGGTGGTGGCCGGCGGGGTCGTTGTCGACCCTGCACCCGGGTCGGCGGCTCGAGCCATGGCTTCGGCCAAGGGGATCCACCCCGAGGCGGGGAGCAACGCAGTGGCGGCCGCCCTACTCGAGGAGCGCGGAATGGACAGCCTGATGCGGCTCGCCGCGCAGACCGGGGGCGGGAGACCGGCGGACGCCTTTGTCGTCGGCGACATCGCCGTGACCCGGACGAAATTCGACGAGCTCATGGCGTCGGCCGTGGACGAAGTCGCCCGCCACCACACCGAGCACCCTCTCCGCCCCGGTATGTCCCTGGCCACCCTGGCAACCACGCTCGATATCCCGGCCGAGCTGGCCGAGAGCCTGATCGAGCGGAACGATCGGCTCCTACGTGTCGGCCCTGACGTGGCCAGCGCGGGCCACCGTCTGGAGCTGGGGACCGAGGGCCGGGAGAGGTGGGAAGCCGCGGAAGCGATCCTCGAGGAGAGCCTCCTCGTCCCCACGGTGGGCGAGCTCGGCCTCGATCAAGAGCTGGTCCATCTCTTGGTGCGCACCGGGGAGTTGGTGCGGGTCTCGGACGACCTGGTCTTCCTGCCGGAGCAAATCGCCCAGATCACACTCATGCTCGGCGAATTGGCCGCCCCGTTCACGGTGGCCGACTTCCGCGATCACACCGGGTTGACCCGGAAGTATGCGGTTCCGCTGCTGGAGTGGGCGGATAGAGAAGGGCTCACCATCCGGCAGGGCGATCATCGCCGCCTTCGGTGAGCCCGTTTCCGGCATTGCCGATGGTCAGCCGACCAAGGGCATGCTCCTTCTCTCCATTTCGGTGAGACCTCCCCAGATACCGAAAGGCTCCCTGATCTGAAGGGCATGTGTGGTGCATGGCACCCGCACAGGACACACCCCGCAGATCGCTTTGGCCTTCATCTCCCTGCGCTCCCGCTCGTCCTTGCGCTCGAACGTCGAAGGCGGAAAGAAGAGGTAGGCATGGCTCCCCCGACACAGCGCGTCGAGCTGCCAATCGTCCATGCTGGACAAACTGACTCCTCCCTGTCTAGCGACAACCGGGAGCGAACCTACTCAGGGCAATCGCCGGCGGCAAGGAAGAAAGTGGCAATTCAGTGATCAGTTTTCGCGGGGCTGGGTACCGGCTCCACCTCGAGGAACATGCCGTCCACTCCCGAGACGAGGACTTCCGACCCCGCGACCAGGCCCGCCTCACGGTGAGCGGTCGCCCGCCACCGAGCGCCCTTGACCTCGACCACCCCGTCAGGGTCGAACGGGCCGATCGCCACTCCGTGCTCGCCGATCAGCCCGTCGCGGCCGATGGTCCGGGTCGAGAAGCGGGCCCGCTGCACGGTGGGCATCGCCAACAGGAAGAAGAAGAGAACCGCCAGCACCGAAGGGAGCACCAGATACCAGCGAGGGTCGATCTGTCCCGATCCGTCGACGAAGAAGGTCCCGGCCACTTGGAGCATCACCGCCCCGAGCGCCGTCAGGGCGAGCACCCCGCCCTTCTGGTAGGCGGCGGTGAGCAGAGCCCAACCGAGGACCGCGAGTCCCAACGCCCAGGGTTTGACCGGGAGATTGACCACCCCCCACCCGGCGAGGAGCAGAGAGAGCGCGGCGACCGCGGCGGCGACCCCGGGACCGATGGCGAAGAACTCGAATGAGGCGATGCTCAGACCGACCACCAGGAAGAAGAAGGCGGCCTCCGGTGCCGCCGCCAGCCTGAAGAAACGGGTACCCAGCCCGGGCTGGCGGAACGTGACAGGTTTGAGCGTGAGGCCGTCCTCGAAGGGCCGCAATGTCTCCACCGTCACAGCGCCTTCCGACGTGGTGAAGGCTTGCCCGTTCAGATCCATGAGGTACTGACGAATCGTCGGCTGGAGCTCGAGACCCGTCTCCTCGGCCGGGATCGGCTCCCCGATGACAATCGCTCCATCGTGGTCTCCGGCGATCGTCGGGCCCGCGATCCCAAGTTGCGACCCTGGAGAGATCGCCTGATGCTCGGCCAGCAGCACCATCTGCGCCGCACCGCCATTGGCCACCGCCGGCGCGGGCCCGACCCAGACGGCTAGAGGCAGCGGGGGGCTCTCGATCACTTCCATGAGGCGGGCCAGCGCCTCTCCATCGAGTACTGCCCGGGAGTTGACCTGGAGTACCGCCAGCTCCTCACCGGCCGCCGCCGCATCTTCGATCGATTCGGTCATGAAGTCGAGGGCCGAGGCGTCGAGGGGGCCGCTGACGTCGATGACATCGATGCCTTCGATGCCTTCGTCCTCCTCTGCTGCAGAGACGGCAAGCGGCACCAGACAGAGAGCCAGGGCGAACAAGACGCGACGCACAGGGCGAGGTTAGAGGTCGATCCTGGACTAGAAATCGGCCCGTCTACCGGCCGCTATCGTCATCGGGCATGCCAATGGCCCTGCTCGTCGCCGATTCGGATTGGGTGGTCAGCGATGTCCTGTCCTCCCTGACCGCAGGCGACTGGGAGATCGAAGTGCTCGAGAATCCCGGCCAGGCGGCGGCCAAGGTCGGCGAGGCCGATCCCGACGTGGTCATCGTCGACCTCCAGGTCAAGAACATGGGAGGCATGGCCGTCGTGCGGGACATCAGGGCCACCGTGGCCGCCGATGAGACGCCCCGGCTGGTGATGCTGCTCGACCGGGACGCCGACGGTTTTCTGGCGAAGCGGGCCGGTGCCGATGCCTGGGTGGTCAAGCCGTTTCAGGCCCACGAGCTGCGTCTGGCACTGAGTCTGACCCCGGCCGTCTGAGACCCAACCCGGTGTTGCCACCGGACCTGGTCAGACGATGGCGCCTACCGACGCGGGGGCCACCGAAGTAGGGGGGATCGCGTCGGCAGAGGGGAGCTGCAGCGTGAAGGTGCTCCAACCGGCCCGGTGGGCGTAGCCGAGGCAACCTCCCATCATCTCGGCGAGCTGACGGGACACGGTGAGGCCGAGACCCACTGACGACGGTTGTGAGCCCGGGTCGTGGGCGCTGAAGTAGGGCTGGAAGATCCTCTCCTGCTCCGATGCCGGGATCTCCTCGCCGTTGTCCCGGACCGTGAGGACCACTTCACCTCCGACTTCCTCGAACTCGACGTGGATGTCGGTCCCCCCGTAGCGGATGGCGTTGGTGACCAGGTTCCTGATGATCTGCCGTACCCGGACCGGATCGGCAACCGCCCGCACCCGACGTGGCCCCTCCGTCACCCGGATCCTCGTCCGGTCCGACTCGGGAAGGACCTCGATCACCTGCGCGCAGTTGGCGCTCAGATCGACGACGACGTGGCTGATGTGGACCGAATCGATCTCGGCCCGGGCCGCGACCAGTAGGTCCTCGACGATCCCCGCCAGGTCGTAGGCCTCCTGGGCGATGGTCGATGTCAGCTCACGACGGTCCTCGTCGGAGAGGTCGGCATGATCGTCGCGCAGGATCTCGGCGAAACCCATCACTGCCGCCAGAGGGGTGCGCAGCTCATGACTGACCGAGGCCACGAACTCGTCCTTCGAGCGGACCAGGTGCTCGAGACGCTCGGTCTCGATCTGATGCTTCTGAGCCTCGACATCCCGGCGCAGCGCCTCCTCCCGGGCCAGGGCGCCCTCCAGGGTCTCCGAGAACCGCCAGTAGGCGATGATGACGGTGGTCAAGGCCATCACGTAGACACCGTGTAGGAGAGCCCATTCCACAGGGTTGGCCAACGCGGCCGGATGATTGAACACATCACCCGGGGAGATCACGCCGACGATCGAGTGATGGGCGACTACGAAGACCAGCCCGAATGCCAGCGGTCTCCAGTCGCGGTACAGGCTGACGAGAGGGATCACGACGAAGAAGTGGAAATGTGACTCGATCAGCCCGTGGGTGAGATGGACGAGCAAGGCAGAGCAGGTGACGAGGGCGAGAGCGGTCAAGACCGCCTTGTAGGACGTCGTCTCCACGACGTAGGCCCCGACGATGAGGACCAGGATCAGCGAGAGCTCGGTCACGAGATGCACCGGATCGATTCCCGACCTGAGGCCGATGATGACGAGAAACGGGATATTGGCCCAGGCCACGCCGATGAGCAGCCTGTGCCGTGCCTCCCAACTCGATCCGGGAAGACGCGTGCCCTTGGGCAGCCAATGTACGAAGGCATCCACCTGCTCCCTCGGGGTCAGGCGCGCCATCGCAGATCTGGCCGTTGTGGTCATCGGGAGATCATCGGCGGCCGAGCGGGTCCCTTTAAGGCGCCCGATCGATCCCGCCTGCGTCGCGAGGACGACGCTGCTAGGTTCGAATTCGACCGGTGACCGGGGACACGTTCGGACTGTCTCTGCGAGAGGAGGAAATCTTGCTACCTCGCAAGCTCCCCTACGGCATGACCCGTCGGGAGTTTCTCTACCTATCCGGTGCAACGTTGTTGGCCGCGGCATGTGGCAACGGCGGATCCGGGACCACCACCACCACCGCGGCCGGGACGACGACGAGCGCGGCTGGAGCCGGCGAAGCGCCGGCGGAGACGTTCGTCGAGCCCCGGGAAGCGCTCAGTGGTGAGCTGAAGATCCTGCTCTGGAGCCATTTCGTCCCCGCTCACGACACCTGGTTCGATCCGTTCGTCCAGGCGTGGGGGGAGCAAGTCGGTGTCGACGTCACAGTGGACCACATCGCAGTCGCCGACGTACCGGCGGCAATCGCCGCCGAGATCCAGTCCGGGCAGCCCGAGCACGACTTGATGCAGTACATCTCCGTGCTCAGCCAGCACGAGCCATCGGTGGTCGACATGGCCGACCTGGTGGCCGAGGCGGAGAGCCGCTACGGGACGATGCTCGACCTGACCCGGCGCTCATCTCTCAACCCGACCACCGGCAAGTACTACGCCTACGCCCCCTCGTGGGTGCCTGACCCCGGTAACTACCGCTTCTCCCTGTGGGATGCGGTGGGCATGCCCGACGGCCCTCGAAGCTATGACGACCTGCTCCAGGGAGGCTCGGAGATCTTCTCCTCGGAAGGCGTCCAGCTGGGGATCGGGATGTCCCAGGAAATCGACTCCAACATGGCCCTGCGCGGGTTGATGTGGTCGTTCGGCGCCGGGATCCAAGATGAGAACGAGAGCGTCGTGATCAACTCCGATGCGACAATCGCCTCCATCGAGTACATGAACGAGTTGTTCGCCAATGCGATGACTCCGGAAGTGTTCGCTTGGAACGCCGCTTCCAACAACCAGGGCATCAATGCCGGTGAGCTGAGTTATGTGCTCAACTCGATCTCCGCCTATCGAACCGCTCAGGACGAGGGCTTGGAAGTCGCCGACGACATCCTGTTCACCCCGGCCCTGGAAGGCCCGGAGGCGGCCGTGGTCGCCTCGCACGTGATGTACAACTGGATCGTCCCCGACGCACCCGACGTGAATGTCGCTGCGGCCCAGGAGTTCCTGCTGCACTACACGGAGAACCTGGCCCCGGTCGCATGGCACTCGAAGTTGTACGACTTCCCGGCATTCCCCGATCGGGTCCCGGATCTCGACGGGTGGGTGCAGACCGACCCGTTCGGCTCCAACCCGGCGGACAAGCTGTCGGTGCTGAGCACCTCACTCGACTGGGCGACCAACATCGGGCATCCCGGGCCGGCCAACCCGGCCATCGGCCAGATCTTCGGAGAGTCGATCATCCCGGTGATGTTCGCCGAGGCAGCTCAGGGGAACAAGACCCCCGCGGAGGCAGTGGCCGATGCCGAGGCCCAGATCAACGCCATCTTCGACGACTGGCGGGGACGTGGCCTGATCGGTGGCGGGTGACCGAAGACCGTTTTCTCCCCCAGAAGGTGGGAGTACCGCCGAAAGCGGGGAGGAGGGTTCTTGGGGCTCCCTCCCGCGCGGGGGATCCCCGGGCCGGCCTTGGTCCTAGGGTCAGGTAGATGGCGGTAGTCGAGGTCCGCGACCTGTCCAAGCACTTCGGCGACGTCGTCGCCGTCGACGCCATCGACCTACTGTCCGAGGAGGGCGAGTTCCTCGTCCTCCTCGGTCCGTCCGGATGCGGGAAGACCACACTCCTGCGAATGATCGCCGGCCTCGAACAGCCGACGGAAGGTCAGATCCTCCTCGGAGGAGAAGACGTGAGCGGTTTGCCGCCGAGGGCGCGGCGGGTGGCCATGGTCTTTCAGTCGTATGCCCTCTACCCCCACATGACGGTGTCGAACAACATCGCCTTTCCCCTCAAGGCGCAAGGGGTGGAGACTGGCGAGCGAGAGAGGCGAGTGAAATGGGCCGCCGGCCTCTTCGGCATCGATCACCTGCTCCATCGTCGCCCCCGCCAACTGTCGGGTGGGGAGAGACAACGGGTCGCGCTCGCCCGTGCCCTGGTTCGGGAGCCCACCGTGTTCCTCCTCGATGAGCCGTTGTCCAACCTCGACGCCAAGCTCAGGGCGGCCGCCCGCGACGACCTGATGGAGTTCCAGCGCCAGATCGGGATCACCACCATCTATGTGACCCACGATCAAGTCGAGGCCATGGGGATGGGTGATCGCATCGCCGTGATGGACCACGGCAAGATTCGCCAACTGGGGACCCCCGAGGAGGTCTATCACCACCCGGCAGACGTGTTCGTCGCCACCTTCCTCGGGTCGCCCCCGATGAACCTGCTCGAGGCAACCGGCTTTCTCCTCGGCTTCAGACCCGAGCAGCTCCTCCCCGAGGGCATTGTCCATGACGACAACGACCGGGTCCCGTTCACCTTCCATGTCAACCGGGTCGAGTACCTGGGATCGGAGCGCTACCTCTACGGGCACATCCGCGAGTACGACGAGACCAAGATCATCGCCATGCTCCCCGCCACGGTCTCGTTGCCCATCGAGGCGGACCGGGATCACAACTTCTCGGTGTCGCGGCGCCAGATCCGGTTCTTCGACCGGGAGACCGGCGTCAAGCTCCCTCCCCAGGCATTTTGATGTCATCGGCCACCGAGACCCGGCCCCCTCGTTACCTCTCCGACAACCCAGGGTTCCTGGCCGGTCTGTTCATGTCGCCGGCGGTGCTCTACATCCTGGCCCTGGTCGGGTTCCCCTTCATCCTCGCCATCGTCTACTCCTTCACCGACATCAGCACGGGCAACCCGGAGCTCGATTTCGTCGGGCTGGACACCTTCCGCGCCGTCCTGGCCGACCCCGTCTTTCGCCAGGCATTGTGGAACACGTTCTGGTTCGCCATCGTCGCCAACCTGCTGGTCGTGGTGTTCGCCACGGGCCTGTCCGAGGTGCTGATAAGGGATTTCAAAGGGAAGTGGCTGGTCAGGTTCCTGGTCCTCCTGCCCTGGGTGGCCCCGGTCTCGCTGGCCGCGGTCACCTGGCTGTGGACCTTGGACTCGATCTTCTCTCCCATCGACTGGGTCCTGCGCGAGTTGGGCCTGATCACCGAGAACATGTATTGGCTGGGGAGACCCGGCCTGGCCCGTCTCTCGGTGGTCGCAGTACAGGCCTGGCGGGTGATCCCCCTGGCGGCGGTGATCATCATGGCGGGCCGCATGGCCATCCCGGGCGAGATCGACGACGCGGTTGCAGTCGACGGCGCGGGCACGTGGCGAAGGATGTTCCAGGTCACGATCCCGCTGCTGGCCCCGATCATCGCCGTGGCCGTCCTGTTCGGCGTGATCCTCACCATCTCCGACATGAGCGTCGTTTATGTCTTGACCAGGGGCGGGCCCACCAACTCCACCCAGGTCTTGTCCACCTGGGCCTTCATCAAGGGGATCGAGGGTGGTGCCCTGGGTCAGGGGGCCGCGGTGGCCTTGTTCCTGCTCCCCGTCCTGATCGCGATCACCGCGGTCGTGTTGCGCCTGGCCCGGCGCCGCGAGGTGTTGTGATGAACGAGAACACGCGAATCTCGCTCGACGCGACCAGCGCCACTGACCGCCCCAACCTCCCGGCAGGGAAACCCAGGACGCGAATCTCGCTCGACGCGACCAGCGCCACTGACCGCCCCAATCTCCCGGCAGGGAAACCAAGGACGCGAATCTCGCTCGACGCGACCAGCGCCACTGACCGCCCCAATCTCCTGGCACCCTGGCGGCGAAGCGAGCGGGGGTCTGGGGGTCGCCCCCCAGAAGTGACCGTCTTCTCATGACCTGGGCCGACACCGACGTTCAGGCGCTGCATCGCAAGGCGGACCGTCGACGCCGGCTCGGGAGATTCGGGCTATACGTCTCTGCGATCCTCTTCGCCTTCGTTGCCGTGTTCCCCTTCAGCTGGGCCCTGATCAGCATGTTCAAGCAGTCGAGCGACCTCTACGTCAAGGACAACAACCCGTTCTGGTTCAACGAGCCCCCGACGCTCGAGCACATCGAGCTCCTCTTCAACGGGACCAACTACCTGACATTCCTCAGGAACACCATCATCGTCGGGCTCACGGTCACTGCCATCACCCTGCTCCTGGCGCTGCCGGCCGCCTACGCCTTGGCCCGCCTCCATCTCCTTTGGGGGGAGCGGATGGGGATCGCCATCTTCCTCGTCTACCTGATCCCGGCCACCCTGCTCTTCATCCCGATGACCCGGGTGATCACCAACCTCGGGCTCCAGGAGAGCCTCTGGTCATTGATCGTGGTCTACCCCACCATCACCATCCCGATCTCGGCGTGGTTGCTCATGGGCTTCTTCAAGGGCATTCCCATGGACATCGAGGAGCAGGCGATGGTCGACGGCCACAGCCGGATCGGCGCCATCACCCGGGTGGTCCTGCCCCTGATGTTCCCCGGGATCGTGGCCGTGGTCGTCTTCGCTTTCACCCTCTCCGCCCACGAGTTCATCTACGCCCTGTCGTTCAACAAGTCTTCGGCGGTGAAGACGATCGCCACCGGAGTCCCCACCGAGCTGATACGCGGCGATGTCTTCTTCTGGCAGTCGCTGCAGGCTGCAGTGATCATCTTCGCCGTGCCGATCGCCCTGGTGTTCAACGCCTTCCTCGACCGGTTCATCACCGGGTTCACCATGGGGGCGGTCAAGGGCTGAGGACGAACCCCGCCGGTCAGTCCAGGCCGTCGCCTACGTCGCGTCCCTCCGGCTCCAGCTCGCGTCCCGATGCCTTGGCCTCCTTGGTCAGGAGCGAGGCGAAGTCCTGGTCGCCATAACCCTGCCCGATCCCATCAACCACGATCTGGTGGACCAGGGCCGCGGTGGGCAGTGGCACGTCGAGATCGCGCCCGCTGGCCAGACCGAGCTCGAAGTCCTTGCGAAGAAGGTGCCAGGTGAAGCTGGGGGTGTAGTCCAGGTTGACCAGGGCCGGTGTCTTGTATCTGGTGAAGGTCGAGCCCATGACGCTGTCGTTGAGGAACTCGAGGAAGTCGGCCCGGGTCACTCCCGCCGCTTCGGCCAGGACCGTGATCTCGGCCAGTGTCTCGGCCACTATGCCCAGCATCAGGTTGTGGCAGATCTTCACCAGCCTCGCCTCGTCGCCCTCCCCCACATAGGTCACCTTGCGCCCGAACAAGTCCAGATAGGGGCGGGCCACGTCGAATGCCGCCTTGGGCCCGGAGACCACCGCGGTCAGTCTCCCTGACTTGACGACATTGGGGTTGCCCGAGACCGGGGCGGCGAGGATGTCGACCCCGAGCTCGGCGGCCCGGGTCTCCAGCACCTGGGAGGTTGCAGGGTCGATGGTGGTGGCATCGACCACCATCCGTGGACGAGCGTCACTCCTCGTGAGCACACCGCCTTCGCCAATCGTCACCGCGAGGACATCGGCCGGACCGCCGACCATGGTGAAAACGATGTCACGCTCCGCCAGATCGGCCGGGGAGTCGACGATCTTGGCCCCCTTCTCGACAAGGGGCTCCGCCTTGGACCGGGTTCGGTTGTAGGCCCACAGGTCGACACCCGCATCGAGCATGCGGGCGGCGATGGCACTACCCATCCGTCCGGTTCCGATCCATCCGACGGTGAGTCGGAGATCTCCTTCGACCACGGCTGTTCTCCTCTCTCGTCGGCCAGATCGCAGCCTTTCAGAATCCGCCGATCGAGCCCAGCAAACGATTGTATTCTCCCGTCGCCTGCCTTCCACTGTCAAGCCGACCTGATCGCCCCCCGGGGTGAAGGCCCCGGAAATGCCAGGTCGGTACCATTGCCAGACCTCGTGTCACCGCGAACCACGCTCAAGGATGTCGCCCGCGAAGCGGGAGTGCACGTTTCCACCGCGTCGCGCGCTCTCAACCCGAGGACGGCATCCGTGGTCAACGCCGAGACCGTGGAACGGGTGACGGCGGTGGCCCGGCGGCTGGATTACCGACCGCATCCCCTGGCTCGGGGGCTGCGCACCAACCGGACGATGTCGGTGGGGATGGCGATCCCGGACGTCGAGAACCCGCTGTTCGGCCCGATCATCGCCGGCGCCGAATCGGTGCTGGCCGCGCACAGCTACTCGGTGCTGATCGGCAACGCAGACCAGGGCGAGTTAGATGCCGAAGAGGTCGTATCCAATCTCCTCGAGCACCACGTGGACGGCCTCCTCCTGGCCACGGCCACGCGCAGCGATGACTGGATCGCCGAGATGGTGGCCGGCGGCGTGGCGGTGGTCCTGGTCAACAGGTCGTCGGACGACGGAGTGGTACCCGCGATAGTGGGCGACGATCATGCCGGTATCGGTCTCGCCGTCCGTCATCTGGCAGACCTGGGTCACCAGCACATCGGTCATATCGCCGGGCCTTCACAACTGTCCACCGGCCTGCAGCGACAACAGGCGTTCTCTTCCTGGGTGCAGCTCCTCGACCTCGACCCGCAGCCGGAGAAGGTCGAAGAGGCCACCTGGTTCCAGGTCGAACCGGGATACAAGGCTGCCCTCGACCTTCTCAGTCGCCGCCCCGACATCACGGCCATCGTCGCCGCCAACGATCTCATCGCCCTGGGTTGCTACCGGGCAGTTCGTTCCCTGGGACTCGAGGTGCCCGGGGACGTATCGGTGACCGGGTACAACGACATCCCTCTCCTCGATCTCATGCAGCCCGCGGTGACGTCCGTCCGTGTCCCCTATCGTCAGATGGGGACCCAGGGGGCTTCTGCTCTGATTGCCCGGATGCAGGGCGACAGCGACGAGGCTCCGGCTTCGATCAAGCTGACCCCGACCCTTATGATCCGATCCTCGACGGCGCCACCCCGCACCCTGCGCTGATCCGGGCGGATATCGTCGGCAGCACCGATCACGAAGGAGTTGAGATGACGCTCGAGACCGACCAAGTGACCATCACCGAGCCGGTGCCGGGCTCGGAGATCCCGGTCCAGCTCATGTACGTCGAGACCTGGGACGGCCTCTACGCCCCTATCGGCCTCAGGATGCCGCCCGGGGACGGGCCCCACCCGCTGGTGCTGCTCGCTTCGGGGAACGGCGGGGGTGGCATGCCCTGGATTCGGAAGGCCGTGGCCGAGCGCGGATACATCATGGAACGTCTCCTCGCAGCGGGCTATGCCTGTGCCTGGATTCGCTACCGGAGCGAAGTCGAGCTGGGCTACGACCTGGGCGGCCCCCTGGTCCGGGACATACGCCAGGGGCGGGACCTGTTCAATCGCTCCCCACTCGAGTACGAGGACGAGATAGCCGTCATCGATTTTCTGAAGACCCGACCCGAGATCGACCCCGATCGGTTGGGTCTGATCGGGATGAGCCACGGCGGCGAGATGGTCCTCAAGATCACCTCGGACTACGACGGCGCTGCCGTGGCCGTGGCAAGCGAACCGGCCTCTCATGAGTTCCTCGCCTTGACGCCGGACGACACCGCTTTCGTCGACCCCGATACCGGCCTGCGCAACATCGAGGAGATGCAGATGACCGGGACGGAGAAGGTGCGGGCTCGCATAGACCAGACGAAGGCGATGGAGCGGATCGGATCGATCAACACCCCCATCCTGGTCATGGGTCGAGAGGACGACCACCTGCAGGGCATCTTTCGCACCACGTATGAATTGTTGGCCGAGGCGGGCAAGGACGTGGAATGGGTCTCATGGGACCATCCGCTGCATGGCTACATCTACCCGGAGCGAGGGGCGGACGGGGACTATCAAGTCGACGACGTCCAGGATGCCGCCATCGACGGAATCATCGAGTACCTGGACCGCCATCTGAAGTAGACGCTGCAGCTTGGAGGGCGGCCCACACCGTGGCTGGGCGCAGGGGCATGTCGAGGTGACTCACACCGTGGGGGGCGAGGGCATCGAGGACCGCGTTGACGATGGCCGGCGGAGCGCCGATACAACCTGCCTCCCCGGTGCCCTTGGCCCCGAGCGGATTCGACGGGGCCGGGTGCACCAGTCGGCCGGTGGCGATCGGAGGGATGTCCCCGGCCCGGGGCAACTCATAGTCCATGAGGGTCGCGGTGCGAAGCTGACCGTCGTCCGAGTACTCGATTTTCTCGTACAACGCCTGTCCGATCCCCTGGACCAGCGAGCCGTGGATCTGTCCCTCCACCAACATCGGGTTGAGGACATTTCCGCAATCGTCGACAGCCACCAGCTTTCGGAGCCGAACCTCTCCGGTCTCGAGCTCCACCTCGACGACGGCGGCATGGACGCCGTAGGGAAAGGTCTGTGCCCCGGGGACGTACCACTCGTCCGCTGCCAGATCGACCCCGCTCTCCCGGGCAGCGGCGGCGACCTCGGGCCAGGTGAGCCCCGAATCTGGAACTCCGGCGACGGAGAACACGCCGTCTTCGAGGACGATGTCGTGGACCGAGGCCTCGAGAGCCTCGGCCGCCACTTCCAACGCTCGCTCCCTGACCTCATGGGCGGTGCGCCAGATGGCGGCCGCCCCGATCTGTGTGGAACGACTGGCCGAGGTCCCGGTCCCGCGCTCGACTAGGTCGGTGTCGCCCGCGACGAAGACGATGTCGGCGATGGGCACAGCCAGTGCCTCCGCCGCCACCTGGGCCCACACCGTCTCGTGACCCTGTCCCGCCGAGGTGGAACCGGTTCGAACCGTGACCCGTCCTTCCGCGTCGACCTCCACCCGCCCGTACTCACCGGTGTCCACCCCGCCCCCGGCCCGCTCGATGAAAGCGCCGAAGCCGACTCCGATCGGGTTCCCGCTCGCAGCCAGTCGCTCCTGCTGCTCGGCGCGCACCTCATCCACCCCGACCAGTTCGACAGCCAGACGCAGCGCCGACGCATAGTCGCCCGAGTCGTAGAGGGCCCCGGTGGGAGTGCGGAATGGAAAGACGTCCGAAGGTATGAAGTTGGCCAGTCGTACCTGATTCGATTCGAGTCCGGCTGCCCGGGCATAGGCATCGATCGCCCGTTCCAGCCCGTATGCCGCCTCGGGTCGCCCGGCGCCGCGGTAGGAGCCGGTCGGGGCCCGATTGCTCACCACCGACGTGCTGGTGACCCAGAGATCGGCGATGTCATAGGGACCGGTGGCGAGATAGCGGGAGAACGAAGGGACGGCAGTCCCGTTGTGGGGGTAGGCCCCGACGTTGGCGACGATGTGGACCTCGGCCCGCTCGATCCGCCCGTCGGCCCGGCCGGCAAGCCGGACCCGATGGGTCGAGCCCCTCCCATGGGTACCACCGCTCATGTGCTCCCGACGACGTTCCACCCAGATGATCGGTCTGTCCAGCTCGAGGGCCAGGGCAGCCACCACCGTGTGCTCGGGATAGGTCATACCCTTCATCCCGAAGGCACCCCCGACGTCGGGCACGACCACTCTCAACTTGCCTTGGTCGATATCGAGCAGCCGGGTCAGCTTGGCCCTCAGCTCGTGCGGCCGCTGATGGCCGATGTGAACGGTGAGACGGCCGTCGTCGCCGGGCTCGGCCAGGATCGCAAGAGGCTCGATGGCAGTCGGGGCCAGCCGCTGGTTCTCGACCTCGACCTCCACCGAGACCTCGTGCTCGGCCATGTCCAACGGGTCGCCGAGTTCCCATCTCTCCACGACATTGGTGCCTGCCATCTCGTGGATGACTGTCGTCCCGTCCAGAGCGTCCTCGGCATCGATCACTACCGGCAGAGGCTCGTATTCGACCCAAACGCGCTCCGCGGCATCGGCCGCCAACTCCACCGAATCGGCGAGCACCACGGCGATCGGCTCGCCCATGTAACGGACCCGGTCGACAGCCAGATGCGGACGGGGGAAGTCGGGCGCCTTCACCGCAATGCCGTCGCCTGGTATGTCGGGAAGACCCAGGTCGGCGCCGGTGAAGACACCGACCACCCCGGGCGATTCCCTTGCCTCGGAGACATCGATGCCGCCGATGTAGGCGTGAGCCTCGATGCTGCGGACGAACACCGCATGCAGCGCGTCCTCTGGGGCGAGGTCGGCAACGTACCGCCCTGTGCCGGTCACAAATCGGCGATCCTCCACCCGATGGCGGGACTGCGGCGGGAACGGTTCCAGGTCGGTCATCGGGGGGGCATGGTTGCAGTGCGGGGTTGGTAGGGCGTATTGCTCCGCAAACGATTGCCACCCTAGACTCCGCCGACGGTGGACACACGGCAGTCACGGCCCACTCTGGCGGTCCTCGGCACCCGCTTCGACGACTTCGAAGTCGAGCGTCGGGTGATCGGGGATGTCGACATCGTGTCCGGTCCGGGCCGGGACCAGGCCGAAGTGCTGCAGATCGCCTCCGGCTGCGATGTGATCCTGGCCGGGGCCGTCCCGATATTCGACACCATCACCCTCGAGCAGCTCGGTTGCCGGGGGATCGTCCGCCTCGGCGTCGGGGTGGAGACCATCGACCTCGACGCTGCGGAGCGGCTAGGGATGTGGGTGTGTCACGTCCCGGACTACGGAACGGAAGCGGTGGCCATCCATACCGTGAGCCTGGTCCTCGCCTCGATACGACGGATCCCTATGTCGGACCGCCGCATTCGCACCGCCACCTGGGGATTGGGCGGGCTCCGTCCGCTCCATCTCCCGGGAAGCCTGACGGTGGGTTTGGTCGGGTATGGCCGCATCGGCCGAAGGGTGGGGCAACTGCTGAGCGGCCTCGGCTTCGGCCCGATCCTGGTCGCCGACCCATTTCTCGGCCCCGAGGCCGACCTGGAGCCGGGTTGTGAGCTGGTTGGGCTCGAGCCGCTTCTGGCCGCCTCCGATATTGTCTCCCTGCACACCCCGCCTGCCGGCGACGGGCCTTTGATCGGAGCCGCACAGTTGTCGCTGATGAAACCCGGCGCCGTCCTGATCAACACCGCCCGGGGGGCCCTGGTCGACACCGGTGCACTCATCGACGCCCTGGCCGGCGGCGCCCCTGCGGTGGCGGCACTCGATGTCTTCCAACCCGAGCCACCCGACATGGCCGTCTTCGAAACGGTTTCCGATTCGGTGATCCTGACCCCGCACATGGCCTGGTACACCGAGGAGTCCGAGCTCGAGCTGCGGCAGAAGGGAGCAGCGGAGGCGAAGCGGATCATCGAAGGCAGCACCCCTCTCCATCCGGTCGCCTCCCCCCGCCTGGAGCCGACCCGGTGAGCCGATCCATCTCCGACCTCACCGCCCCCGATGTCGCCGAGATGATCTCTGAACGCGGGGTTGTGGTGATGCCTTTCGGGAGCATCGAGCAACACGGGCCCCATCTGCCATGCGGGACCGACATCATGGCCGCAGACCTGGTCACCATGGCCCTGGCCGACCGGCTGGCCGCCCTGATCGCGCCGGCCGGCCCTTACGGGGTCACACCCATCCACGCCGGGCACCCGGGAACGATCTCCCTGTCACGGGAGGTCTTCGAGGCATACGTGTCCAATGTGTGCGACGAGCTGGTCGGGCAGGGAGTGCGGGCCTTTGTGTTCGTCAACTGGCACGAGGGCAACATCGCCTCCCTCGATGCCGTCGCCACCGACGTCCAGAATCGCCATGGCGTGGTCGTGATCACCGCTCAGGCCTGTTACACCGCCCAACGGATCTATGCCGACAAGGGCGGGGAATTGACCCATGGCGGAGGGATCGAGACACTCGCCGTGCTCGCCTCCGACCCGTCCCTGGCCCGCCTCGACCGGGTGACCGAGCCGACCCGCCCCGAAGGGGCCGATGAGCTCGACGCCATGCGGCGATCGCGCGAGGTGTATGGCTACATCACCGATGTCACCGAGATCGCCGACGACGGCTGGTACGGCAACCCCGGTTGGGCGAGCCAGGAGGAGGCAGACACTTTCGCCGAGCTTGTCGCCCAAGAGATCGAATATGCCGTCGAATCGATCCTGGCCATACGAAGGAGGGAACCTTGACCGTGGTCCACGGTGATGAAATCGTCTATCAGGACCGTCCCACCCGACGTTCCGCCGACCCGTTCGCGGCGCCGGGACCGGGCGCAGCCAGCGCCCGTCAGGTGTTGCTGGACTACGTCCCGCGGCGGACCGCCCATATCCACCCTCACAGCGAGGAGGTCTACTACGTGATCCGGGGACACGGCGAGATTTGGGTCGATGGGGCGCGGCATCGGGTCCAAGCCGGAACGTGGGTTCGAATCCCGGCCCGGGCTCCACACGCCACCATGGCGGCCCCCGGTGAGCAGATGGAGCTCATCTGCTTTTTCCCTCACCCCGACCTCGAGGAGAACATCGAAGAACTGGACCTCGCCCTCGACGCACCTGGGGAGACCGAAGATGAATGATGTCGTCCGTTTGGCACCTATCGGGCTCGGTCGCTGGGCCCGGGTCCTTGCCCGCGGCGCCGGTCGGGGCACGCTCATCGAGCTGACGAGCTGCTTCTCCAGGTCCGCCGACTCCCGATCGGCCTTCCAGGAGGAATTCGGCATTGCCAGGTCGGCGAGCTCTCTCGACGAACTGCTCGCCGACCCCGAGATCGAAGGCGTCCTGGTCACGACCCCGAACGACACCCACAAGCAGGTGATCCTCGAGTGCCTGGACGCAGGTAAGGCGGTGTACACCGACAAGCCGATCGCCCACACGATGGAGGATGCCGGAGAGATTGCCCGGGCCGCTGCCACGGCCGGGGTCCCCTTCGCCGTGGGTCACAGCGCACGGCGTCTCGGGGGTCATCGCGCAATGAGGGCTTGGCTCGACGAGGGGCGGATCGGCTCGGTGTCACTGGCAGAGGCCAATTTCTCCAACGAGAGGGGTCTCGAGCTCACCACCGACACCTGGAGGTTCTTCGCCGACAAGAGCCCGGGAGGGGCGCTGATCCAACTCGGCGTCCACCATGCCGACAATCTCCAGTACCTGCTCGGCCCGGTGGCCTCGGTCACCAGCCATGCCCGCAAGCTCTACACCAACGCCGAGGTACCGGATGCGATCATGTCGATCCTCGAGTTCGAGTCCGGCCCGCTGGGCTACCTGGGCACGGGTTGGGCTTCGCCCGGGGTCTATCAGCTTCGTCTCCAGGGCACCGAGGCCAACCTGTTCTACGACCTGGACTTCAACAACTGGGACCAATCCCATCTGGTCGACGCGAAGAGCAGCCTGGTCAGCCAGGCCTACCGGCAGTCGGTGAGATCCCCGGTGGAGATCCCGAAGACTGACATGTTCCGGGAGCAGCTCGACGAGTTCGCACGTGCCATCAGGGGCCAGGATGAGATCGAAGTGGGGGCCGAAGAAGCGATACGAGCCCTGGCCGTGGTCCACGCCGCCCTCGAGTCGTCACGCCGCGGGGGTGCCGCCGTCGAACTGGCGCCGATGCTCGAAATGGCCGGGGCGCTCGGATGAGGGTCGACCCGGAAACGACCCGGACCCTGCACCACGCCGACCCCGAGGTCCAGGAGGTGCTCGACATCTGGATGGCCCGTTTTCTGGGCAGCCAGATCCCGTTGGGCGACATCACATCCACCCTCGACCGGATTGGCACCTGGCCCGAATGGGGCCAGGAGTGGATGGCCACCGCCGCGGTCCACGAGGGGCTGGCCGAGGCGGCGTGGGACGAGGGGCGGCGGCTGTCGGCCGTGCCGGCGTTCCTGACGGCCGCCCGTTGCTACCACATGGCCTACTTCCTCACCGTCCACGACGAGGACCTGCACCGCCGTGGCCTCGCCAAGATGGTCGAATGCCACGACCGCGTGCTGGAGCACCAAGAGCCCCCGGTGGAGAAGATCACGGTCCCTTTCCCCGACGGTGACCTGGCCGGGCTCCTCAGTGTCCCCAAGACCGAGACGCCGCCCCCTGTGGTGATCCTCCTTCCCGGGCTCGACTCGACGAAGGAGACCCGCCACGGTGGTCGGGGCTCCCTGATGAAGCGGGGCATGGCGGTTCTCAGCCTCGATGGCCCGGGACAAGGCGAGGTCAGCCTTCGCTTGCCCATCCGCCACGACTACGAGGTGGTGATCGCCGCCGCAATCGACGAGCTCGAGCGACGGGCCGACGTCGACGCCACCCGGGTGGGGCTGATCGGAGCCAGTCTCGGCGGGTACTACGCCTGCCGGGCTGCCGCATTCGAGCCCCGGGTGAGAGCTGCGGTGGCCAACTGCGGGCCGTACGAGTGGGGTGAGATCTATGACGAGCTACCCGGAGTCACCCGCGGGGCCTTTCGTCACTACTCGTGGTCGAAGAGTGAGGAGGAGGCCAGGGAACGCGCCGCCCTGCTCGATCTGACCGGTGTGGCGGAACGGATAACCGCGCCCCTGGTGGTGGTGCACGGGATGCTCGATCCACTGATCCCGGTCGACCATGCCCGGCGTATCGCCGCCGAGGCGGCAGACGCCACCCTCATCGAAATCGAGGACGGGACCCACGGTGGCGGCAACCTGTCATACACCTTCGAGCCGTGGGTGGAGGACTGGATGGCGCAGCACCTCGGGGGAAGGGTCGCCTGATGGAGACCGTTTCGATGAATCGAGACGAGCACACATTCACCCGCAACACCGATGCGATGACCGTGGACTATCAGGTGCCGGTCGAGATGAGCGACGGCACGGTGCTGCGGGCGGACGTGTTCTCCCCTCTCGAGGAGGGCGAGTACCCGGTAATCCTCAGCCACGGCGTCTACGCCAAGGGACTGGCGTTCAGCGGGCCGATCTACCGGATGCAATGGGAGAAGCTCCTGGCCAAGGACCCCACCGTGCTGGAGGGCTCCACCAACCGCTATCAGGCGTGGGAGGTGACCGACCCCGAGCGCTGGGTCCCCAACGGCTATCTGGTCGCACGCATCGACTCCCGTGGCGCCGGCTGGTCCCCCGGTGTCCTCTGGCCCCGCAACCCGCTCGAGTATGAGGACATGGCTGAGTCGGTGGAGTGGGCGGCGTCCCTGCCCTGGAGCAATGGCAAGGTCGGAATCATGGGCATTTCCTACTACGCGGTGATGGGATGGGCTGCGGCCGAGCGCCAGCCGGAGCATCTGGCCGCGCTCATTGCCTGGGAGGGCTTCACCGACCCCTACCGCGACGCCTATTTCCACGGGGGGATCCTCAGCGAGTTCACCAAGAAGTGGCAGGAGCGTCAGATCAACCCGATTCAGCACGGCCAGGGAGAACGGGCTCCCGTCGATCCCAATACCGGTCAATCGGTGGCCGGGCCGGTCACCCTGTCCGAGGAGGAGCTGGCCGAGAATCGGATCGAGTCGTTCCCGGAGATCAAGGCCCACCCTCTCTACGACCAATGGCATCGAGAGCGGGGAATCGACCTGGCCAAGGTCGAGGTGCCTCTCCTCTCCGCCGCCAACTGGGGCGGCCAAGGAATCCACCCCCGGGGCAACTTCAACGGCTTCGTCCACTCGTCGTCGGAGCACAAGTGGCTCGAAGCCCACGGTGACACCCACTGGACCCATTTCTACTCCGGGTACGGGCGCGATCTGCAGAAGCGCTTCTTCGATCACTTCCTCAAGGGCGAGGACAACGGATTCGACCGGACTCCGAGGGTGCAGCTCAACATCCGCCGACCCGGGGAGCAGTTCGAGTGGCGGGGCGAGGAGGAGTGGCCTCTGGCCCGCACCCAGTGGACCGAATACCACCTGAGCCCGACCTCCACCCTCGACACCACGCCCCCGACAGTGGCGGGCACCCTGAGCTATGAGGCGCTGGGCGAAGGTCTGTCCTTCTCCACTGCCCCCTTCCCCGAAGACGTCGAGATCACCGGGCCGATGGCCGCCAGGATCTTCGTCTCGTCGACGACCACCGACGCCGACCTGTTCCTCATCCTCCAACTCTTCGACCCCGACGGGTTGGAGGTCACCTTCGAAGGCTCGACCGATCCCAACACTCCCATCGCCAACGGCTGGCTGCGGGCCTCTCATCGGGCCCTGGACCCGGAGCGGAGCCGACCCTGGCAGCCCTACCACCCCCATGACCGAGTCGATCCGCTCGTGCCCGGCGAGATCTACCCCCTGGACATCGAGATCGTCCCCTCCTGCGTGGTGGTCCCCGCCGGATACCGGCTGGCGCTTTGGGTTCGGGGCAAGGACTACGAGTACCGCGGTCCCTTGGACGAATACGGCAAGGACTTCTACTACGCCACCCGGGGGACCGGGGGAATGACCCACACCGATCCCGACGACCGGCCCGCCGAGGTCTTCGGCGGCGAGGTGACGGTCCATCTCGGCCCCGATCACCCTTCCCACCTCCTGCTCCCTGTCATACCCCCTCGATGAGAAAGGACCTGACATGACCCAGACCGCCGACTTCGTGGTGGCCGGCGCCGGTCACAACAGTCTCATCACCGCTGCCTACCTGGCCCGTGCCGGATACGAGGTGATCGTGCTCGACGCCCGCGCCGAGGCGGGCGGGGGCGCCGCCACCGAGGAGCTGTTGCTGCCGGGGTATCACCACGACAGCTGCTCGACGGGCCACACCCTCATCCTGGTCAACCCGGTCCTGAGCCGGGACGAGCTCGGCCTGATCTCCGATTACGGGCTGACCTACATCGATCCCGACCCGGTCGCCAACCTCACCTTCCCCGACGGCGAGAACCTCACCATGTGGCTCGACCTGGATCGGACCCTGGATGAGATCCGCAGGTTCTCCCCTACCGACGCCGAGACCTACCGGCGGATGCTCGACGAGTTCGAGGACGTGAAGGGGATCTACGGGGCCAACCGGTTCGTACCCCTCGGCTACGGGCCCTCCCTCGATGAGGCCCTGGCCGAGCATCCCCGCGGCTCCACCTGGCGGCGACGCAACGTGTTGTCGGCCTGGGACGTGATCAGACGGGAGTTCGAGAGCCGACACATCCAGGCCTTCATGTCCTGGATGGCAATCCAGACTCTCCAGCCCATCGACTCGCCCGGGTCGGGCTACCTTGCCTATTCGCTCGTGGGCGGTCGGCAGAGACGAAGCTGGTCGATGCCACGCGGCGGCTCGGGAGAGCTGGCCAAGGCTCTCGTCGCTGCGATCGAGGCCCAGAACGGGACCGTTGTCACGAACACCCTGGTCACCTCCCTCATCACCGAGAACGGGCGGTGTGTCGGAGTGGAGACCGAATCTGGCGAGCAGTACCGCGCCCGCACCGGGGTGGTGTCCACGATTCACGTCAAGAGCCTGGTCGACATGGCGCCGCCCGACCTGTGGGGAGAGGACTTCCTCTACGGGATCGACACCTACGACGAAGGTATCTCGTGCTTCGCCTCCTTCTACTGCACCACCGAGCCCCCGGTGTACAACGGGACCGAGGCGGTCAGCGTGGTCTCGGCGGGCTCCGCTCCCTGGCCGGAAGACCTGATCGAGTTCACTGATGGAGTGCGTCGGGGTCGGCTCCACCGGCCCGGGACCTTCCTCCTCTTCGCCACCCCGAGCGTGGCCGACCCGACCCGTGCCCCGGAAGGTGGTCACACGCTGAAGATCCTGAGCATGGCCCCATATCAGCCCCCGGACGGGCACACCGACTGGGACGAGTTCAAGGATGAACTCGCCGCCGAGCACTTCGCCGCATTGCAGAGATGCGCCCCGAACATGACCGACGCCAAGGTGCTCGACCGGCTCGCTCGCAGCCCGGTCGACATCGAGCGGGCCAACCCCCATATGTGGCACGGGACGATGCATGGGGGGGACCGGGGGCTTGCATTTGGCGGCGCCCAGAGACCGGTTCCGGGTTGGGCCCAGCACCGGATGCCCATTCCCGGGCTGTATCAGACCGGGGCAACCACCCATCCCGGAGGGTCGATCACCGGGGCGCCGGGGCGCAATGCTGCCATCGTCATCCTCGACGATCTCGGGATGAAGCTGGATGAGGTGGTCCGGGTCGGCGCTGCCGTCTGAACGGCTGGGCGGCTTGCAATCGATTTCGCTATCGTCGGCATCACCCGGCCGATGAGGTGACCGAATGACCCTGGATCTTGCTTTCGCCCCCAACGAGGACCCGTTCGTCGTGGCCCACGGCGGCTTCTACCGTCGCTGGTTCTCCATGATCGACGATGTCGCCGAGTTGGAGGACACCGTCGCCAAGTTGCAGGGAACAACTCAGGACCTGTGGGTGCCGGTTTGGCATGAGGTGGGGAAACGTCACGAGGACGAGGGCGACAAGCTGGAGGCAGGGGGTGACTTCGAGGGGTCACGTCGGGCCTTTCTCCAGGCCAAGACCTACTACGCCATCGGCCGCTTCCCCGGCGAGGTGAGCCCTGTCAAGCGTCAGATCAGCGACGACTGCGCACGCGCCTATCGCAAGGCCTGTGCCCATCTCGACCCCCCCGTCGAGATCGTGGACTTCGAGCATCAGGGTAAGACGATCCGTGCCCATTTCCGGTCGCCGGTCTCGGACACGCCGGTTGCGGCGGTGCTCGTCATGTGCGGGGCCGACGTGTTCAAAGAGGACCGGGGCTGGGCCCAGGAACTGTGCATCGACAATGGCATGGCCTCCCTGGTGATGGACGGGCCGGCGTCGGGAGAGAACCCGTTCCCCTGGTCTCCGGAATCGGTGTCGGCCTGGGAGGCGGCAGTCGACTATCTGGCGGGCCGCCCTGAGGTGGACGGACAGCGTGTCGGCGCCTTCGGGATCAGCCGGGGCGGGTACTCGGTGATGCAGCTTGCCGGGGTTGCCCCCGAGAAGCTCAAGGCGGTGGTGGCCAACGCCGGTCACCCGTTCGGATATGTGATGCCCGATGACGAGTTGGCGGAGTTCGTCAGGGTGCGCAACGAACGGGCCACATGGCGGTTCGGAGCGCCCGATGACCCGCCTTCGTTCGAGGGCACGAGCGTGGAGAAGGAGAGGGCCGACTTCAAGGCCTGGGCACTGTCCGAGCAGGGCATCCTCGACAACATCACGATGCCGGTGCTGATGATCAACGGCAAACTCGACCATCTGGCCCCGATCGGCAACATCTACTTCATGCTCGAGACCGGGCCTGCCACCGGCAAGGAGGCCCGGGTCTATGCCGACGCCGGGCACTGCGCCTTCAAGTACTACGACCATTGGGCCCCCTCCAGCTTCACCTGGTTGGCGGAGAAGCTCGGCGCCTGAGATCGTTTCTCCCCCGGAAGGGGGAGTACCGGGGAGGGGGGAAGCAGTGCCGGCTCAGCCGATCGCGGCGAGGATGCGGGCGACGTTGCCCCCGATGATCATGGCCCGTTGCTCGTCGGTGAGACCGGGGATGGAGCCGACTGTCGCCACCGGCTCCGGGTCGCCCATCTCGAAGGGGTAGTCGCTGCCCAAGACCACCTGCTCCACACCTGCCCACTCAACCAGGTACTCGAGGGCCCGTGGGGAGTGGAGGACGGTGTCGTAGTAGAGCCGCCGGGCCAAATCTTCTGGCGGGATCGTGATGTGCTCCGCCGTCATGTGGGGCACCGCGTCGAACCCGCGCTGCATCCGGCCGACCTGATAGGGGATGAAGCCACCGCCGTGCACCACACAGACGACCAGATCCGGGTGACGCTCGATGACCCCGCTGAAGAGCAGGTGAGCCACGGCGATGGTGCTCTCGGTGGGCCGCCCGACCATGTTGTCGAGGAAGTTGCGCTTCAGGTCGACCCCGGGCAAGGGGTTGCATGGGTGGATCAGGACCAGGCAGTGCAGGGCGGCAGCCGCCTCCCAGAACGGGTCCAGACCGGCCTGGTCCAGGTCGACGCCATCGACGGTGGTGGCGATCTCGACTCCGACCAACCCGAGCTCCTCGACGGCGAAACCCAGCTCCTCGGCAGCCAGGTCGGGGCTTTGCAGGGGGACGGTCCCGAGACCGAGTAGGCGGCCGGGGTGCCGGGACGTCTCTTCGGCGATGATCTGGTTGAACCGCCGGGAGTAGGACGCACCCATCTCCGGCTGCAGGGCGTACGCGGTGAGATCGACCCAGCTCGAGATGATCTGGGTGTCCACGCCCGTGGCGTCCATCGCGGCCAGCCTGGCGTCCATGTCGCCCAGGATCGCCCGGAAAGGAGGCAGCCGCACCCGGCCGTCGAGGAGTGCCGACTCACCTTTCTCGTCCGTGATCACCTCGATGCCGAAGCGGTGCCCGTCGGCCCGCAGCAGATCGATCAACGCCTCCGGGATGAAATGGGCATGCACGTCATAGGTGGGAGTGGAGCTCACCAGGCAGCCCTCGTCATCCGGGTGTCCAGCTCGGGCTCCGCAACCAGGATGTAGACCCCACCGTTGATCCTGTCGGTGACGTAGACGGTGTGGTCCTCGGCGACGAAGACGTCGTTGATCTGACAGGCGACCTGGCCGGGCGGGCATTCCGGTATCCAGTAGGCGATCTCGACGGGTTGATCTGGGTCGGCCAGATCGAAGACCCGCAGCCCGGCATTGAAGTAGGTGACGAACATGATCTCCTGGCTGCGGTAGCTCTTCGGGCGGTTCTCGTGCAGGCAGTGCGATCCGAAGCGGAGCCCCCGGTCGCAGAAGTCCCCCTCGGGGACGGGGCAGATGGAGCGCACGAAGGGTGAGGTCTCATCCGAGATGTCGACCACGCGCATCATGTGGGCCGGGCCGTCGCAGCCGTCGGTGAGCGCCTCGTCGGTGACCACGACCAGATTGCGGTCGGGTAGGGGCAGACAGGTATGGGTATGACCGCCGATCTCCCAGCCGAGCCGTGAGATCGTGGTCGGGTTGGACAGGTCGGAGATGTCGAGGATCGCCATGCCGCTATCCCACAGGCCCAGATAGGCGCGGTCCCCGTGGACCATCGCATGATGCACCAGGCGGTCCTCGCCCGGGTCCCAGTCCGGTGTCTCCCCACCGCCCACCCACATCCCAGGCCACCACCAGCGGCCCACTTCGACGGGGTCGCTCGGGTCGGAGAGGTCGACGATGAGCCAGATCCGGCCGGTGAAGCCCTCAGGCGTCGCCGAGACATAGGCATAACGCCCCCCTTCGTACACGATCCGGTGAACGCCCCTCCCTCCGGTGTCGAAGAACCCGATCCGCCGGGGCTCGAAGGGATCGGACAACTCGTAGATGGCCACCCCGACCGGGGCCGGCCCATCGCTGCGAAAGAGCTCGTGATTGACCAGGAGCAGGCCGTCGGCGATCTGCACCTTGTGGGTGTGGGAGCCCGGCGGAGCCTCCCACTGCCGCACGATCTTCGGCGAGGTCGGATCGGATATGTCGAGGATCGAGGTTCCCATCCCACTCGGGCCGAAGTGGCCGACGTAGAGGACCTCGCCGAACGGCATCACCTGCATCCCGTCGCCAAAACCGCCCAGATCGGAGTGCCCGATCAGGGTGAAACCACTGGAATCTTCGGGGTGCAACGTCCCTCCGCTACCTACAGGGCCGGTCTCGCCGTGGGGGAGACATGGCCGGCCATTGAGCCGAATCGATGGTTGGCACAATCGTTTGTAGCATGCCGCCGACCATCATGCGAGATTACCTCGAGCGCCTGCGCGCCACCGGGGGCCTGCTCGAGCCGGGTGTGTTGGGGATGGCGGTCCTGATCATCACCTCATTGGGGTTCTTCAGAGTGGCCCTGCTCCCTGAGTTCGGGCGCGAGTTGTCGATGTCCACCTTTCAACTCGGTGCCGTCACCACCGTGTTCGCGGTCGGCCGGCTGACGGCGGACCTGCCGGGAGGCCATCTGGCAGACAGGTTCCCGGCGCGAGCGATCATGGCCGTGACCGCGGCGACCGTGGCGGTCTCCAGCCTCCTCTTCGGGCTCTCGGTGGCCCTGGCCACCCTGTACGCGGCGGCGCTTCTGGCGGGTCTGGCCTCGGCGACGACCAACGCCACCGGTATGACCTATTTCTCCCACATCGGCGGCACCACCTCGAGGGGCACGTCGATGGCGGTCTTCTCCGCCGCCCTTCTCGGAGGCCAGGCCCTCGGGCCGGCGGTCGCCGGTCTGCTGGCATCGGCCTGGGACTGGCGGGTCGCCATGTTCATCGCCGCCGTGGTGGCCGCCGCACTCTCCGTCTCGTTGGCCTTGACGACCGCCGGCAAGCCGTCCTCGAACCGGATGAGGGAAGCTCCTGCCAGCACCCGTATCGACGGCTTCGGGACAAGGGTGGGATCGATGGTCGTGTTGCAGAGTGTCTCGTTCGCGATGTTCCTCACCCTCGGCGCAGTGCCCCAGACCCTGGTACCCATCGTCGGGTCCGAGGAGCTCGGCCTGGGTGCCGCGGCCATCGGTCTCGCCCTCGGGTTGGGCGGGATCTCCCGCTTCGTCGGGACGCTGGTGGGTGGCCGAATGTCGGACTTGCGGTCGCGGAAGTCGGCCCTCGTCCCGGGCCTTCTGGTCCAGGCGTTGGGCGTGTCGCTCCTCGCCTTCCCGCCGTCCTTGGCCCTCTGGCTGGCCGCGATCGTGATCATGTCGGTGGGAAGCTTCGCGGTGCCGGTTGCAGCCACCATCGTCGGCGACCTGTCCGACCCGGCCCGGGTCGGCCGCCAACTCGGCCGGTTCCGCTTCGTCGGGGACATCGGCCTGATCGTTGGTCCGATCACGGTCGGCGCCCTATATGACGGCGTGGGACGGGAAGCCGCCTTCCTCTCGGTTGCCGGGTTGCTCACGATCGTCGGCCTGGTCGCTCTGCGTCTCCTCCCCGAGACCCGAGCCGGTGCGTGACCGGCCGCGAGCGATCTCGGCTGGATTCGATCCACAGCTGAGCGAGGAGGCTCACACAATGGCCGGACTGATGATGCCGATCAGTGCCGCTGAAGCGATGATCCTCGAGGGGCGGTCTGTTGGTAAGACGGGGCCGGGTACCCTCCGCCAACCCATCAGCTCAAACGACTGCAGGATCACCGCCCCATGACCGCTGAATCGATCTACCTCAGGTTCTCCGACCTCGAGCACGAGCGCCGACGGAGTGCAGTGCGGTCGATGATGTCGGAGCAGGGTCTCGACGCCCTGGTGGTGTTCGGGTGGTCGGCCATGGGTCGGGCGGTGCAGGCCGACGTCCACTACCTGTCGGGCTATCTGGGCATGCGAGACAACTACGTCGTGTTCCCCGCCGATGGCGAGCCGGTGCTCTTCGCCCAGAGCTACAACCACGTCCCCAACGCCTCGATGGTGTCGGTCATCGAGACCAGGTGGGGCGGGACCGACCCTGGCGCGACCATCGCCGACGAGCTGCGACGGTCCGGCGCCCGCTCGGTGGGAGTGGTGGGGATGATGCCCTATCAGCATCACGACTCGATGCGGGCCGCCCACCCCGACGCCGCGTTCCGCGACGTCACGCGTGCCTTTCGCATGTTGCGGGTGAGCAAGAGTGCCGAGGAGTTGGAGTGGCTGCGACTCGGCGCCGAGCACACCGACCGTGCCCTCGTTGCACTCGAGCACGAGGTGAAGCCCGGAATGCGGGAATACGAGCTGGCGGAGATCATCGAGCACTCGTATCTTGGGCAGGGCGGGCTGACGGGCTTCTACTACCTGGCGACCACACCCATGGCCGACCCCGAGCGATGTGTTCCGGCCCAGGTGTTGTCGAATCGGTTGATCGAGCCCGGCGACGTGCTCACCACCGAAATCAGCATCTCACACGGGGGGTATGCCGGCCAGGGACTTCGCACCTACACGGTGGCCTCCGATCCCGACACAAGGATCGCCGAAATGGGGGCCGTCGCGATAGAGGTCTACCACCGGGTGGCGGCTGCCATCCGACCCGGTGCCACCCATGAGGCGGTTTGGGAGGCCTCGGATCTCATCGCCACCAGTGGCTTCACGATCCGGGACGGCCTGGTCCACGGGTTCGGGATCGGTCTCCTGCCGCCCTCGCTGCGAACCCGAGAGGCGACCCACGACGTGGACGAATGGGTGTTCGAGGAGAACCAGACCCTGGTGATCCAACCCAACGTCATCACGCTCGACGAGAAGGTCGGGGTCCAGGTGGGCGACCTCTGTGTCGTGACCGCGGAAGGCGCCCGGTCGTTGCACAGTCTGCCGATAGAACTGGTGCGGGCGGGCTGAACCGAATTCGGACCGACAGGTCGCGACTCATCCGATCCGGAGCAACCCCCGTGGGGCGTGATGCAACGATTCGTACCCGTCCTCGGTCACAACGATAAGTTGGCCGGTTTGGACCCCCGCCTTCTCATCAAGGGTGATGACGTTGGGCTGGACCACGAGAGCCATCCCGGTCTCGAGGGAGAGGTCAGGGATCTCGCGGTGGGCTCGTGAGGCACTCCCGAGCACGGGCGGCAAATACCCGCCCCCATAACCGTGAACGAGGTCGTCGAAAATGGTGAAGCCCATCTCCTCGATGACCGATGAGGCCTCGACCAACTCACGGGCGTGGGCACCGGGCCGGACCACCGAGACGATCGCGTCGAACGCAGCGTCGGCAGCCTGGTGGAGTCGGGCGATGAGCGGGCTGGGCTCGTCGGCGATGGCGAACGTGCGCAGCACCTGGCCGGCGTAGCCCCAGAAGTTGGCACTGATCTCACAGAACATGACGTCTCCCGGCTCGATCATCCTGGTCGACTGGAATTGAGCCGGCACGCAGATCTCGGGAGCCGCCATCGGGGTCGTTGCGAAGTAGTGGATGTGGTTGGTGCCGCCCTCGGCCAGGTAGGCGTTCTCGACGATGGCGGCCAGGCCACGCTCGTCCATGCCCGGCTGCACCTGGTCGGCGAGGGCGAGCACCGCCCGGTCCGACATGTCGGCAGCCACCCGCAGCCTGTCGATCTCCTCGTCCGACTTGACCAGCCGCAACCCGGTGTAGGCGTCGTCGAGGGACACCAATTCCCCGATCGATTCGGCCAGGCGGCGATAGGCCCGTTGCCCGATCGGGCCAATGATCCCGACACGCTGCCCTTCGCCGAGACGCTCCCGGATCAGTTCGGCCAGGGTCGTCATGGTGGAAGGACCGCCCCAGCGGACATCGGCCTCGGAGGCGATGAGCCGGGCATTGGGCAGGTGGTTGTAATGCTGGACCAGGAGGACGTCGCGCTCGTCGGGGGTGTGGAGCAGTGCGGCCTCGGTGGTGACCGGCCACTGGGTGAGCCAGGGCACTCCCGATCCTGATCGCTCGGACCCGTAGACCACGAGATGGTCGACACCGCCCGCGCCCATGATCTCGAGGATGACCTGGCGGCGTCGACCCATCTCCGCCTCACTGAATCTGGGGTAACCGTCGTTTGTGCTCATCCGGGCCGAGCCTACAAACGTTTGCGCCCCTCAGGGCGGGGACGGTTAGCCTGACTCCCCCGACCGGAGGCTGTCCTTGGCCCGTTTTGCCGTCAAGACCCCGACCCAGCACACCACATGGGACAACATGTTGGAGATCTGGACCGCCGCCGACCGGCACGAGGTGTTCGAGTCGGCCTGGAACTTCGATCACTTCTATCCGCTGCGCGGCGACATCACGGGGCCCTGTCTCGAGGCGTGGGTCACTCTCTCGGCGCTGGCACAGGCAACCAGCCGCATCCGGGTGGGCTCGATGGTGAATGGGATGCACTTTCGTCATCCGGCCGTGCTGGCATCGATGGCGTCCTCGCTGGACATCGTCTCCGGGGGGAGACTCGAGCTGGGCCTGGGCGCCGGCTGGTACGAGACGGAGACCGAGGCCTACGGGATGGAACTGGGGACTGTCGGAGAGCGCATGACCCGGTTCGAGGAGGGCACCGAGGTCATCGACCTCCTTCTCACCCAGGAGACGACCGACTTCGAAGGCAAGTTCTTCACACTGCGCGAGGCGCGCAACGAGCCCAAGCCGCTCCAGGCGCCACGGCCGCCGATTGTCATCGGGGGCCGCGGCCCGAAGCGAACCCTGCGGCTCGTCGCCCGTTACGCGTCGATGTGGGATGCGATGTTCGCCGAGGACGAGCCCGAAGAGTGGCTGAGGTTGCGGGACGTGATGATCGGACACTGCCACGACGTCGGTCGAGACCCGGCCGAGGTGTCCTGCTCAACTCACCTCAGAGTGGACCCCAACCCGGACCCCGGTCAGGTGGCTGAGCGAAGCGCTCGCATGTTCGAGCACGGCATCGACGTGGTGATCCTCGGCCTCAACGCGGCCCACGACGGAGCCACGGTGGATGCCCTTGCGGCGGCTCTGGCCGAGGTTGACTGAAACCACCCTGCCTCCTCGATCACGATGCAGACCGGGTGGGAGTCGACACACCTAGCCTCCACTGGGTCGCTGATCCAGGAGGATTTTGATGGAGTTCGATCCGATTGAAATGCTCGTCGGGGATTTCTCGTGGGCGTTCACGCTGGAGATCGTGTTGCGCACCACGATCATGTACCTGTACACGCTGATGGTGGTCCGGTTCCTGGGGAAACGAGGCCTCGGTCACCTTTCGCCCTTCGAATTGGTCATCATCGTCGCCCTCGGGTCCGCGGTCGGCGACCCCATGTTCTACGCCGACGTCCCGCTGTTCCACGGGATCGTGGTCATCACCGCCGTAGTCGCCCTGCAGCGGTTGCTCCAGGAGATCACTGAACGATCCTCACGGGTGGAGACGCTGCTCGAGAGCAAGGCGACACGTCTGGTGACGGCTGGTGTCCTCGACGAGAGGGCGCTGGATCAGGAGGAGTTGACCGAGAAGGAGTTGTTCTCCGCACTGCGGGAGAAAGAGGTGGAAAACCTGGGGCAGGTCAGGTTGGCCTATATCGAGCCTTCCGGAGTGATCACCGTGTTCAAGATGGAGCGGGACCTGTCGAACCCGGGCCGCTCGGTGCTCCCTGATTGATCCGCCCTCACCGCCCGAGAATCGAATCGGAGCATCCGGTGCCCCTTCTGTTGCGCCCCTGGTACCGTCGATATATCGTGCGGTATCGGCTCAGCAATCGATTGCTGGACCGTCGAGGAGAACGGGGCGAATCGACCCGGCACTCGAGCAGGGGAGGAGTTGGCACCTTCGCGGCTCGGCGGTCGGCGACGGAAAGCAGATGACAACTACGGCAGACACCACCCGGAAACGAGCGACTACTCCCCTCGTCGCATCGGTACGGGACCTCCAGGTCTATTTCGAGACCAAGGCCGGGGTGGTCCATGCCGTCGACGGCGTCACTTTCGAGATCCGCGACGGTGAGACGCTCGGTTTGGTGGGCGAAACGGGCTGTGGCAAGAGCGTCACCGCCCGCTCGTTCATCAGGCTCGTGCCGAGTCCACCAGGCATCTATGCAGGCGGGAAGATCGACTTCTGGTCGACCGAGGCGCGCCACATCCAGGAAGGTCCGATCGACCTCCTCAAGGTCTCGAAGGAAGAGATGCTGGCCATCCGCGGTGATCGCATCGCCATGATCTTCCAGGACCCGGGCAAGGCGCTCAACCCGGCGCTGTCCATTCGAAGCCAGATCGCCGAGGTCTTCTACCAGCACAGGTCCCAGGAGATCCTCGAGGTTCTGGGACCGAACGTGCCACGGATCCTCCGACGTGCGGCGAGACAGGAGAACAGCGCCGTCGAACGACTCCTGTTGAAGATCCCCCCGCTGCGCGCGAAGGCAGACAAGCTGAGGGAGAGGGTTGACGACCTCGTCGCCGATGCGCTGACCGAGACCCAGATCGCCAATCCCCGCAAGATAATGGCCAGCTACCCGCACGAGCTGTCCGGTGGAATGAAGCAGCGGGTTCTCATCGCTCAGGCACTGGCGTGCAACCCGGACCTATTGATCGCTGACGAGCCAACGACGGCACTCGACGTCACCATCCAGGCCAGGATCCTCGAGCTGATAGCCGAGCTGCAGGCCCGCCTCGAGACATCCGTCCTCTACATAAGCCATGACCTCTCCCTGGTCAAGGAGATATGCGATCGAGTGGCGGTGATGTATGCGGGGAGGATCGTGGAAACCGGGACGACGAAGCAGATCTTCAGCAACCCACTCCACCCATACACCCGCGGGCTGATGGCCGCTGTCCCGTCGGCAAATCACCGACGCGGCCAGCTGGCCGCGATCGACGGCACGGTCCCCGAGCTGGTCGACCCTCCGCCGTCGTGCCATTTCCACACCCGCTGCCCGTACGCGGTCGAAATCTGCCGGACGGTCGATCCACGCATGGTGAGCGACGAAGATGGGCACGCCGTGGCCTGCTTCGCCTACGAGTCCGATGACATGGGCGCCGTGCTCCCCACTCTCGAGGAACCGGCCCGGTGACGACCTTGAGCACCGAGCACGGAGCCCTGGACACCGCGACGTCGAAACGCGCCGTGATCTCGCTGCGCGGAGTCGAGAAGCATTTCCCGATCAAGGAAGGCACCCTGCAGCGGGTCTCCGGCCATGTCAGGGCGGTGGACGGCGTGTCGTTCGAGATCCGTCCCGGGGAGACCGTCGGCCTTGTCGGCGAGTCCGGATGCGGCAAGACGACACTCGGGCGGTGCATCAGCGGACTGGCGCCGCCGACCGGGGGCAAGATCTATTTCAGACTGTCGGACGACGACGCCGGCAGGCTCGATGCGATCGAGGCCACGCCTGAAAGCGATCGAACCAAGGAGCAGCTGAAGGAAGTCGACAGGATCGACACCCATCATCGCATCGATCAGCTCTCAGGTAAGGCGTGGCGTTCCTTTCGTCGGAACTGCCAGATCGTGTTCCAGGACTCGTTCAGCTCGCTCAACCCGAGACAGCTGGTCAAGGACGCCGTGGGTCGCCCGCTCCGGGTGTGGAAAGAGGCGTCGGGCACGGACCTGACCGAACGGGTCGTGTCATTGTTGGAGAGCGTCGGCCTCGGCCGCCAACACCTGTACCGGTACCCACACCAGTTCTCCGGCGGGCAGAGACAGCGAATTTCGATCGCGCGGGCCTTGGCCCTCGACCCCGAGTTCATCGTGCTCGACGAGCCGACGAGTGCCCTCGACGTCTCCGTCCAGGCGCAGATCCTCAACCTGCTCCACGATCTCCAGAGGGAGCGAGGTCTCACCTACCTCTTCATCAGCCATGACCTCGGGGTGGTGAGGTTGATGAGCGATCGCATCGCCGTCATGTACCTGGGCAAGGTCGCCGAGCAGGGCACGGCCATGGAGCTGTTCGAGGATCCGCGTCACCCCTACACCGAGGCGCTGTTGGCCGCCAATCCCGACATCAAATCCGAGACCTCCGAGATGAGAGGGTTGCGCGGAACCCTGCCCGACCCGGCCAACCCACCCGAGGGGTGCCGGTTCCATACCCGCTGTCCGGTGGCCACTCCGGTCTGCGGATGGGAGATCGACGACGCGGTGGCATGGCTGCAGACCAAGGACTTGCTGCTGGGCGGTCTCGCCGACGTGCAACGCAGGTCCAGCTTCGACGCCACTCTCGTGTTCCACGACGAGGCGGCGGCGGCCGCCGCCGGCGACGCGATCCAGAACGGCGACGTCCCCCCTTCGATGAGGGCTGCCCTCGAGATGTTCTCGACAGAGGGCGGGAAGATGAGCATGAAGTTCTCGCCGGTCGAGCCGGTGGCGCTGGAGGACATCGGCGATGGACACCTCACCGCCTGCCTGCTCCACAACTCCCAGCGGGACCGTCTCTGATCGTTGCGGTGCCGGCCGCCGGTCAGCTCAGCGCCGAGAGGACCAGCCGCACCGCGGCGAAACCGAGCAGACCGAGGACCACGTACTCGAAGGCCTTCTGGTCGAGACGTCTCCCCAGCCTGATTCCGAGGAAAGTCACTATGGCCACGGGCACGATGGCCCACAGTGCCTGTGTCGTCCGTTCCGGCGTGAACGACCCGAGAAAGACCAGAGTCGCCAGTTGGATCAGCCCGAAGATCTGGAACGTGATGGTCATCATGAAGACCAAAGAGGATCGGTTCATCCGGAGACTGTGTAGATAGGTGGCGATGAGCGGACCCGCGGTTCCGGTTGCCCCCAACAGCCCGCCCCCGACCAGACCCATCGGAGCGGCGATGCGACGGGCGGTATCGTGCCGAAGCCCGAATTGCGGGTTGGCCAGGTAGCGCCAGATGTACCCGACGATCACGACGGCGATGACCACCGAGAGGATCCGGTCATCCAGCTCGGTGAGGAGCCAGGTACCTGCGATGGTGGCGACAGTCCCCACGGTCAGGAACGGGATCAACACGAAACCGGTGCCTCGGGCCCCCGACTGGTGCTCCCAGAGCAGCCACCCGTTCGACGCCATGTTCGCCAGCGAGAGAACGACGACCGCGTGCTCGACACTGGTGACGCTGGCGATGACAGGTACGGCGAGCAGCGGGCCGCCCATCCCGGCCACACCCTTGACCAGATAGGCGACCGCGATCGCCAGGAGGATGATCCCGAATTCGCCCGTCATCGGGGCGACGCGACAGGTGAAAGGTGCGGAGTCGTGGCCGCCAGACCTACTCCGAGCCCGTCGTCAGGTCCGGCGGGTTGAGCCCGAGGGCGCGGAGCATGCCCAACTCGTCCCCGAAGTACCAGGCCTCGGCGATCAGCCCGTCCTCGATACGCCACAGTCCGACCTCGACCACGTCGACGTGACGACCGGTCGCCGGTATGCCGTACAGCGACCCGGTATGGGTGCCGACGACCCGGAAGATCCCCCAGACCTTGTCATTCTTCGCCGTCAACTCGAGGAGGATGTTCTGACGGTCGTTCATCGAATTGTCGTCCATCCCACCGGGCCCGTCGTGCTCCCAGAGGTCCCCGATGTGGGTGAACCCGGCGCGATGACGTTTGAAGTTCGGCGCCATGAAGGGTCGTCGCTCCGAGACCTTCGCCACCCGATATGCCGCCACCACGGCCAGGGCCTCGGCCTCTTGATCGGTGCAGGTGCATTCCTTGGAGCCGAACAGGGAGATGTGGGGGTGCTCGACCATGGATTCAGAGCTCGACGATAGGTCGGACGGCGATACGTGATTCGAGAGCGGCCAGGGCCTCTCCGACGGAGTCGAGCGGATACACGTGGGTGACGAGAGGGCTCAAGTCGACCTTGCCCGAGCGCATGAGAGCGATCATGGCCGGATAGGCATTGGGACTGGACCTGATTCCCATCACGTCGACTTCGTCGAGGGTGAGCAGGTCGATGTCGATCGGGGAGAGCTTGCCCCCGGTCAGGCCGAGCAGCGCCACCCTGCCGCCCCGGCGGACCGCACCGATGGCCTGGGCCGGGACGTCGGGATTACCCGTACAGTCGAGCACATAGTCGACTCCCCGCCCCCTGGTGCGGGACCGAACCCCTTCAACCGGGTCCTCCACCTCATAGTCGACGACTTCGTCACAACCCATCTTCCCCGCCAGGTCGAGTCTGCTTCCCCGCCCGACCATGATTATCTGCGCCGCGCCGGATGCCGAGGCCACCGCCGCAGCGAGCAGGCCGAGCAGACCCGGGCCGAAGACGGCGACACTGGAGCCCGACTGGAACTCGACCCGGCGCAGAGCGTGCACCGTGAGCGATCCCTGATTGACCAGGGCGCCCTCGAGGGGGCTGACCGAGTCGGGCAACTTGTGGAGCATCTGCGCGGGCCGGACCGCGAACTCGGCCAGGGCCCCAGGTGCGGTGTGCCCGTAGAGCTTGTATCCCGGAGTGCCCGCCTTCTCACACAGGTTGTAACGGCCGCGACGGCACATCGGGCACCGGCCACACCCGATGTGGTTCTCGGCCACCACCTTGTCGCCGGGCGCCAGTCCCAAGTCGTCGAGACCCTCGCCGAGGGCGACCACCTCGCCGGACCATTCGTGGCCCATCACGAAGGGCAACGACGGGGGCCAGCCCCGTTTCTCGAAGGCGCCATGGACCATCTTCAGATCGGTGCCGCACAAACCGCACGCCCTCACCCGGACCAGCACCTCCCCGGCTGCGGGCTCGGGGACTTCGACCTCCTCGACCGCGAGGTCGTTCCAGCCTCGCAACACCGCGGCTCGCATCGTGGTCATCGCTGCGTCCGGTCGCCCGGCTCGGGGGCACGCTCGCCAAGGCTCTTCGAGACATCCTCGACGGCGGCGGCGATGTGGTCGGCTACCGCGTCGATGATCTCGCGAGCGCGTTCTTCGGTGACCGAATCGGGATTGCCGTACCAGCCGGTGGCGGCCACCTCCCTGAAATCCCGCATCACCGGGAAGACGTCGCGACGCCGGAACAGGGCATGTCCGTCCATGCCCCGGTCGACCGAGTCACCTTCGACCAGCTCGTCCAGCCTGACCAGAGAAGGGTCATAGGCGAGGATGGCGGCTGTTTCCATCGACCCGGCATGGGTGAACTCCATCTCATCGGGGAAGAGGCCGCTGGTGATGATGTGGGATTCGGCCACGATCACACGCAGGGGGAGCTTCGCCTGCACCTGGTCTGCGCCGAGTCGAATCGCGGTCGAATTGCCCTCGTGCCAGTTCACCACGATGACTCTCTCCACTCCGGCACTCGAGAGGCTCTCACATACGTCGAGCATCAAGGAGGCCAGAGTGGCGGGGCGAATGGTCAGCGACCCGGGCCAGGGCAGGTGATACGGGGCCACGCCCACCGGTGACAGCGGGAGAACCGGTGCGTCCAACCGCTCGGCGACCCTGAGGGCGATGGTGAGGGCGGCGAAAGCGTCTGTGCCCAGCGGCAGATGGCCGCCGTGTTGCTCGATGCTCCCGGTCACCAGCACGACCGTGCCCCGGCCCAGAGCCGCTTCGGCCTGAGGCTGGGTCATGTTGGCGAGAAGCAAGTGATCGGCACTCATTCACCGGTCTCCAGTCCTGAGCGGCATGTTCGCGGCGAACATTCGAATCCCGCGGAAAAGCTGGCGCGCAAACGGTTGTCCAATGATATTCGGAGCGTAACTCTCCCCGCCCCGGCTGTCAGATCCGGGCCGGGGCCGTCGAACCTCTGATCACGAGTTGCGGCACCGCGAGCTGAGTCTCGGGAGGTCTCGCCGGGTCGGCGATGGTGGCGAGCAGGAGCCGCGCCGCCATGGCTCCCAACTCGTATTGAGAGATGTGGATCGTGGTCAGAGGCGGAGAGAACCGTTCGCTGTACGGCATGTCATTGAACCCGACCACGGAGACGTCCTCCGGGCACGACCGATCGCTGGCACGGATGGCGTCTATCGCACCCAGGGCGAGACGATCGTTGGCGGCCAGAACCGCGGTGGTGTCGGGTCGCTCATCCAACAACTCACGGGTCACCCGATACCCCTCTTCCTCGGTGTGACGCCGGGCCAGACGGTGGGTCCCGGTCAGACCGGCCAGCTCCAGGGTCTCTTCGAAAGCCACGAGCCGGTTCACGGTCGACGAGACGGCTTCGGGGCCACCGACGTGCACCACCCTCCGATGCCCCAACGAGAGCAGGTGCTCCACCGCCAATCTGGTTCCGGTGAGATCGTCGGGAAGGACCGCGCTCACCCCGGTGATTTCGGTGGCGCGGTTGAACAGGACGACGGGAATCCCCTCGTCGACGATCCCGACGAGCACGGCATCGTCCTCCCGGGCCACTCCGTACAGAAGTCCCTCGACTTGCACCCCGAGCATGGCCGAGACTTGAGACCTCGCTTGGTCAGGGTCATCGTCTGTGCTGGAGAGGAGCAACGAGTAACCGTCGGAATAGAGGACGTCACCGGCCCCCCGGGTGATCCCTGCCTGGTAGAGATTGCCGACGTCGGGCACGATCATCCCGACCACCAGCGTCCGCCCGGTGCGTAGGGCGCGTGCGATCGTGTTGCGGCGGTACCCGAGCCTTCGGGCGACTTCGCGAATCCGATCCTCGGTGTCCTGGGTGATCCGGCCTGCCGCCGCCTGCCCGTTGAGGACCCGCGACACCGTGGATACGTGCACGCCGGCCTCCCGGGCCACGTCGCGGAGGGTGACCGACTTGCCGGCTCCACTCCCGGTGTCGCCCTTCGGGGCGATCACGCCGGAGGCAGCAGGTCAGCGTCCCTCGGTGCGCGGATCGAGCACATCGCGCAATCCGTCCCCCACCAGGTTGAATGAGAGGGCCCAGAGGAAAACCATCAGGCCGGGGAAGGTAGACGTCCACCATCGCCCGGCGATGATGTCGGCCTGGCCCTCACTGACCAGGGTGCCCCACTCCGCCTGACCGGCCACTGCCAACCCGATGAATGCGAGGGTGGCCCCCAGGAGGACGGCGTGGCCCATGTCGAGCGTGCCCTGAACCGCCACCGGGGTGAAAGAGTTGGGGAGGATGTCGCGGCGAATGATCCCAAACCTCGAGTCACCGATTGCCTTGGCCGCATCGACATAGTCCTCCTCTCGAACCTGGAGGATCTGACTTCGGATGATGCGGGCGTAGCGCGCCCACATGATCGCCACCAATGCGACCACGATGTTGGTGAACGATGGGCCGAGGACGGCGGCGATCGCCAACGGGAAGACCAATGTCGGGATGGAGAGGAAGACGTCGACCACTCTCATCAACATGGCATCGACCTTCCCTCCGACGATCCCGGCGATGCTGCCAACGACGAGACCGATCATTGCGGCTCCCGCCACCACGTAGATAGAGAGCTGAAGGGAGAGCCGGGCGCCCCAGACGATGCCGTACAGGACATCGCCGCCCAGACGAGTCGTGCCCAAAGGGTGGCCCTCGGTTCCCGGCGGAGCGGCCACGGCGCTCAGGTCGCGCGGCATCTGAAAAGCCCCGCGCGGGTTCTCGGGGACGATGAGCGGGGCGAAGATCGCCATCGCCAGTAGGAGAAGGATCACGATCGCGCCGAAGGCGGTGCTGCCCCGGCTGAACACCTCCTTGGTGGTCCCCATGAGACGCCGGGTCTTCACCCGCAGCGGGCTATCGGTGACCACGACAGGGGCCCTCTCGGCGCGCACAGTCAGAGAACGGGCCACTAGGTCTTCCTCAAGACGACACGTCGGTCGAGATACCCGTACAGGACATCCACGGCCATGTTGATGGTCACGAAGAGGATGCTGGTGAAGATGACGAAGGCGAGCGTTGTGCCCTGATCCCCGCTGAGCACTGAGTCAGCCATCCAGTTGCCTAGACCCGGCCAGCCGAAGATGGTCTCCACCACCACGGTGCCTTCGAACATGATCCCGATCGAGAGCCCGATGACGGTGAGGGTCGGGATGAAGGCATTGCGACGGGCATGACGACGCACCACGAGATTCTCCGGCAGGCCGCGTGCCCGGGCCGCGTCGACATAGTCCTTCCCCATTTCCTCGAGGAGGGAGGAGCGCATCATCCTGGTGACGATGCCGACGGCGGCGTAGCCGAGGGTCAGGGCGGGTAGGACCAGGTGCCACAACGCGTCCCTGAGTGCGTTGAGGTTCCCCGCGAGAATTGCGTCGATGGTGTAGAAGTTGGTCGGGTGGGGGATGCTGTTCCAGATCGCCGCGTCGGATCTGCCGTGGGGGAACCAGCCCAAATACGACCAGAAGATGATGAGCAGAATGATCCCGAGCCAGAAGGTAGGCATGCTGGCCCCACCGACGGCGACGACTCCCGCGAATTGGTCTCCCATGCGATTGCGGCGACGCGCTGCAAAGGTGCCCAGGCCGATGCCGAGGGTCACCGCCCAGAGAGCTGCGAACGCTCCCAGTTCGAAGGATGCCGGGATCCTCGCCTTGAAGACGTCAACCACTGGCGCCGCGGAGACGGCCGACCAACCGAGGTCTCCGCGCAGGGCCCCGCCCAGCCAGGCGAGGTACTGCATAGGAAGAGGCTCGTCCATGTTGAACCGCTCCTCCAGCGCAGCGATCTCCTCCGCGGTCATCCCCGGCTCGAGATAGGCACCGATGGGAGAGCCGCCGATTCGGGTGAGGGCGAACACGAGGATGCTCACCATGAGGATGACGAGGGGGAGCCCCAGCAGGCGCCGTCCGATGTACCTATGCACCGATCACATCTCCCTCAGCCCAGTCTACGTGACACGTCGGTGAACCGAGATCGAGGAGAGCCCGCCGGAGGGGCATCTGCCCCTCCGGCGGTGTTGCTCATTTGTCGTAGATAGCCCAGTACTGGGACGGCCGCGGCCACATCGGGTTCTCGATGTGACCTGTCACCCACTCGCCCCGGGCCGAAGGAGCGCCCTCATTGGCCGGCATGATCCACATCGCCTCCTCGTAGAGGGCGGTCTGGATCTCGGAGAGGATGTCGAGACGGGCGTCCTCGTCGAGCTCGGTGCGGGCCGAGTTAATCAGACTGTCTATTGCCTCGGGATCGGAGTAGCCGTCCACGAAGCTGTTGACCGCTCCGTACCGACCGTCGGACACCGCGCTGTCGAACAGGTAGGCGTCCGGAGTGCTGTATTGCGAGCTGGTGTATGACCACATCCCGACCGGCAGCGGATCGGTGGCGAGTATCTCGTCGAACTGTGCCTCCGGGATCGCATTCACGTTGACGTGGAAGTTGGGGTTGAGCGCCTCGATACTGTCCTTGAGGGTCAGGGCCGCCCCTGTGAAGCCCTCGTGGGTCTGATCGCTGGCGATCGTGATCGTGAATCCCTCTTCCCAATAGCCGGCTTCGGTGAACAGCTGCTCCGCCATCGCCGGGTCGGTCTCGTAGATCGGGGCATCGGGGTCGTACCCATACATCTCGACCGGGAGCAAGAAGCTGCCCCGACCGCCGAGACCACCCAGGATCCCGTCGATGTAGCCCTGGTAGTTGAAGGCATAGTTGAACGCCTGCCGCACCCGAACGTCCTGGAAGAAGTCGGGTGGGATGGTGTCGCCATCAGGAACCTCGGCCATGTTCATGTTCATCCCGATCTGGAGCACCTGGAGGTCGAGGACGCTGGTGTCGACCTCGGCGTGCTCGATGCCCTCGAACGAAGGAACATCGGTGGGGCTGATGTCGACGATGTCGTACTCCCTGGCCTGCAGACCCGCTGCCGGTGAGTCGACAAGCAGCTCCCAGCGCACCGGCAGATGCGCCGGCTCACCCCAGTAGTCCGGGTTGATGTCGAAGTTCATGCGGTCGCCGCGCTCCCAGGAGTTGAGCGTGTAAGGACCGGTGCCCACCATGTTTTGAGCCATGTACTCGTTCGGCTGGCCCGCTTCCACACCACCGTTGGCTTCGACCGCCTCCTGACTCACCACGCTGGCCGCCGGGTGGGCGGCGAGGAAGGCGAGGAATGAGGCGTCGACCTGGTTCAGGGTCACCTCGAAGGTGAGATCGTCGACCACCGTGGTCGAGGCCACGTTCTCGAAGAGCGAAGCCTGACCTTCGGGCAGGTTCATCTCGAGCACCCGGTCCCAGGAGTACTTGACGTCCTCGGCGGTGAGGTCGGTCCCGTCAGAGAAGACGACACCCTCACGGAGGGGGAAGGTGTATGTGAGCCCGTCTTCGGAGATCAACCCGTTGTCGAGACTCGGGACCTCGGTGGACAAGGACGGGATCACGGCGCCATCCTCAGCTGCGATCGCCGTGAGACGGTCGTAGACGTTCAAGATCACGTCCATGCCGACGTCGTTGCCGTTGACGGCGGCGGGGTCGAGGTTGAAGGCGTCGTCGTTGACCGTGATGACGAGCACATCGGGATTGGGGACATCACCTTCCGCTCCCCCACCCGCGGTGGTGCCGGGGCCTGTGTCGTCGGTGGTCGTGTCTTCGCCACAGGCGGCAACCACCAACGCCAGCACCGAACACAAGGCCAATATCCTCATCGCAAACGATCTTCGTCCCATTTAGTTCCTCCTCGACTTAGTCAGCGCGATAGCACCAGCCCAATCGCCAGCCCGATCGCGGTAGCCCAATCGATTGCACGCTAACCCTCGGTGCCGGGGACTGTCAACCGATTGCAGTGGATATCACCATGTCAGAACCGGGTACGAGGCGGGACGTGCCGGGTTCAGCCACCAGTTGCGATCGGCTTGATCGAGCTCACGTCGCCAAGCACCGTTCCCACGCCCGCGACGGCGGCACGCTCGAGTAGTCGAGCGGCCACGATCAGGTCCTGGACTCCGGTCCCCACCGACTTGAAGAGCGTCATCTCGTCGGTCCCGGTCCGCACCCGGGACCCGGACACGGCGTCGGCGAGTCCCTCGGCCCGCTTCGGATCGAAGTCGTGCTGGGAGACGGCCATGTAGGCGTCACCGGCTTCGTCGAGGACCAGGTCCACCGAGTCGCAGACAACCCGGTCGAACGACTCGAAGATCTTGGGGTCCACCTCGATGCGATCGCGACTGGCCGGCCCCACCGAATTGACGTGGATCCCGCCGGCGAGGTGCTCCGCCTCGAGGACAGGAGAGGTGGCCTTGGTCGCCAGTGTGACCATGGTTGCGCCATCCAAAGCCGCCTCGAGCGTGGGAGAGTCCACGAGGCGACCGGAGACGAAGCGAGACATCTCGTCGACGAACGCCCTCCGGTTCTCCGGAGTCCTGGCGAACACACGGACCTCGGCCGCCGGTCGAACGAGCTCGAGGGCGCGGAGCTGACCACGGGCAACCGGTCCGGTGCCGACGATCGCGGCCACCTCGACCTGGGTCGGGGCAAGCAGGTCGCTGGCGAGAGCGGACACGGCACCGGTGCGCAGGTTGGTGACCTCCAGGGCGTCGACGATCCCGATCAACTCTCCGGTGCTCAGCCGATGCACGTAGATCGTGTACCTCATTCCCACGCCCGCCGTCCGATGCAGCACCTTGAAGCCGAGCAGGTCTTCGCTCGCGATGAACCCCGGCAGTGAGCGGAGCCATCCGTTGGGATGGGTGAGGTCGATGCGCCCGAAGCCGACCTCGTCGGGAGCGGAAGGGAGGGAGAACAACTCTCGAATGGCATCGAGGACCATCTCATCGTCGAGCAGTGAGTCCACCGCGGCGGCATCGAGCACCCTCATTGCCGTCAGATGGGGTTGCGTCCGACGAAGAAATCGGCGAACGGCTCGTCACCAGAGGCGATGCCGGCCTTGCGGACACCCTCGGCGGAGGTACGCATCTGCGTCTCGGAGAGCTTCATTGCCGGCTGGCGTATCGGCCCGCCGTTGTATCCGTTCAGCCACGCCTGGAACTTCCACAGGTAGCGATGGACCAGGTTGGCGCCACCCGAGCTCATCGTCGCCGAGCGCGCATTGCGGGCTGGCTGTATGGACCAGAACTCGTCCATCGCTTCTTCCGTCTTGCCCGCATGGAGCAGCTCGAGCAGACGGGGGACATATGCCCCGTAGTACTCGTAGTTGCTGGTGCCCATCCACTGCATCCCGAAGAGGTCGACCCACATCGGGGCGGTGAACTCCATCGGGTCCGACAGGAGCACGTCGGCATTCTCCAGCCGCCGGAAGGTCTCGTAGGTGTTGGTCGTCTGCTGGCGGCCCACCTCGTACTTGACGGCGACGATGGTGTCGACCTCGGTGAGGCGGTCGAGGACTTCGGCCGGGAACCCGCGCACGTCGAGGCGACGCAGATTGGAGTGCTCGACCACGAACAGGACGACGGCGAGGTCGGTCGCCGAGCAGACGTCGACCGTGTAGTCCTCGACCTGCTGCGCCGACGTCGGGTAGAAGCTGTTCGGGTGCCCCAGCAGCATCGCGTCGACCCCGAGGGCGCGTGCGTCGTTGGCCATCGCGATGATGTCCAGAGTGGTGTCGAATGCCCCTTGCAGGAGGAATCGGTGGCGGCCGGAGGCCTCGTCGAGGGCGATCTCGATGAATGCCCGCATCTCGTCGAGGGTGGTCCCCGCCTCGGAGACGAGCAGAGCCCCCCAGAAGCCGAGCTCGATATTGCGCCGCACGTCATGGCGGATCGCAGGCTCGTTCAACGATCTGAGATCCGATGTGTAGGAAGGGATGATGACGTTGCAGGCCCCGTGAAATGTCTCTCGGGCCCAGGTCTTGGCTTCGGACCTGGTGTATTGGGGCTGACTCGACATGACGGCGGACTCTATTGCCACATTCTATTGGCACAATCCTTTGCGGTCACGTTCAGCACAAACGTATGTGCTGCTAGCGTCGCCCAGCAAGGGGCACCGACCCCCCTTTTGCTCATCCGACCTCGAGATGAGAGGAGACATCCGATCATGAGCTCACTGTCCCCCGCCAAACAGAGCGCCTTCGAGAAGGTCAAGGGCCTCTGGATAGCGATCCCCACCCCTTTCTCGCCTCTCGGCGAGATCGATGAAGGCGGTCTGCGCAAAGCCGTCGACTATTACATCGAAGGCATCGAGGTCGACGGGATCTTCTGCGGCGGGGTCATGGGCGAGTTCTGGTCGATGACCGTCGAGGAGCGGGCCCGCGTTCACGAGTTGGTCGTCGGCGCCGCCGCGGGCCGGGTGCCGGTCATGGCCCACATCGGCCATCACGTCTACTCAGAGGCGGCGCAATTGAGCCGTCACGCCGAGCAGATCGGAGCCGACTTCGTCATTGCGATCAACCCCTACTTCCCGATCAAACCCTCCGACGACATCGTGCGCGACTGGTACCGCCGCCTCACCTCGGAGTCTTCCGTTCCCTTCTTTCTCTTCAACACCTCCTACTCCGGATACGCATTGAGCCCATCGCTGATCGCCGAGCTCAGCGATCTCGACACGGTCTGCGGGATCAAGAATCCCAAGCCCGAGGAGCATCTGCTCGAAGTTCACGACCGGGTCGGCGATCGGATCGTCGTGTGCGACGCCGACGAGGGGGACTGGCTCCGGCTGCACCTGGATCACGGCTTTCCGGCCCTGATGTCGACCCCCGCCCTGGCCATGTACCAGACACCGGATCACCGGCCCATCCGCGACTACACCCGAATGGCCGAGGCCGGTGACATCGAGGGCGCCTGGGCACTGCAGACCACACTGGAGGGTGCGAGAAGTGCGTTCCAGTCCTGGATGCGCGACCAGTGGCTGGCGCGCGGTGAGGGGGCGATTCCGATTTCCGAGCTCAAGTCTTGGCTCTCGCTGATGGGATTGCCCCAAGGACCGGTGCGCCCACCGCTCCTCCCTCTCAGCGATTCGAGAATGGATGCATTACGCGCCGACCTCGACGGTCTCGGCCTTCTCGACTCGGTGTCCACATGACTCCAGGTGACGTCGACTTCAAGGATGCCGCGGGCAAACTCCACACCGAGGTCTTCGGCCGTGTGGTCAATACTCCCTGGTACGCCGACGCGCTGTACGAGCGATTCTCCGACGCCGAGTATCAGCGTCGGTTCGATGCGACCCAGGAGAAGATGAGGCGGCTCGGCCTCGATGTCCTGATCGCGGCTGGTGGTCCCAACCATTGGAGTTGGGGCGGTGGCATGCGTTGGCTGAGCAACCATTGGGAATGGCACGCCATGTCGGCCTACGTGGTCGTGCCACCCGAAGGCGAGCCGGTCCTGGTCTGCGGGCCCGGTGGGGCCCACCGCGAGGCGGTCCGGCGGGCGACCCCGCTCCAGGACGTCCGTCATTCGCGATGGGGTCATTCGGGCGAGGTGATCGTCGACCTGATCCAGGAGTGGGGGCTGGCCGCTGGCACCGTGGGCGTCTCCCACGTCGACCCGGTCTACGGGCACCATCTCCCCGTCGACGAGTGGGAACGGCTGCGCGACGGTTTGCCAGACGCCACGCTGGAGCGGGTGGGCGACTTCTTCCACGAGCTGGTCCACGTCAAGAGCCCGGAGGAGATCGAGTGCGTGCGCAAGGCGGGTCGGCTCATGGACCAGGCCTTCAACGCCATGATCGCAACGGCGCGCCCTGGTGTCACCGAGTACCAGCTGGCGGCGGCCGCCACTCATGCCGTCATGGACGGCGGTGGGCAGATGGACTTCACGATCCTCGGCGCCACGCCTATGGACAACCCGGCCATGGTGTTCGGCAACCCCTGGCCCTCGAGTCGTCCGCTGCAGGAGGGCGACATCATCATCAATGAGCTGGCTTGCGGCTACAACGGATATTCGGTCCAACTGGGAACCCCGATCTGTATCGGCGAGCCTCCGTCGTGGATCCGTGAGTTCTTCGAAGGAGTCGTGCTGCCCGGATTCGACCTGATGGCCGAACAGTTGGTCGGCGGCAAGACGTGGGAAGACGTGATGAAGGCCAGTGTCTTCTTCCGGGACAAGGGCTATGACTCACGGCCCCTGTACCTGCATTGCATCGACTTCGTCAGTCATCCCCCGCACGTCATGTGGGACCACGTGGTTGCCGGGGAGGATGAGCTCGCGCTCGAGCCCGGGACCGTTGCCATGCTGGAGCCGACGATCATCACGCCTGACGGCCTGCTCGGGATCTTCTTCGGACGCACCTTTGTGCTGACCGAGGGTGGGCATGAACAGGTGACCAAGTTCCCCCACGAACTCATCGTGATCTGACCCGGGCTCAGCTGGCCCGGCAATTTCCCCTGGCGGCCGGTCAGTGCGGACCGCGCGGTCAGGGTCACGTGGCAGCTACATGAAACGTCGGGTCGGCATTCCCGATCAAGGCACAGGCGTGCACTGCTCATTGTTGGGAGTGGGCACGAGTTCCTTCGTCCAATCTTTCAGGACGTCCAACATGTATTCGTGTGCCTCGTGGCGAGGAGGGAATAGTCCAAAACCTTGATTCGGGGCGATACGCCAGCCCCTCCGGTGAAAAGCCGGCACCAGGACGCGGAGATTGTGGTCCTGATAAC
>JBOGEV010000282.1:0-4076 GCA_050742015.1 Acidimicrobiia bacterium
ACGTCTCGGGGAACACGGTCTCGCCCACGACGCTGAACTTGATGGCGATGGGAGCGGGGTCGATCAAAATGGTGGCGAAGTCGCTGATGTTCATCCACCCCAGAAAGTTATCAGTCGTCAGCCCGTCATCGCCTGGGGTGAGAACCTCAGTGTAGAGGGTCGGACCCAGCGTCCATCCGCGCTGGGAGTTGGTCGTGTCATGGGGAATGATCATGTCAAAATCTGGCTCCTCCGTCAGATAGGGGAGGGGCACGTAACCCTGCACATACCGGCGGGCGTATCCCGGAGGGTAAGGGCTTTCGACGAGGAAACCGGATAACGATAATCCAGGAGGGATCTGCGCAGGTGATGGGTCCCACACCGAGCCTGGAGGCGTGTTCGGGCGCTCGCCTTCGAAGACAATACCGGGGATGGCACCACGTGGCAAGTGAACACCCGTCCACCATCCGCTCGGGGCCTGCGAAGTGACGAGCTCGTATGCAGGCGGCGGCTCGAAGAGTTGCATGTTGAACGTGATGATGTCCTGTGCCGCATTGACGCCATTTTCGACGGTGTACTCATAACGCCACCGCCCGCTCAGCGAGTCATAGGAAGCCAGCACATCAATGGAGGGCTCGACACTATCGGCCCAAATCCATCCCGGATATGTGACAGGAGGTCGGTCCTGGGCCTGTAGCGCACCGACCCGCCCGCAGATGAGGGCGAGAGCTAGTGGGATCACAGAAACGCGCGAGTGCTTCAAAGCTACCATGAATCAGTTGCTCTTGCCTATGCAATGCACATGGTTGGGGGGGCTCCCTGCCTGACCATGAGGCTCGCATGAACGGAATCCGGCGTCTCGCCCGGCGGCCTTTATCTGTCGAAACCAGAAACCGGTATCAAAAGATGGGCCGGCACCGGCATCCAGGTCGACATCCAGTCCGAGCCGATGCACTTGTGTTCGGGATCCCGCCACTGGCCGTTCACGTCGTTCTTTCCACCATAGATCAAGGAGGCAGCATTCAACTGGATCTTTCGTTGCTGATTGTCTCGAAAGAAGTTCTCAGCTGTGAGGAGAGTTGTATCCTTAACGCTGGGTGATACCCAAAAGACGTCAAAGTGATGACTTGTAATGCCTTGGTAATACAGATGAGGTCCTTCCTCGATGTGAACCAGCTCATCGTACACTCGCACCGCCCCTTTCATCATGCCCGAGAGCCGTACCCCATTACACGAGGTCAGAAAGGGATCATTGACAGTGATCGAGATGAAGTTGTCCTCATCACCCGAAAGCGAGTCGGCTTCGTAGGTGCTGTCCCAGACGTGTTCGAACCCGTCAAACATTGAGGGACCGGAGGTCTTCTCGAAGGTGCCGAGTGGGAACGGCTCCGGATGGCCTCCAGGCTCCGTCTTGTGGCCGCCCGTCTGGGCGAGTCGCGTCTGCTTCATGCTGTCCACGTGAAAAGCCACCGGCAAGCCATTGCATCGAATCGCCGCTCCATAACGGAAGGTGTCCTGAGCGCCAGGCTTCTGGTTGCCCAACTCTGGCTCCATCAGGAAATCGAGGCTCGCCAAGGGGCGGTCCGCTGGAACCTGACTCGGACTGACACGCCGACCTTCAGCCCGCACGGTCCATCCTCTTTTGGTCGTGGCCGATTTGCCCCCCCGTGTGGCTTTGAGCGTGTAAACACCGGGACCTGCCGAGATCGTCATGATAAGAACGGCTCCGTTGGTGCCGACTTCGTCGAGGAGTCGGGACACTTCTGGATCGGTCCCCCGTTCAACCTCCGGGGGAGCGAGAACCTCCTCACCTCCACAGGCGACCATTACTGCAAGGCCCAGGAACCCGCCAAACCCTCGGACGGTACCAGACAATTCCCTCCACCTCTGTCCGATGAGGACAACCGTCCAACGAGATGTCTCCGTACTCTGCACTCCTTTCCCAGAATCAGCCGTAGAGCCATTGTACCCGAAGCCTTCTCGGCTCGTCAACGCATAGTCGACATGGGCCAATTCGAACGTGGCGCCGCGGTGATCAACGTCGGTGCCGCGACCGAGACCGAGATGAAGGAGAAGAAGGCGCGTGTCGAGGACGCCCTTCACGCGACTCGCGCGGCCGTCGAGGAGGGCATCGTGCCCGGCGGCGGCGTGGCCTTCCTCCGCGCCCAGAAGGCGCTCGACAAGCTCGAGCTCGAGAACCCCGACGAGCAGCGGGGCGTCGAGATCGTGAAGAAGGCGCTGGAAGAGCCGGCCAAGTGGATCATCCAGAACGCCGGTCTCGAGGGCGCGATCTACGTGGAGAAGATCAAGGCCGAGAAGAAGAACGTCGGCTTCAACGCCCAGACCATGGAGTTCGAGGACCTCATGGAGGCGGGTGTCATCGACCCGACCAAGGTTGCGCGCACCGCGCTCCAGAACGCGGCCTCGATCGCCGGGCTCCTCATCACGACCGAGGCGGTCGTGACCGAGAAGCCGGAGGAGGACAAGAAGATGTCGATGCCGGGTGGCGGCGGCATGGAGGACATGTACTAGACCTTCTCCCGAAAAGCACCGAGCGACGGGGGGCGCTTTCGGCGCCCCCCGTTCGTTTATGGGCTTGCTGGGCAGGCTCGGCTCTTCACGTCTTCGTCCATGCCGGCTTCATGGTCCGCATCATGATCGTGCCGATCGCCCTCGGCTGGGCGGCGCTGCTGTGGCAGCTCGCCGGGCCACCGCAGCGGGGCAGCCCCGCGTGACCCATGGAACGATCCGTCATTCCCGGGTATATTCATTGCAGCAACACAGGCTCCGCTCTCGTGGGGGCGAAACGGCTTCGACGGGGAAGGACGGGGCAGAAGCAGCAGGTCGTGCATCTCAGGTCCACACGTTAAACGGTCCTGGGAACCTAGTAGCTGCGAACGACAACTTCGCGCTGGCTGCGTAAAAACACGTAGCCCGATCCCCTCCAGGCCGCCGCCCGCCGGCGGGAGGTGGATCGACGACAAAGCGGGCTGGTCGCGCGCCCTGCCTTCTGGCGCGTGACGAGACCCCGGCTTCGGTCGGGACGAGGGCTCACCCGGCGGCTGGCGCGTCGGCGGCAGGCCGTCCGGGGACAACGCTCAGCCGACTAAACCTGTAGCGGCTTCTGCAACGACGTCTTCGGACGCGGGTTCGACTCCCGCCGCCTCCACCAGCACGATGCGGGCCCGGCATGAAGCCGGGCCCGCGTCGCATACGGCCTGGTGGCGACGCTTAGTCGGTGCCACGGGTGGCGAACCGACCCCTGGAGTGAGTCGTCCGGTTCGGGGGTGGTTACGGAACATCGACGAGGATCGTCGCCCTTTCACACTCTGGTGGGCAGTCCGGGGTGTTGGGGTAGGTAACCTGATAGGCTGGTACGAAATCGGCCCTGAAGTCGAGGGACTCGCCATGAATGGAGATGGAAACACTTAGTGGTGTGAAATCCTGGAGGAATACTCTGTCGCATGGGGTCGACGGGGAGCATTCGATCAGGATGTTCGAGGAACCTCCAACCGGTATCGTTAGTACAAAAGTCTCAGGAAGATTGCCGGTCAGTTCGATCTCCAGACCGTTTCTCGTACCGCAGCCGATCTGGGTGCAACCGGGCGGCCCGGAAGCATCGCTGCATCCCTGTAACAGGCTCGCTGACAATGCGAAGCCTAGCCATTTCATAGGACGATCTCCGAGCCCGGGAGGCTCCAGATTTCCCAGTCTCCACGCATCTTGATGGGCTTTCTCGTGTTTATTGGGGGATGCCGGGCTCGTCTGGTTCGAGAAAGGCCTCGAAAGTACCCGTGACCGTGATCCTCGGGGCCTGTGGGTCGAAGTCTAGGGGTGTATTGCAAATGACGCCGGGCAGCTCGATTGGGGCGGCCCTGCAATACAGATAGGCTACGAACCAGAAGGTTCCCTCGACATGATCCGCTTGTGACTCGATCATTGCAAGTTCGCCCTCAAGCGAAGCATAACTCTCGACAATGCCGTTTGCCCCCAAGTGGTGGAATGTTCCTGCCAAGTCCGTAGGCCCCTGCTTTCCAGGAGCCACTACAGTATGCCTGCCAATGTTCGGAATGCCCCCCCCTTGTCGGTTTAGACCC
>JBOGEV010000283.1:0-1819 GCA_050742015.1 Acidimicrobiia bacterium
CCGCAAAGGGCTCTGACCTGCAAGTTTGTGCGTCGTGACTTCATCCCTGATAAGGATGAGGTCCGTGGTTCAAGTCCACGTGGGCCCACCAAGAGATCACCTAAGGAGCAGCCGAAAGGGGCAGCTGAACCGGGAGAACACCCCGATCCGAGGTCTCACCTCGCCCCGTTTTCACTAGGTCTTGTGCAACACGGCTGCAGAGACATTGACTGCGGATGTCCACAAGGCCCACAACTCACCCGGTTCTATTTCGCCCTCTTGCTGACAGAACTCCGACCTCCGGGGTTCCCAGCCATTCCGCCGGATTTTCGTCAGGGGCAGTTCGTAGTTTTCTCCTCAGGTCCATCAGAGGGAGTGATCATGAAGGTATTCGTGGCGGCGGAGTCGACAGCTTCGGACTCGGACTACGACTGGGCCGTCCCCGGTGAACTCGTTCACCTTCCCCCGGTGGTCTGTGCCCCGACTGCGGCTGTGACAAGGGCATGGGTGGGTTCGTGAGCCACCGCGGCACAAGTAGCTTCGTCGTCCGCGTTCTCGACGTCGATGCCGAGACCTACCGACGCCCGGTTCAGTAGCTGGAGAATCTCCCCGGTGGGGCGAGATCGCCCTCGGCGATCACCTGGATCGGAGTGGTCGCCCGGATCTCGTCAATAACCGAGACGTGGATCTCGAGTTGTGAGGCGGAGCCCAGCTTGAGCAACTGGTAGCGATGGCGCTCACCATCGATCAACAGGTCGACGCTTGCCATCAGACCCGAAGGCGGCGCACTCAGCGGATGTCCAGCCGCACCGGACAGGGCACGGAGGAGATTCAGCGCCTGGGGAAAGGTGGAGAAGGGCCCGAACACCTCCGGCTCGGCTCCCTCCGGCACGTAGACGATCACGTACACACCTTCAGTCTGCCCCGCCGAGGTCACGATCCCCCGTCATCAACGAAGCCATCCCAAGCCTGGATGTTTCGCATTGCACGTCTTCGGGAAGCCCTATGACAGGGAAACATTGAGACAACACGCACTCTGACCCTCGGCGATGGCCGACTTCTGGCCTGGGAGGAGGCGGGCGACCCCGACGGTGCGCGGATCCTGTTTTGTCACGGCTCACCTGGATCCCGCCTTCAGCGCCGCGTCTTCATGAACGACCTGAGCGGAGTCCGCATGATCACACCGGACCGGCCCGGGTGCGGTCAGTCGGACTATCAGCCAGGTCGCAGGATCGGCGACTGGGTGGACGATGCGACTGTGCTCGTCGAGCACCTCGGGCTGAGTGGGCTCGGCGTCCCCGGGTTCTCGGGAGGGACCCCCTATGCGATCGCTGCGGCCACTCCGGACCTCCCGGTCCGGGCCATGGGGATCGTCAGCGGCGACGCGCCGCCAGGGCGCCTCTCCGACGTGCCAACTGGGCTAGGTGACGTAGCCGAGCGGTGGCCGCGGATCATCTCGCTTTTGTTGCGGTTCTCCGGGTTCATTGCGCGGGTTGCGCCCGACTTCACGGCCAATTGTGCTACGTCGAGCCTCTCCCCGCCCGATCAGTTGGTGGTGGCTGAACCGCGTATCAGAAGCGCCTTCCTGGAGATGCTTCGGGACGCGCTCCGCCAGGGCCCGAAGGGAGCCCTGCTCGATCTTCAGCTGGCGGCGCGGGAGTGGGAAAGGGGTACCGCCCCGCGATCCGATCCCGGTTCGGATCTGGCATGGGGAGGCCGACACGGATGCCCCGCTCTCAATCGCCCACTACTTGGGGGCGAGGCTGCCCGGGGCCGAGGTCGCCACCTTTCCCGGCGAAGGCCACGTATCGGTGTTCGTGCACCAGTCACGACAGATCGT
>JBOGEV010000284.1:0-10854 GCA_050742015.1 Acidimicrobiia bacterium
GGGTCCGGAGCGACATCTCCACGAAGGAGTTGGCGAGCTTGCCCATGCGTGCGGCATCCACGGTTGGGTCGCGGAGCATCACCTCGATGGCGAGGCCGTCGAGCAGGGCGGCGAGCTGGATGGCGAAGTCGGATGCGTCCACATCCTCGAATTCCCCCGCGGCCTTTCCCTCCTCGACGATGGCGGCGATCTGTGCCCGCCATGACTCGTCGAGCCGGGCCCGGGCCGCGGCGAGGGTCGGGTCGTGTCGGGACATCTCCCATGCCGCCGGCCATAGCAACCAACCGTCGGGCTCGCCGTTGGCCCTGGGCGGCTTGGGACAGCTGGCCTCTATGAGGATTTGGAGCTTGGCCGCCGCCGAGCCGGCTGCGTCCAGCTCGCCTTTGACCGCCTCGTGGAACATCTGGTCCTGATAGACGAGAGCCTCGGTGACCAGGGCGGCCTTCGACGGGAAGTAGTAGAGGATCAGGGCAGGGCTAGCTCCGATATGGTCGGCGATGTCGGCGATCCGGGTCTCGCACAATCCCCGGTCGGCGATGGTCGCACTGGTGGCAGCCAGGATCTCGTTGCGGCGGGTCTCGGTCAGGCTCGGTCTGGGGCTCACCACACAATCTTGGCACAGCGTTTCGCTTCGTTGCAGCCACAGAGCCGTCGCCGGTACGCTGAATCGCCGTTCAGGCGGTCTCCACGATGAAGTCACTCGACCCCATGCTCAGGCCCCGATCGGTGGCGGTGGTGGGTGCCAGCGAGAGACCGGGCTCGGTCGGAGACCAAACGGTCAGGCAACTCGTTTCCGGCGGGTTCAAAGGAAACCTCTACGCGATCAACCCACGTCACGAGCGTGTGCACGGGATCGATGCGCTGCAGTCGCTCGACCAGTTGGACCACCCCGTGGACCTGGCGGTCCTGGCCGTCGCCAACGACCAGCTCGAGGTGGAGATGGAGAAGGCGGTCCGAATCGGAGCCCGCTCTGTGGCCATCTTCGCCAGCTGCCACGGAGAAGCGGCCGACGGAGGCCCCATGCGCGACCGTCTTCGGGCATCGGCCGCGGAGGCAGGCATTCCCATCTGTGGCGGCAACGGCATGGGATTTCTCAATCTCGAAGATGACATTCGCATCTGCGGGTTCTTTCAGCCGGCCGATCTTTACTCCGGGAGCGTCACCTTTCTCAGTCACTCGGGGTCCCTGTTCTCGGCGATGCTGCACAATCGCCGGGGCATCAGTTTCAACCTCGTGGTCTCTACCGGCTTGGAGATCAACACCACGATGGACGACTACATGCATTGGGCCTTGGGCCTTGACAGCACCCGGGTCCTGGCCCTGTTTCTCGAGACCGTCCGCAATCCCGAGGGCTTCACCGGTGCCCTGGCCGAAGCCGAGAGGCGGGACGTGCCGGTGATCGCACTGAAGGTCGGGAGCACGTCGCGGGGTCGGGAGGCAGTCGTCACCCACAGCGAAGGTCTGGCCGGGGACGATGCGGTCTACGAGGCTCTGTTCGACGCCCATGGCGTGCACCGGGTGTGGACCATGGACGAGATGACGGACACCATCGAACTGTTCGCCGCAGGCCGACGGGCGACGGCACCCGGGCTCGGAGCGGTCCACGACTCGGGCGGGGAGCGGGCCTTGCTCATCGACACTGCGGAACGGGTCGGTATGCCTCTCCCTACTCTGGGCAAGCCGGCCACACGCCGTCTCGAAGAGATCCTCGACCCCGGTTTGGAGGCGGCAAATCCGGTCGATGCCTGGGGTACCGGTAGGGGAGCCGAAGATCTGTTCGTCCAGTGCCTCCTCGCTCTGGCTGACGATCCGTCGATCGGGGTGCTGGCGTTCAGCGTCGACCTGACCGCCGAAGAGATCGCCGATGACACCTACTCGAAGGCGGCACTGACGGTCGCCGAAAGGACCAGTAAGCCGCTCGTGGTCTTGGCCAACGTGGCCACGACGCTGGACCCCGTCCAGGCTCGGCGGCTTCGTGACGCAGGTATCCCGGTGCTCGAGGGGACCGAGACCGGGCTCCGCGCTCTCGCCCATATCATCGACCACCACCGCCGTGCCGGACATCCACCGCTGCAGGCAAGACTGTCCTGGGCTTCGGATTTCGCCCCGGGTCTGGAGGGGGAGCCCTCGGCATTGGGCGTGCTCTCCGCGTACGGCATCCCGGTCCCTGTGTTCGAGGTGGTCGACGACGAGCCCGGCGTGATGGAGGCGGCGAACCGGATCGGATTTCCTCTTGTCCTCAAGACGGCCGAGGGGGTCGATCACAAGACGGAGGTCGCCGGAGTTGTGGTCGGCATTTCCGACTGGGATTCTCTGCTCGCCGCCTACCGCGATCTCTCGGCTCGGCTCGGACCGCGGGCCATCGTGTCCCAGCACGTGCATGGAGGCGTCGAGATCGGGCTCGGGCTGGTCACCGACGAGCAGTTCGGCCCGGTGGTCATCGTCGCGGCGGGCGGGACCCTGATCGAACTGATTGGGGACCGGGTGGCGGTGCTGCCCCGGCTCGACAGGCCAGGCGCGCTGCGTGCGCTAAACCGGCTCCGGATCCGGCCCCTTCTCGATGGCGTCCGAGGATCAGACCCGGTCGACATCGAGGCGTTGGCCGACATCATCGCCCGCTTCTCGGAGCTGGCTCACGACGCGGCTGGTGTGATCGGGGCCATCGATGTCAACCCGGTCATCGTCTCGAGCTCCGGTGCGGTGGCGGTGGATGCGCTGATGAAACCGAGATGACCGCGCCAGAAGCGCGTGTGGGGGCTTTAGAACCCTTCTTCCATCGGGGTGCCCTGGCACTGGGCGTGCCCACATCCGCACCCGAGTTGAGCCATGGCGTCTTGCTCACGGCAGAAATCCCCGCAATAGGGGTCGGCGGCCGAGACCTGGCAGGTACAGGAGCCATGTTGGCATTCCACGATTGTCTCCTCTGTAGTGGACAGTGGCCCATCACTTACCCGCACCCGGACGTGGTGGAAACCGGCAAACGCGGCAGAATGGCCGGATGCGGCTCGGCCTGCTTCTTTGTGACCATGTGCGACCCGAGTTCCTCGGGATCGCCGGAGACTATGAAGACATGTTTCGACGGCTGTTCGCCGGCCACGACGACATCGAGATCGTGGTCTATGACTCGGTGAACGGGGAGATCCCGGAAGACCCTTCCGAGTGCGACGCCTGGATCACCTCGGGATCCCGGCACTCGGTCAACGACGAGGCAGCCTGGATCAGGGATCTCGAGGATTTCGTCCGCAAGGTCGCCGCAGCCGAGGTTCCGTTCGTCGGGATCTGCTTCGGACATCAACTGATCGCCAAGGCCTTGGGTGGGACGGTGGTCAGGTCGGAGCGGGGTTGGGGCCTCGGGGTCAAAGAGGTCGCAGTGCGTGATGACATCGGCATAGGTGACACCTATCGGGTCCTCAACGGCCATCAGGATCAGATCGAGAAACTGCCGCCGGGTGGTGAGGTCCTGGGTTGGAACGAACATTGCCCGGTGTCGATGCTGGGAGTGGGGGACACGTTCCTCGGGATCCAGGGTCACCCCGAGTTCGAGCCGGCCTACACGAAAGCTGTGATGGAGTCGCGGACTGACGTCGAGATCCCCGAGGCCACGGTGGCTGCGGGGGTAGCCACTCTGACGCAGCCCACCGACGGGGACCGGCTCGCCGAATGGCTCGTCGAGTGGCTCAGCTCAGGTAGCGGTCGAACAGACTGAGCATCCCATTCCAGCCCCCTCGGTGGCGATGGAGCGGGCGGTGTCGACGTACTCGGCTTTCCTCTACGCAGTGACGACCTGCCGTCGTCGAGGGGCCGGGGTTCGGGGCGCGGAACCGGGCGGCGGGATAAGATCGGACCACTGTCCGGCGATGATCGAGGAGGCGTCTTGGCGACGAAGCAGGAGAAGCTCGACTGGTTGGGTGGGGTTCCGCTGTTCAGCGATCTGAGCAAGAAAGACCTGGAGAGGGTCCTCGATACCGCCAAGGAGACAGTGCACAAGGAAGGCGATTCGGTGATCACCGAAGGACGGGGCGGAGTCGGATTCCACTTGATCATCGAAGGTAAGGCCCAGATATTCCGGAGCGGGCGAACCGTCGCCCATCTCGGTCCGGGTGAGTTCTTCGGCGAGATGGCACTCGTCGACGACGCACCCCGGTCGGCATCGGTGGTCGCCGAGACCGACCTCTCGACGCTGGTCATCTCCAAGTGGGAGTTCCGTCCTCTGGTCAAGTCCCATCCCGAGCTGGCCTGGAAGATGATCGAGTACCTGGTGGCCCGGGTCCGTGAGGAGCAGACCGGCCGCGACGCCCTGCTCCGCTAGCAGACCACTAGCCGGTCTCGATCGATAGGGCGCCGTTCTCGTATCTCGCCCTCACTCTGAACTTTGCGTCTTCGCTCTCGAATTCGACGTCGACCTCGGGCGGCCCCTGTTTCTTGATCTCGGCGGCGAACCCGGCCGCCGGCGACGCCGAGCTCAATACGACTTCATCGGGCCGGTAGCTGATCACGACCACGCCGCCGGCCGTCGGCACAGACTGCGAGGCCCAAGTCGCTGCCGTTGGGGGCGGGGCGGAGGTCGAAGAAGAGCCGGGGCTCGTCGATGAAGATGTCGCGCTGGTGGTCGTCGTCGAAGAGCTGGTGGAGCCGGGCAGGCTCGTCGACGTGGTTGGGGGCACGGTTGCCGTGGTGGTGGAGCCCGAGGAGCTCGCCAGAGGTGCGTCCACCTGAAGGGGTGGCCGCTCGCTGACTTGGGCGTCAGCCGCGCTCACGATCTGCCATGTCAGGGTGGTGGCCATCGCGGCCACCAGCACCCAAGCCCCGGCAATGGCCCACTTGCTCATCTCCCCATTGTCGCAGGGCCCGGAATCCTGTTCCTCAAGCAAACATCAAGGTTCGCTCAAGACGCGGGGTGTGATGGAGAGCCAGAGATAACCTGCCGCAATGGCGCTGATCGTGCTGATCGAAGACGACGTGGAGATCCGGCGCCTCGTTGCAGACGCTCTCGCCGCCCAGGGCCACGACGTCGAGAGCGCCGGGGTGGCTCTCGAAGGTTTGCAGCTCGCGGTGCAACGATCTCCCGATCTGGTGGTGATGGACCTGGGCCTGCCCGATCTCGATGGCTCGGAGCTGCTCAAGATGATCCGGGCCGTGAGCCAGGTGCCGGTCATCGTGATCACTGCCCGCGGCGCCGACGAGGTTGTGGTTCGGACCCTGGACTCGGGTGCCGACGACTACTTGGTCAAGCCGTTCTCGGTGGCCCAGCTCGAGGCCAGGGTACGTGCCCTGCTGCGTCGAGGCTCGGCCTCTGAACCCGGCCACGTGATCCGGGTCGGCGACCTGTCGCTCGACCCCGCGGCACGGGAGGCGACCCTCGAGGGCAACCAACTCGACCTGAGCCCGAAGGAGTTCGACTTGCTCTGCACCCTGGCCGAACGAGTTGGCGAGGTGGTGAGCAAGAGGGCTCTCATGGCCGAAGTCTGGCGTGAGCCCTATGGAGGAGCCGAGAGGACTGTCGATGTCCATCTCTCCTGGCTGCGCAACAAGCTCGGCGAGACAGCCCAAGAGCCCCGTTATCTGAGAACTGTCCACGGGGTCGGGGTCAAGCTGGTCGATCCCACCGGGTGAGACGTCGCCTCGCCATTCTCAGCCTGGCCACGACTGCCCTCGTCGTCATTGCGCTGCTCGTGCCGCTGGGCCTGTTGGTGAGGAGACAGGCGGGCGACCGCGCCAGGCTCGAGGCCGAGCGCACGGCCCAGTCGACGGCCGCCCTGTTGGCGCTCACGGTCACCCTCGACGAGCAAGCGCAGGCCATCGAATCCGCCCTGGGACCGCTCGACCCGGGCACCATCGTGGTCCTGCCCGACGGGACGATCGTCGGAGAGCCGATGCCGGGTCAGGGCACCCTGGTTCCGGCGGCGGTCCAAAGGCAGGCCACGATCAACGGCTTCGTCGAAGGGGGTTGGGAATACGCCCTTCCGGTGATCGGGAGGGAGGGCACCGCTGTGGTGAACGTGTTCGTCCCGGAGGAGGCCCTGACCGAAGGTGTCTACGAAGCCTGGCTTCTGCTCGCCCTCTTGGGTGTCCTTTTGATCGCGATCGCGGTCTGGGTGGCAGACCGGCTCGGCCGGCGTCTGGTGAAGCCGATCGGAGATCTGGCATCGGCCGCCCAGAGACTCGGTCAGGGAGACCTCGATGCCCGGGTCGAGGTGGGTGACCCTGCCGAGATACGGGAGGTTGGCGAGTCGTTCAACTGGCTGGCGGGACGTCTCGAACAGTTGATCGCCGAGGAGCGTGAGGCCGCGGCCGACCTGTCGCATCGGCTGCGGACTCCACTGACCTCGCTCCGGCTCCAGGCGGAGAAACTGACGGATGACGGGGAGCGAGACGAGGTCCTGGGTCAGGTCGAACGTCTCGAGCAGGCCATCGACCAACTGATCCTCGCCACCCGTTCGGTCCCGACGGCGGAGAGGGGCAAGTCGGACCTTGCCGGGGTCGTTTCCGACCGAAGTGCCTTTTGGGCTGTGCTCGCCGAGGAGCAGGACCGGGAGATGTCGCTCAACATCAGTTCTCCGTCGGTGCCAGTTGGGCTGCCTGCCGAAGCCGTCGAGGCCATGGTCGATGCCCTTGTCGGCAATGTGTTCTCCCACACGGAGCCCGGCACTGCCTTCGCCGTTTCCACCGGCTCGACCGGGGAACGACCTTGGCTGGAGGTCAGCGATGAGGGATCTGGGTTCAGCTCTGGCAATCTGGCCGTTCGAGGGGTCAGCGGGGCAGGCTCGACCGGGCTCGGCCTCGACATCGTCCGCCGATCCGCAGAGTCGGCGGGTGGCTCCATGGAAATGAATGACCGCCCCGGTGGCGGGGCGGTCATTCGGGTCTGGTTGGGCTGACCCGCTGGGTCAGTCCCTTTCGATCTTGACCCTCAACTCGCCGTTGTCGAGCTTGGCCTCGAATTTGGCGTCGGAGTCGCCGCTCTCGAACTCGACCTTGATCTCCCGGCTGTCGGCCTTGTCCAGCTCGATGCTCCAGCCAGACGCCGCATTGGCATCGATGAGTACCAGCTGTCCGGCGACCAGCTGGAGACTCACGGTCCCCGCACCGTTGACGTCATACGTCTTGGGATCGGTCGTGATCAGGACGGTCTGATTGTCGTCGATCGTCGAGCTCGTCGACCCGTTGTCGTCGATGCTGGTGCTGGTCGTCGAGTCGATGGTTGTGCTGGTGCTCGTAGACGTGTCGACCAGACTGATGCTCGTCGACGAATTGTCATCGACACTCGTGCTCGACGAGTTGTCGTCGACGCTGGTCGACGTGTTGTCGTCCAGGCTCGTGCCGGTCGATTCTGTAGCCAGCGCCGCGGACGAAGAGACGTCGGCGCTGGCCGAGACGGCGGATGATCCGGAGCTCGAGTCGTCGCGGGCATCGTCTCCCGAAGCCCAGGCCACTCCGACGAGTAAGAGAGCGGCGGCGACCGCTGTGAATGTGCCGAGCATCTTTCTGAACATGAAACGACCTCCTTGGTGATTCCTGACACCAGTGTCCGAAATCGGAGGTCATGACCGCTTCAGCGGATCATCAAGAAGAGGTCAAGGCAGAAGATCGATCAGCGGGTGAACACGTGGGTGGTCCAGATCGTCCCCGAGGAGTCGACCCAGGCGCCAACCCCGTAGTGGGTGTAGTCCCCGAGCATGTTCGCTTGGTGCCCGCTGGATCCGACCAGCGCCTCGAAGACCGCGCTCACAGACCCACCGACGCCCACGTTCTCGGCGGCGGCCGACCAGGGCGGCAGCAGCGATCCCAGATCGGAGTGGGACAAGCCGCCGGCGTTGGCCATCGCCTCGGACCACGACCGAGCCCTGGAGTCGAGCGAACCGTCCCTGCTCAACGGCGCGAGACCATTCCCCGATCTGTTGGAGTTGATCGAGGAGGCGAACTGCGACTCGAACTCGGTGTTCGGGCCTCCCTGCACCTCGGGCGGTGGTGGGGGAGGGGGAACGGTGGTGGTAGTCGCCGCGGATGCCGGTGGTTGGTTGGTCGGCGGAGGCGGCTCGGTGCTCGGTGGCTGGGCGGCGGATTCGAGTGGCGGCTCGGTGGTGGTCGTTGTGCCCACCAGGTCTCGGACCGTCACGCCGGTCGGACTCTGGTCGGGGACACGCGCGATCCCGGATGGGACGGTGGTCGTTGGCGGTTCGCTGGTCGTCGGAGTAGGAGGGGGAAGCGTCGGATGGGTTTCTGCCGCCAGGGTCCGCCGTCCCGTCTCATCATCGTCCAACAGCCCGAACAGGGCACCACCAACCACAGCCAGGACGAGAAGACCGAAGACGTAGGCGATTCGCATATAGGGGCAGACCTGGCACGAATTGCCAGGGGGCGAAGAACCTAAACCACCCGACCGGGAGTCGTCAAACAGAAACGTCCAGCCTGGTGTCACCCAATCCCGGGCTCGGCTCCGTCTCACGGGCATGATCACCGCCACAGGTGTGATGGACAACGAACAGGTATATCGGTCATACGCCGTCGAGCTCACCAGGTATGCGACAGGCCTGGTGGGTCCCTTTGACGCCGCCGACGTGGTGACCGATGCCTGTCTCAAGGCCTTCTCCTCCCGAAAGTGGTCGGAGGTGACAAACCGGAGGGCCTATCTGTATCGAGCCGTTCTGAGCGTGGCCAACGATCACCATCGGAGCACGCTCTCGCGACGGCTGCGGGAATTGAGGACGGCGCCGCCAGAGTCGGCGCCGGCACAGGAGATCGACATCGACGTCCTCAACGCCGTCGACCGTCTGTCGGTGCAGCAACGGGCGGCCGTCTTGCTCACCTATTGGGCCGATCTCCCTGCGGACCAAGTGGCCGAACGAATGGGCATCTCGACCGGGGCCGTGAAGCGTCATCTGGCCCGGGCCCGAAACCACCTCGAGGAGTGGCTGTCATGAGTGGATATGACGACCGAAGGATGAAGGAACTTGCAGACCGGTTGGTGGCCATGTCGCCCGAGCCACCGCCCTTCCCCGAGGAGGTCACCGTGACCCAGCGTGAAACGTCCAAGCCGCGACCGATCTTCGTGTTCGCCGGCGCCGCACTTGTGGTTCTGATCCTGGCCGCCATTCCCATCCTCCTCTCCCAAGGCGGTGGGGAGGTCGACCCGGTAGCGACGACAACGACCGTGGCCCCGACCACGACTCAGCCCGAGGCCACGCCCACCACCGAGCCGGCCACGACCACGAGCCAGCCGACCACCACCACGGTGCCGGCCACGACCACGACCACGGCAGTGGTCACGGAGCCCAGGGGGGTGATCGTGTTCCTGACCCAGAGCCCGGAGAACTCCTTCCTCGGCAATCCTGCCTTGGTCCCGTTCTTCGCCACGGCGCAGGCACTGCCCGACGATTCGGACACATTTGCCGCCCTCCGTCTGCTGACCACAAACGACCTGTTCCTACCCGAGGGTTTCGAGTCCTCGATTCCGGATCCCGTGGAGGTCGTGAGCGTGACCAGGGCCGACCAGATTGTCACGGTCGACATGAACGAGGCGTTCCTGGATGGAGCCGGGGGCGCTCTGGCCGACTTCACCATGCTCAACCAGCTCATCTTTACCTCAGGCGATGGCGAGGAGATCTCCGAAGTGCTGTTCACAGTCGGTGGGCAGCCGGTCACCGCCTTCGGGAGTGAGGGCCTCGACCTCAGCCAGCCCCTGGGCCGTGATGCATTCCTCGATCAGGTCAACTCGGTCAATGTGGACTCGGCCGCTTCGGGATCGGGTGACGCCCCGTTGGTGATCAGCGGTTTCGCCAATGTGTTCGAGGCGACCGTGAGCCTCGAGGTGTTGGATGCCGGGGGCAACGTGGTCCACGAGGACTTCACCACCGCCACCTGTGGCACCGGCTGCTGGGGCTTTTACAGCTTCAACATCGATTACCCCTTCGCCGGCGGGGAGACGATCCGGGTCTTCTGGCACTCGGCCGAAGACGGCTCCCCCAGCGACGTGGTCTCCGTCCCCGTCACCTGGGGCGACGACGCGGCCTGGGACTTCCTCTCCGACCCGGGCACCCCGTAGGAGCGCCGCAACCTAATGCAGGGCGTCACGGATATGTGACGCCCTGCATAAAGAAGGGGGTCAGAGGTACTTGGCGGCCGCCGCGGTGTTGAACATGACCACGGTCTCATCGGAGTGGATCCAGCCCGAATCCGAGAGCCGGTCGATCGCCGCCACACAGGCTCCACCCTCTGGTGTTCCCCAGATCCCGGCCAACTCGGCCATCTTGCGGGTTCCGGCGAGGGCCCCGTCCTCACCGACCGCGATCGCAGTGCCGCCGGTCTGGCGCAAGCCCCTGAGCATCAGCCGGTTTCCCAGAGCAGCGGGCACTCGCAGCCCGTAGGCAACGGTCTCGGCCGGGTCTTTCCAGGGCTCGGCCGAGTCGGCGCCTTCCTCGAATGCCTTGACGATGGGAGCGCATCCTTCCATCTGCACGGCCACCATCCTCGGTCGCTCGGTACCGATCCAGCCGATGGCCTCCATCTCGTCGAAGGCCTTCACCATCCCGACCAGACCGGTGCCGCCGCCGGCCGGATAGACGATCACATCGGGGAGTCGGGCCAGATCCCAAAGGATCTCGTAGCCCATCATCTTCTTCCCCTCGACCCGGAATGGCTCTCGAAGAGTGGCCAGGTTGAAGACTCCGTCGGTGGCTTCCTTCTCCGCCACCAACCGGCCCGCGTCGCTGATCGTGCCCTCGATGACAGTGACGGTGGCGCCATAGGCCCGGGGCTCATCGATGAGGGACGCAGGGGTTGCTCGGGGAACCACCACCTCCACCTCGACATCGTGCAGGGCGGCATAGGCCGCAGCCGAGCCACCGGCATTGCCGT
>JBOGEV010000285.1:0-7318 GCA_050742015.1 Acidimicrobiia bacterium
GTGGGCGGCACGTCAACGATGCGCGCGGCGTCAGCCACCGTGTACAGAGGCACGTCGAACCGGAGCCGATCGATCGTCTTCAGCGCACTCCTCCTCGTCGACGTCATTCAAGCAGCACGCAGAGACAGGATGGTGGAGCCGCCTGGAATCACACTCCCACCGGTTCGGGCGAGTCACCTCACCAGCCGATCGAAGAGCTCCTGGTCGCGCTCGAGCAGCTGACCACCTCCCCGAGATCATCGGCAGGCGCAGCGTCAGAGGCGACCGTCACGCTGACGACAGAACCCCAGGGCGACACGTCAGAAAGCCCGTGCGACCAGTCGGAGGTCCGCATCTAGCGCCGCGGCGATGCGCTGCAGTGTCCTGGCGGTGGGGCTGGTGGAGCCGCTCTCGATGCGACTGATGTCCGCCTGGTCCATGCCGCAACGCTCGGCGAGCTCGGCCTGCGTGAGGCCGTGGCGCTCGCGCAGGTCGACGATCTGCATGGCGATGTCACAAAATCCCAGCTAGATCCAGGTGCCCGGGGCGGGAGTCGAACCCGCACGGCCTTTCGGCCAGAGAGGTTTAAGTCGCAGAGAGTGGTGATGGTGGGTGGTGGCGGATGCCGCCAAATGCTATCTGAGCTGGGATTTCGCGTTTCGGCGTGCCGGGCCATGCCGGGCCGTGACGGGGCCTGCGGCTACGTTCTGTGAGCATTTCGTGAGCATCGGATTGGGTCGCGTTCCGTTATCTGTGCTGTTCCGTAGACCCCGGAACAGCTATACTTCTGGAACAACATGGCTGTCCAAACGAACCTCCCGTCGGTCGCCGGCGACAAGCCGAGCGACGCACAGACGCTGCGCGCCGTCGAGCGACTGCTCACCGACGCGCTTCCCCGCGACTGGTCCCTCCGCGGCCGCCGCGGGGTCAAGCACGACCGCCGAGCCACGGACTTCGAGTGGACCGTCAGCGCGCCCGACGGCACAGCGACGACCTTCGTCGTGGAAGCCAAGCAGTCGATCCAAGGTCGGCACCTCGACGGCGTTCTCGCACAGCTCGAAGCGTTCAGCGACCGAGGCCGCCCGGTCGTAGTTGCTCCCTACCTCGGGCCGACCATCAGGGCGTCCCTCGCCGAGCGCGGTGTGAGCTTTGGAGACTCGACCGGCAATCTGCGTTTCGTCGCCGATCGGCCCGGACTGTTCATCGAGCGTCGCGGTGCCGAGAAGGATCCATGGCCCTCCGAGCAGTCGCTCCAGTCGCTGCGGGGACGAGCCGCCGGCCGGGCGGTACGCGCTCTCGTCGACTTCAAACTCCCGTACGGGGTTCGGGAGCTGTCAGCACGCGCCGGCGTGCCGCTCGCCTCCCTGTCGCGCACGCTCGATCTGCTCGACCGCGACGGCCTCGTCGCCCGTGGGGCGCGCGGCGACCTCCTCGAACTCGACTGGGAGGGCACCATCCGTCGTTGGAGCCGTGACTACGAGTTCACCCGCTCGAACGCTGTGGCCACCTATCTCGAACCCCGTGGTCTCCGGGCGCTCGCCGACGCCCTGTCAAAAGCCAAGTGGATCTATGCCGCGACGGGATCGCTGGCCGCGCAAAGGTTCTCGCCGATCGCCCCGACTCGCCAGGCTGCCGTTTACGTCGACGACGTCGGCCGGACGGCAGAACGACTCAAGCTGCGCCCAGCGGACGCCGGCGCCAACGTCGCGCTCGCCGAGCCCTTCGATCCAGTGGTGTTCGAGCGGGCGACCGTACGGGACGACCTCCGGGTGGTCGCTGCTTCCCAGCTTGCCGCCGACCTACTGACCGGCCCCGGCCGTGAGCCCTCCGAGGGAAACGAGGTGCTGGCGTGGATGCGCAAGAACGAGGATGCCTGGCGTGTCTGATCCGCTCTACGTCCGGGCCCGTGCCGCGCTCCTCGAGGCCGCCGAGGCCCTCGAGGAACACCTCGACGCGGTGGTCCTCGTCGGCGCCCAGGCCATTTACCTCCACACGGGCGGCGCCGACCTTGCGGTGGCCGAGTACACCACCGACGCCGACTTCACCGTCTCGCCGGCCGACCTCGCCGACGCCCCCCTGCTGAGCGATCTCCTCACTGGCCACGGATTCACCCAACGCGAACACCCCGGCGGGTGGCTCAGCCCGGACGGCATCTATGTCGACATCATGGTCCCCGAAGCCCTCGCCGGCCCCGGTACACGCGGCGCCCGACTCGGCGCCCACGGCAAGCGTGCCGCTCGTCGCGCCAGGGGACTCGAAGGTGCCCTGGTCGACCGCGAGAAGGGAACGATCGCTTCGCTCGATCCCGGCGACGACCGCCAGATCGACATGTGGGTCGCAGGCCCCGGCGCGCTGCTCGTCGCCAAGGTCCACAAGATCGCCGAGCGGGTCGACGCCGACGACCGCGTGCGCGACAAGGACGCACTCGACGTGCTGCGGCTGCTCCGCGCTGTCGACACGAAGGATCTCGCCCGCCGCCTGCTAGCGCTCCGGTCGAACCCACTGGCCGGCGCCGTGACGGTGGACGCCATCAACCGCCTGCCTCCCCTATTCGGCGCCACGACGCGCGACGGCGTGGCGATGGCGGTCAGAGCCGCCGGTACTGCCGATGACCCGGCCACAATCGCGGCCTCCCTCGTCGCGCTAGCCGAGGACCTGCTATCCGCAATTGAAGCCGGGCGCTAGCCCCGGCAACCCGGACTATCGATCACGTGCGGGAATGGCGACACTTGGCTACCGATGCTGTTGATCACCTCGACGCAATCTGCGCTACGCGTCTGGTGGGGAGCGCAGGTTCTGATGCAGGGTCGTGTTAGCCAGGTGACGCCGCCCGCGTGGGGGAGGACGCGACGGCCCTCGTGACGGCCCAGGTCGTCACCTGCGCCGACGTCGTTCACAGACGCACGCCGATGCGCGCCGCGACCTCATGAACGAATGGTGATGCACCTTCAACGGTGTTGCCCCATCGGTTGACGAACGACGGCGAGTACACGAGGTGTACCTGGAAGCGAGCGCGTGTGAGACCGACGTAGAAGAGGCGGCGGTCCTCGATGAGCTGAACCGGCGTGGCCCGGTATGTGCCTCCGCCCCATCGTGCGAACGGAAACAGAGACAGCTGGAGGCCAGGAAGGATCACAACGTCAAACTGGCGCCCCTTCGAGGCGTGATATGTCGTCAGGACAACTCGCCCGCGGACCTGGACGCCCCGAGCGAAGTCGAGCAGCGGCACCGGTGAGGCGGATGCCTCTCTAAGTGACCTGATCGCCTCGACATCATCGGGGCGCGTTCCGTCGGTCTTGAGCAGCTCTCGTAGCTCGAGCGCGTCATCGAACCCAGCCATCCAGTCCGACAACTCGAGGTTGGGATCCGTGTCGGCAATCGCGTCGAGCAGTCGCTCACGAACAACGAGATCCTCCTCGTAGACACCCCCGAAGGCGAGTAGTTCCCGGTAAGGCGCCGCTAGCTCGGTCAGCGAGTCAGCATCCTCGCCGCCGAGAGCCTTCGTCGCACATCGCTGCAGCCATCGAACGATGGGCGATGAAGGAAACCTGACGTCCTTCTCCACGAGATACTGCTCGTCCGCTTGCGGGATCTTGGCGAGGAGCGCATCGAACAGCTCCCCCCTCTGCTTGTACAGCACCGCGATCTCGTGAGGTTCGACTCCGGCGGCGATCAGCTCCGGCACGATGGCATGAATGACGTGGTCGGCCTGACCTTCGAGTCCCCCGTCCACCTCCTCGAACTCGATGTCGCCCTCGTGGTCGCGATCTGGGGCTGGTTGGTAGTTACGGGCGGCGCCGAGTGTTGCCTCTGCGGCGGCGATCAACCGAGCACCGCTTCGATAGTTGAACCGAAGACGGATCGTCCGAAAGGCGTCGTCGTCCGACAGCTCCGTCAGGTACGCCGGGTCAGCACCGGTGAACGAAAGGATGCACTGATCCGGATCGCCGACGGCGAAGATCCTCGAACCCGCACCACGAAGCTCGGTCACGATCTGGTGCAGAGGACCGCCGAGATCTTGGTACTCGTCAACGGCAAACCACGGATACCTCGCCACCAAGAGCTCGCGGACATCTTCTGACATGTGCACGATGCGGAGCGCCTCCAGTGTCATCGCCTCGAAGTCCACAGCCTCCTCGACCGCGAGCTGCGAGTTGAAGTGCTCGGCGACGGCGACATGCCGCTCGTCGAACGGGTTCAAGGACTCGCCGCACGCCATAGCCCGCCGAATCCGAGTCAGCGTCGCGTCGAAGTATTGAGGGTCCTCACTCACACCTACGGCATCGAGTGACGCCTGGATGGCCCGTCTCTGCTCGGCCGGGGTGAGCACACGCGGACGAGCGAGGTCGGGGCGACCGGCGATCGTGGCGAATGGCCGGAGGATCCGGTTGAGGCAGAAGCTGTGCACGGTTCCGAGGAAGAGTCGATGACCCTGGCGCAGTCCGAGGCGCCGCAAGCGGATCGAGAACTCACGAACGGCGTCGTTGCCATAGGTGATGCATGCCACACCACGCGGCGGAACCACCTCGGTGTGCAGGAGGCGGGCAACCTTGAGGACGATGGTGTCCGTTTTCCCGCTCCCTGGGCCGGCTAGGACCACGGTGTTGTCGTTGTACTCCACGGCGGCCAACTGTTCAGGGTTGAGACGGTCCAGCAAACTGTCGAGCTCAGTCACCAGCACGAACCTTGGAACGAATCCGATCGATGGCGCTCTCGATGTAGTCCGGGGCTCCAACATCGTCGAGGTGGCCGGCGAGGCGTTGCGCGTAGCGCCCCTTCCCAATCCTCCCGAGTCGGCCGATGACCCTTCCGGCCCGAGTGCCATCGCCCGCTCCAACTGCGTCGAGATCGTGTTGGAAGTTGCGTCGCTTCGTCGAGCTCGGTTCAAGGTCGGCATATGCGTCGAGCATCGCGTCACGCGCCGTCGATATGAGATCCAGCTCGAGGGTCGCCTCGCCCACAAAGACATTCCCGCGACGGAGCGCCCGGCGCGCCTCGTCAATGTTGCCGTTATCGAGGGCATCGTCGACACGCGCGACCGTCTCCCGCCCAACTAGCTCGCGGCCCCGCGCGATGCCGTCGAGATCACCATCGACATCCGGGTCGCCGTCGGTGATGACGACGTTCGGGACGTTCAGACCCCTCCTGCCGAGCAGCCGACGGTACGGAAGGAAGTCCGTTCCTCTGACCGAGCACACCGTGACGCCGTGGGCGTCCAAGTCGAACCCCTGCTCAAGAGCGAACGCCGGGACAAGGAACTCCTCAGCTGCGCCCTCGACCAAGATGACTCCCTTGGCGAACAACATCTCGGCGCGGGTCACGTCCATGTACCGCTCGAGATCAGCCTCGACACGCTCGTCGAGATCGAGGGAGCGCGTGTGAAAGCCTGCGCTTTCGCCACCGATGTCGCGAAGCAGTGTGATCGATCCGAGTGGGGCCACGCTCGCGAGATGCGGTGAGTGGGTAGTGACCACCAGCGGTCGAGCGTCGTCCAACAGGTGACGGAAGAGCACGCGCTGCACATGCGGGTGTAGGTGCGCTTCGGGCTCCTCAACCCCGAGAACTGTGGTAACGATCTCGCCGGCGGCCTCCTGAGCCGCGATCTGCTCCAGCAACAGGGCCAAGTACAGCAAGTTCGCTGTTCCGAGGCTGGTCTGTCCGACTCCCCGCTGCTTTGCTTCGTCGATGAGCAACCTGATCGACCGGACGAGTTGCTCGGCGTCGGTCGGGGCGATGCCGAGCGTTGTCACGACCGAGAACACGTCGCCGACCATCTCGTTCAAGCGTTCCGTAATCCCCGTGTTGATCGCAGCAATGCCGTCGTCGCCAAGGAGTGCATCACCTGCCTCGGCGATGTGATCTCGCGCCATTGCCAGTTGAGTCGGGTCGAGCTCGACTCGAGTGAGCAGTCGGCGCAGTGGCGAGCGAGCCGAACTCAGGTCGTTCTCGGCGTCACGGAGAGCAGGCAGGACTCGGAGCGAGACGTAACGCAGTACCTCACGGCCGACCCGCTGATCATCGCTTTCACCCCCATACACGATCACCTCGTAGTCCGCCTCCGTGAACGGCGTCTTCACCAGCGGGCGAGGCCGGTACGCGTAGGTCAGGCGCGCGACCTTCGGGCCGGTCGCCACCAGGAAGTCACCGAGCAGCGCCATGGCCGCCTTGTCATGCTCGAAGTCCGTGAGCTCGACCGAGACGGTGATCTGCTTGCCATCGAACGGCACGTCGAAGCCGTCCCAGAAGTCGTCGGCACCCAGCTGCCGCGCCGTCTCGGGCAGGGACGGGTCGAGCACGAGCCTCAGCGCGTGAAGGAGGTTCGACTTGCCGGTGCCGTTCTCGCCGACAAGGACGTGAGACGCGGGCAACTCGGCCAGATCAAGATCCCGAAAGTTACGAAAGCCGCCAATCGCGATCCGGCTGATGTACACAGTGATGCTCCCGGGCCACGACGTTGGACCCAGTACGCCGGCCCGCCGCGGCCCAGGGTTCGAAGACGTAAAAAGAAGCGTTTAGAAGCCGACCCTAGACAACAGGAGGCCCCGTCGTGGGGACCGAGCCCTTGCGCAGGTCACTTCGGCGGCGGGGCCGGGTTTGAACCGGCGACCTTCGGGTTTTATGAGGCCCGACCATCCCGTTCACCCCCCTGACCTGGCGTCCCGTTCCAGTACCTATGTGCTTTCGCGCATCGCAGATGCCGGTCCGTATGACGGTCCGTATGACCGGGTACCGGGCCGCTGTGTAGAAGAAGGCTCCGAGGGCGGACCCACCGCGGCGCCGTTCCGGCGAACCCGGAACTGGTGCCATTCTGGAACACGTTCAACGGCCCGCTAGATGCGGCTGACGCACTGGCGACCGGAGCGTCGTGGGCACAACCGGTTCCTCACGTCGCTATCCACGCAGGCTTTGGGTCGAGGAGCGTCCGCAGGGCGGCCTCCTCTTCTGGGACAAGCCGGTGACCGTCATCGACGTCCTTGCTGGATCGGAGATCGATCAACTCGAGCCGGTGACCAACGACGGCAACCGCGGATAGGGCACGAAGCGCTGACAACGCATCGTCCACCTGACCGGGATAGTCGTGATCCAGCCAGTGCAGAAGCGAAGCTGGCGATGCATCGGATCGCGCCGCAGGATCGGTGAGCTGATTGAGCGCCCATCCGTAGCCGATCCCGTCGGATCCCGGGGATCGCCACGCAGCATCTCCCACGACCACGACTGAGCAGCCTATGACGGCGAAGTCAAGAGGCAGAGTTCCCGTTGTCGGGGCGCGTTGCATCGTTCCCGCGTGGGGCGGGGTTGGGGGACGGTTTGGTTGGGGGTCAGGTGGTTGGTGCGGCTG
>JBOGEV010000286.1:0-7653 GCA_050742015.1 Acidimicrobiia bacterium
GGCCGGAGGAGGTCAAGATGGCCGCCTCACTGATCGACAACCTGACCCGGCCCTTCGAAGCAGAGGAGTATGTCGATCAGACACGAGAGGCAATCGAGGGGTTGGCAGCCAAGAAGGTCGCCGGCGAAGAGATCGTCGCCGTCGAGTCTCCGGAGCCGACCAAGGTGGTCGACCTGCTCGAGGCATTGAAGGCTTCCGTCGAAGCGACCAAGACCAAGGAGCCGAAGGCCGCCAAGGCCGGCTAGGTGGTCGGGCCCTCCTCGGCCCAGGTGACCAGCTCCGGATCCACCATCTCCACCCCCTTGTACACGGGCGCCCGGAGATGGAAGTCGTGGGTCCATTCCTTGTACTCGACCTCGACCACGATCGCAGGCTCCACCCACACCGGGCGCACCGGCTTGGGCACGACCACCGGGTTGTGGAACGGAGACGTCGGCCGCTCGATCTGCCGAAGGTGTGAGGCGAAGGCTCGCAGGCTTGCGTCGTCGAATCCGGAACCGACCGCACCGATCCAGCGCAGCCCCTGATCGTCGTTGAGGCCGACCAGGATCGAGCCGAAGGTCGAAGTCCTGCCCCCCTCACCGGGCAGGTAGCCACCGACTACTGCCCGCAGCCGACGGATCACTGCCACCTTGCGCCAGTCGGCCGACCGTCGGCCCGGGAGGTACGGGGAACCGAGCCTCTTCCCGACGATTCCCTCCAGCCCCTGCTCCTTGGCCACCTCGAAAAGCGCCAAACCGTCTTCAGGCGTCGGCTCCGGAACCACGATCGGTGAGGGCAGGCCCAGCCCGAGCAATCGCTCGACCCGCTCCTCGTAGGGGCGGTTGATCAGGCTCTGCCCCTGATAGACGAGGTCGAACGCCACGAAATTGACCCTCACTTCGTCGCCGGGGGCCCGGCCGACGAACCCGGCACGCTGCTGGATCCGGGAGAAGGACGGTCGGCCTTGCTCGTCGAAAGCCACCACCTCACCGTCGATGGCCACGTCCTCGGGGATGGGCAGGCCGGAAAGCTCGGGAAAACGGACCATCAAGTCGAGCCCGCGCCGGGACAGAGCCCTGGTCCTCCCCCCGGCGGCCGACACCATCGCCCGATAGCCATCCCATTTCACCTCGAACCACCAGCCGGAGTCGTCGAACGCGGCCGGCCAGCGGGTGGCCAGCATCGGCTCGAAGTCGGGCACGCTCAACCGGAGGAGAGCTCTTCCCGGACCAATCGGTTGACCAGGCCGCCATCGAGGTCCTTGCCATGGGCCTTCATCACATGCCCGATGACACGCCCAGCCGCCTTCTCGTCGCCTGCGGCGCCCAGTTCGGCGATCGACTCCAGGATCAGGGCGCGCGTCGCTGCTTCGTCCAGCTTCTGCGGGAGCCATCGGGAGAGGTACTCCACCTCGTAGCCGAGCTTGGCCGCCATCGCCGCACCCCGCTCGCCGATGTCGAGGTACTCCTGACGCGCCTTGTCCATCTTCTTCACATAGGACTCGATGACCCGGCGGTACAACTCGTCGTCGACCTCTCCCTCGAACCCCGGCTCGCTGCGGGCCAGGGCAACCTCGGTCTCGATCTGACGGATCACGTCACGTCTCGGGCCGTCATTCGCCCGCATCGCATCTTTGAGCTCGGAGGCAAGCTCTTCTTTGATGGTCATCAGTGTCTCCCGAGGGCCAAGCGGACTGCGGCCGGGTCGTCGGTAATGATGCCCGACACCCCCAAACCGGCCAACTCGACCACCCGATCCGGGTCGTCCACGACCCAGGGATACACCTCCAGACCCGCCTCCAAGGCGCGGACCAGACCAAGGACGGGAAGTCGAATCGAGGGAACCAATGCCCGGTGCCCAACGTCCAAACACTCGTTGATGGCTTGGTCGACGTCGCCCGAGCCGCCGACGATGACGCCCGTAGCCACTTCGGGGAACACCCGGCGGACCGCGGCGAGCGTCGTCCAATTGAATGAGGTGACCATGTCCCCCGGTCGTGCCCGCTCCGCCGCCTCCAATCCGAGACGGTGATCGGGCTCGAACCCCGGCTCGTTGGGCAGGTTCTTGACCTCGAGCTGGAACTGTGTCCCTGGAATGGCGGCGATCGCCTCGTCGAGGAGCGCAGGACGATGCCCTTCGCCCAGGTCGAGCTCTCCCAGAACCGACCATGGCTGGCCGGCCACCTGGAGCCCGTTGATGTCGGGGTCGTGGGACAGGGCCAGCTTTCCGTCGGCACTGCGCCGGATGTCGGTCTCGATCGACTCGGCGACAGCCGCCGCGGCAAGAAATCCGGCCAACGTGTTGTCCGGGAAACGGGCCGGCCAGCCCCGGTGACCGACCACGTCGGGAGTGCCCATCACCTCGCTACTCACAAGAAAACCGTTTACAGAATCGCATCAAAACAGTATCGTGCGTCCCGGATATCCATCGTTCCCAGGCTTTCTCCGATGAGACGGCTTGTGAAAAAGATCACAAAGTAAGGAAAGTTCTTGCTCACCACCATCACCACAGATTGGCGGGACCTGGCGGATTGCCGGGATTCCGAGCCGACTCTGTTCTTCCCGGTCGGGACCACCGGCCCGGCCATAGAGCAGATCGAAGCGGCCGTGGCCATCTGTTCCACCTGCCCGGTGCAGGAGGATTGTCTCCAATACGCCCTCGAGACCAACCAGGAGTCCGGAGTCTGGGGCGGCTACGCAGAGGATGATCGACGACGTCTCCGCAAGCGCTGGCTCGCCGAGCGCCGGAGGCGCGCGGTCTAGATCAGGACTGCGCGATCTCCCAGACATGGCCGCCGGGATCGGCGAAGCTCGCTGTCCGCACTCCCCACGGCCGGTCGACCGGGCCATTGATTAGCACCACACCACGCGCAGCCAATTCGTGGCACATGGCGTCGACGTCATCCACCTCGATCGTCAGCTGAAAGCGTGACCCGGCGTCGCGACTCGCCACCGGTGTCGGTTCGATCAAGTCGCCGGCCGCCGTTGCCTTCAGCAGGTTGATGATCGTGTTCCCGAAGTCGAACACGGTCGAGTCGTCGTCCTCGAACATCACTGGCAGGTCGAACACCCCGCTATAGAAGCGCTTTGCGGCCTCCAGGTCCTCGACGAAGAGGGTGATGGCGGAGATGGTCCCTGGCCACGTGCCCGATTCGGTAGCCACAACGGTCTCCTGATCCGGCAGGGGTCTAGCTAGCAGGCGCGAACCCAACCGACGGCCCACCGTCGGAGGCTTCGATCTCGACAAAGGCCACCGACCGGGTCGGGACCCCCACCGTGCGACCTTTGGTGTCGGTAAACCAGGCGAGCCCGTCGTCGGCCAACCCTCGCTCCATCTCTTTCTGGAACGACTTGACGTCGTCGATATCGATCTCGACGACTTTGCTGGTATCGGCGATCCCGATACGGACTTTCATTTGGGCTCCTGATCCGTTTCGCGGCACTGTAACCCCCTTCCCACCGCTCTCCTCTTGCCGTATTGATGGGGCATGAGGTGGGGGAAGCGGCTCGGGATCACGATCGCGGCCTGTCTGATCAGCTCGGTTGCCGTTGCCGAGCCGGCCGGAAACAACTCATTCGTACCGGTGGCGATTGGACCGGGGTCGGCCGATGCCGGATCGGTCGTGGTCGAGCCTGGCGATCATCTATGGAAGATCAGTGAAGCCCACGTCGACAGTCTTCTGGGACGATCCGCTCAGCCCGAAGAAGTGGCGCCCTATTGGCTCACCGTCATCGAGGTCAACCGGGATCAACTTCAGTCCGGGGACCCCGACCTCATCTACCCGGGGGAAGAGATCAAACTCCCGCCGCCCCCTTGACCGATGTGCCTATCGATCGGCGGTGAACCGGGCGACGATCCCGTCGTGGGTTGCCAGATACAGCTCACCGGCCGAGTCGACTCCGAAACTGTTGATCTGGCCTAGCTGGCCCAGGTCGGCGGACCAGTCTCGTTCCTCGGTGACCTGGCCGTTGACGAACTTGAACGATCGGATCCACTCCGAGCACCAGTCGCTGTAGAAATAGGTGCCGGCCAGCTCGGGGATCTCCGCTCCCCGGTAGACGTAGCCCCCGGTGATCGAGCAGCCCTCTTCGTGGGTGTAGGTGATTGCCGGGGCCGTGTAGTTGGCCAGGTCGCAGTCCTGAACATGGAAGCAACGGGTTCCTTCGACATCGGACCAGCCGAGGTTGAACCCACCCTCGGCGATGGGGAGTACGTTGACCTCTTCCTGGTCGGCGTGGCCGACGTCGGCGATGTAGATGAGCCCGTCGACCGCGTCGATCGAGAAGCGCCACGGATTGCGCAGACCGTAGGCCCAGACCTCTTGGGCGCCGCCTTCTTGGACAAATGGGTTCTCGGGCGGGATCCCGTAGGGATCCCCGCCGTCGACGTCGAGACGGGACACCGCCCCGAACATGGTGTTCGGGTCCTGGCCCTGGTCCCTCGAGTCGGCGCCGTCACCCATGGCCATCCACAGATAGCCATCGGGCCCGAATGCGAGCTGGCCGGCGTAGTGACGGATGTCGGTGGCGTCGGGCGGCTGCTCGAGCTCGATCAAGACCCGTTCGGTGTCGGGTGAGGCCAGATTGGGGTCGGAGACCGACACCTGGAACTCGGACAGCTGGCGTCGGCCCCCCTGATCGGTGTAATAGACGTAGAAACGGCCGTTGTTGGCATAGTCGGGATGGAAGGCGAGTCCGAGCAGCCCCTGCTCGATGCCGTTGGCCAGGACCCGATCGGTCAGGTCGATGAAAGGCGTTTCCACCAGCTCCCGATTGGCATCGAGAATCCGGATCACACCGACTCGCTCCACCAAGAAGAGGCGCTCGTCTCCCGGTGGGGTGGTCATGGCGGTGGGCTGGCCCAGGCCCTCGACCAGCGTCTCCAGCCGAACTCCCTGAAGAGCAGGCAGATTGCCACCGGTGGTGGCGGTCCCGCCGGGGACGGTGGTGCTGGCGCCTTCAGGCAATGTCGTCACCGAGGCATCTGGAGGCGTAGTGGTAGTGGGGCCCGCGCCGACGGGCGGGTCGGTCCCTTCAGGCCCGGCGCCCTCCCCGGAGCCGCGCAGGAAGAAGAAGGCGATGATGAAAATGGCGATGAGTGCAATGACCAGGGCCCGGAGCCGGGACTGGGCCGTTGAGACGGGTTGGCGATGTCGCGCACTCACGAATCGGGGAGTGTAGGAAGAACAGTTGCGACCGTTGCGACCGTTGCGGCTAGGCGTTCTCGCCTAGGAAGATCTCCGAGACCGACGAGTCCATGAAGATCGCCTGCAGCGTCTCGGCCAGGATCGGGGCGATCGACAGCACCTGGACCTTGTCCAGCTCCAACACTTCGGGGGCGACCGGGAGTGTGTTGGTGACGATCACCTCTTCCACCGGCGAGTTCTTGAGCAAGTCGAGGGCCGGGTCGGAGAAGACACCATGGGTCGCCGCGATGCGGACACTGGCCGCTCCCTGCTCACGCACCAGCTCGGCGGCGTTGGTGACGGTGCCGGCGGTGTCGATGATGTCGTCGACGATGATCGCGTGCCGTCCGGCCACGGTTCCGGCCATCTCCAGCGCCTCGGACACATTGTGGTGCTCAGGGTCGCGCCGTTTGTAGACCACGGCGACGTCACCGTCGAGGAAACGGGCATACCGCTCTGCCCGTTTCACCCCGCCGGCGTCCGGGGAGACGACGGTGGTCGGCCCGTCGAGACGCTCCGCCAGGTATTCGGTGATGATGGGCAAGGCGGTGAGCGAGTCGAAGGGCCTGTGGATGAACCCCTGAAGCTGGCCGGTGTGGAGGTCGACCGATACCAGCCGGTCCGCCCCCGCAGACATGAACAGATCGCCCACCAACCGGGCGGAGATCGGCTCTCTCGGCCTGACCTTCTTGTCCTGTCTCCCGTACCCGAAGAAGGGCATCACGGCGGTGATCCGGCGCGCCGATGCCCGGTTCAGGGCGTCGATGGTGAGCAACTGCTCCATGATGTTGTCGTTGATCGGCTCGCAATGGCTCTGCATCACATAGCAGTCCGCTCCGCGCACGCTCTCGGCGGGACGCACGTAGATCTCCCCGTTGGCGAACCGGGAGCGCTCGAGGTCACCAAGTGCGACGCCGAGGGCCTCCGCCACCTCCTCTGCCAGGGGGATGTTGGCGCCCCCGGTGAAGAGCATCATTCGGTTGCGGGAGACGATGTCCAACTCAGTCCTCGTCTTGCTTGGCGGCGTGTCTCTCTGCGCGGCGTTGAGAGTAGCCGGGGATCTCACGCTGCTCGCTGCGCTCCAGGGCCAGGGAGTCGGGCTCGACATCGTTGGTTATCACCGAGCCCGCCCCGGTGACGGCGCGGTCGCCGATCGTGATCGGGGCGACCAGCATCGTGTCCGATCCGATGAACACATCCTCACCCACCTCTGTGTGGTGTTTCTCGTACCCGTCGTAGTTACAGGTGATCGAGCCGGCCCCGATGTTCGACCGCGCACCGATCGTGGCGTCGCCCAGATAGGCGAGGTGCGGCGCCTTGGCCTTCTCCCCGAGGGTGGTGTTCTTCGTCTCGACGAAGGTGCCGACCTTGGCCCCTTTCTCCAAGACCGATCCCGGGCGGAGCGAGGCATAGGGACCGACCTCGCACTTATCGCCCACGATCGCCCCGCGCAGCACCGCATACCAGACCGTCGAGTCGGCCCCGATCGTCGAGTCCACGGCGAACACATCTGGCCCGACCCGAGCCCCGGCCCCGACCGTGGTCCTTCCCGCGAGATGCACCCCGGGGTAGATGCGAGCTCCCGGCGCCACGGTCACGGTGTCTTCGATGTAGGTGCGCTCCGGATCGAGCATCCAGACCCCGGACTCCATCAAGTCGCGGTTGATCCGATCCTGGAGAAGCCTTCCGGCGTCGGTTAGTTGATCCTGGGAGTTGATACCGACCACCTCCTCGGGTGTCGCCTCGACCGGTTCCAATCGCTCTCCTCGCCCGACGAGGATCCCGATGACATCGGTCAGGTAGTATTCGCTCTGCGCATTCTGGTTGGACACGCCGCCCAGGGCATCGATCAGGTCCTTGGCCCGGAAGCCATACGCTCCGGCATTGACCTCTCTCACGGCACGTTGGGCGTCGTCGCAATCCCGCTCCTCGACCACTTCGAGCACGAACCCATCTTCGTCCCTGATCACCCTGCCGTACCCTCTCGGGTCCTCGAAGATCGAGGTCACCATGCGGGCCGCCACCTCATCGGGGCGGTCGGCGAGCCGCTGGAGCAGGCCGGTCGTCAGGAGGGGCATGTCCCCGTAGAGCACCATGATGGTGTCGTCGGCTGAGACCTCCCCGAGGGCATCGAGCCCGACCTGGGTGGCGTGGCCCGTCCCCAACTGCTCTTCCTGGACGGTAGCCAACACCCCGTCGGGGAGATGGGGGTGGACCTGATCGGCGCCGTGACCGACCACCACCACCGTGCTCGCCGGCTCGAGTGGTCGGACCGCCTCCAGGACCCAACCGATCAAGGGCCTTCCCGCCACCGCGTGGGCGACCTTGGGGAGCGAGGACATCATCCTCTTCCCCTGTCCGGCGGCGAGGACGACGACATGTGTCGGCAAACAGGCACCTCTCGGTTGGTGAGCTGGGGGGGCAGGACTCGAACCCGCTCTTACAGGACCAAAACCTGCCGTGCTACCGGTTACACCACCCCCCAA
>JBOGEV010000287.1:0-4709 GCA_050742015.1 Acidimicrobiia bacterium
ACGAACTCGGGCTGGGCCAGGGTGGAGAGATCATCGGGCACGGGCGCCAAATCTTGCCCGTTGTCGGCCCGCATCGCTAGTCAAGGCCTCGACCCTCCGTTTTGGCGCGACGATCCGACCCTATGGGGTCGGATCGTCGCGCCAAAACGGAGGGTCGAGGCCTTGACTAGCGATGCGGGGCCACAACGGGCAAGATTTGGCGCCCGTGCCCGATGATCTCTCCACCCTGGCCCAGCCCGAGTTCGTGCTCGTGGCGTGGGCGGCCGGGTTGGCGCTGGCGTCGGGTCTGGTATCACTTGCCCGGCTAGTCGGACCGGGGTTCACCTGGCTCACCGCATCGGTCGCGGCGGTCATCGGGTTCGTGGGCGTCTTCGCCGAGGACCCATGGTGGGCCCGGGTCGGGCTCATCCTCCTCGGGCTCGGGTTGATCTGGGCTCGCAATCGGCAGCTCTCCGGGATCTTCCAGATCGGCGCCGGAGTCGCCCTCGTGGTCCAGGCCTCGGCCGGCGGCGGTTGGGCGCCCGCCATCTCGGCCGCTCTCGCCCTCGGCGGGGTCACCGGTGAGATGGCGCTGGGCCACTGGTACCTCATCGACCCGACCCTTCCCCGTTGGGCTCTGAAGACCATGGCCATTGCCGGGATCGTCGGTCTCGCTGCAGACGCCGCGGTCGTCGCTGTCGCCGGGCTTCCCACGGGTGGGGCCACCATCGCATATTGGGTGCTGATGGCGACCTCGGTCGTCCTCATGGTTGGTGTCTTCGGGTCGCTTCGTTACCCGGCTTACGCCGGCGTGATGGCGGCCACCGGTTTGTCATATCTGGCGGTCCTCACCACGCTGAGCGGAGTGTTCCTCGGCCGGGTCCTGGTCGCCGGTGTCGGCCCATTTGCCAACTGAAAAGGAGAGATGGTGGAGATCAAGACCGTGTCCCCCGACGTCGACCTGAGCGATGCCAGCCTGATCGTCGGTGTGATGGCCGACACCCAGCCCGCCCCCGGCGGAGAGGAGGCGCTGGCCGCAGCCGACCCGGTCCTCCTCGAGCTGGCCAAGTTCGAAGGGAAGGCTGGCCAGGTGCTGACCCTGCCCCACGACGAGGCGAAGTCCGTTGTCTTCGTCGGTCTCGGTCAGGAGCCAGGATTCGAGGCGATCCGGGCCGGGATGGGCAACGCCATCCGCGTGATCAAGACCGAACGCGCCGTCACCAACCTCAATCTGATCCCGCTTGACGGAGCAGAGCGGGCTGTGGTCGAAGGCGCCGCCCTAGGCGGGTACCAGTTCCGCAACTACAAGACAGAAGGTGAGGGCCTCACCGTCGAGACGGTGGAGTTGATGGGCGGCGACGAGGCCACCATCGGCGAGGTGCTGGTGACCACCGAGGCCACGAACCTGGCCCGGGACTGGGTCAACACGCCGGCCCTGGACAAGGCGCCGGAGACGCTGGCCGAGTTGATTCGAGACCAAGCCGAGGCGGCGGGTCTCACCGTCGAGATCTGGGAGGAGGACCGGATCGTGAGTGAGAAGCTGGGGGCGTTGCTCGGGGTAGCGGCCGGCTCGGATCGGCCACCCCGGCTGGTCGTGCTCGAGTACCAGCCTGAGGGAGCCGAGTCCCATCTCGGTCTGGTGGGCAAGGGCATCACCTTCGACTCCGGCGGCCTCTCCTTGAAAACGGCCGCCTTCATGGAGGAGATGAAAGATGACATGTCCGGCGCCGCCGTGGTGGCCTCAGCGACCATGGCCATCGCCCGTCTCGGTCTTCCGGTCCGGGTGACCACCGTGGTCCCGCTCACGGACAACGCGGTGGGGGGCCGGGCCACGAGACCCGGCGACATCCTGCGGCCGGTGGCCGGGCCCACCATCGAGGTCCTCAACACGGTCGCCGAGGGGCGTCTGATCCTTGCCGACGGTATTGGGGTGGTGCGTCGCTACGAGCCCGACCTGATCATCGACGTCGCCACCCTCACCGGGGCGGCCCGCGTCGCCCTCGGTGACAAGATCGCCGCGGTGTTCGGGTCCGACTCCGACGTTGCCGCCAGCATCCTGCAGGCTGCGTCCCGGGCCGGGGAGCACTTCTGGGAGATGCCCCTGTTCAAGGAGTACAAGAAGTCGATCGAGTCCGACATTGCCGATCTCAAGAACATCTCGGGCAGTCGTTACGGCGGGGCGATCACCGCTGCCCTCTTCCTCTCCAGCTACGCCGACGACAGCAAGTGGGCCCATCTCGACATCGCCGGCCCCGCCCGATCGCGGGAAACGGCCGGGGAGCAGGTCAAAGGAGCCTCCGGGATCGGGGTGCGGACCCTGGTCGAGCTGGCCCGGGGACTGGCCGGACCCAGCTAAAGCGCCCGTCGTTTCCTAGCATCATCTCCGATGCGCACACGGGTCCTCTTCTGGGTGGGGCTGGGCGATCTGATCGCCCTCGCCCTGGCCATGATCGGCGCATCGATGTACGTGTACGGGACTCCCATTCCGTGGAGCTCCCTGCACGGGACAGACGTGCTCCCGATGCTGTCGTTTCTCTTCGTGTCGATGATCGTGGCCTCCGGGCTGACAGCGCAGATGACAGGGCAGGGGGTGCCCCGACCCACCTATGGCCGGATGCTGGCCATAGGCCTCATCACCGGGGCCTTGACTTCCTTGCTCATCCTGGCCATCCGTCCCACCGTCTACTACTCCCGCACATTTCTGCCGCTGACCGGGGCAGGGTGGATCGTCCTGGCCACGTTCTACCGCACCATCCTGAGGCTGCGGCCCTGGACCGAGAAAGTCGGGATCATCACCGCCGAGAAGCAACTTGCCGAGGATGTCGCCGCCGCCCCGCATGCCGAGGTGGCTTGGGTGCTCGACCCCAAGTTCGACGGGCCTCTCGAGCTTCCGGAGCGGGGGGTGAACATGGCGGTCGACCTGCGGGCCACCCTCTCCGACCGGGTCGCCAGCTTCCTCTCGTCGTGCGACGTCGCCGGCTACAAGATTCGACCCTTCTCCAGCGTCTACGAGGAGCACACCGGGCGGGTCCCCCTGGTCCATCTCAACGAGGGGTGGGAGATCTCGGCGCCCCTGCTCGAGGTGGCCCCCTGGCTTCCCGGGAAGCGGGTCTTCGACCTGGTCATCACCGCGGTGCTGAGCCCGATATGGGTCATCCTCGGGCTTTTGGTCGCCGGCTACATCAAGCTGGTTGCCAGGGGACGCGTCGTGTTCCAGCAGCCCAGGATCGGGCATGGGGGCGACACGTTCACCATGTACAAGTTCCGGACCATGGACGAGGACGCCGAGAAGGACGGTCCCAAGTTCGCCACGGAGAACGACCACCGCGTGGTCCGGGGTGGCAGGTTCCTGCGCATGTCCCGGCTCGACGAGATCCCTCAGCTCTGGAACGTGCTCAGAGGTGACATGAGCCTGGTCGGTCCCCGGGCGGAACAGGTTCCCTTCGTCGAGGAGTTTCGGAGGGAGATTCCCTTCTACGAGCATCGTCATCTCGTCCGTCCCGGGATCACCGGATGGGCTCAGGTCAACTATGGATATGCCGATGATCAAGCCGACACGATCGAGAAGCTGACCTATGACCTCTATTACATCAAGCACATGTCCCCGGTGATGGATCTCCGCGTGCTCTGGAAGAGTGTCTGGACGGTCCTGACCGGGTTCGGTGCTCGCTGAGCGCCCCAGTGATCGAGGTCGAACGGAGGGGGTTCCGCGCTCCGGGCACCACCTTCATGATCGCCGGTGGTCTGATCGGCGCGGTCGGCGCCTACATCTTCCAGGCCTACGGGGGACGTCAGCTCGGGACCGAGGCGTTCGCCCCCGTTGCCCAGTTGTGGACGGTGTTCTTCATCATCGCCACCGTGCTCCTGGTCCCTGTGGAGCAGTACATCACCCGCGAGGTGGCCGGCGGCCGGAAAGCGATACCAGGCGACCTGGTGCCTGCGATGTCAGTTGCGGCGATCGGGGCAGCCATCGGCGGTGGCTTCGTGTTCTTCACCGCGGACCGGCTGTTCGCCGGGAATCTGCAATACGTGATCCAGATCGTGCTCCTGATGATCGGCTACGGGCTGCTCTTCGTGGGCAAGGGGGTCTACGCCGGTCGCCGCCAGTTCGCCAACGTGGGATGGGTGCTGATCGTCGAGACCGTGGTGCGGCTGGCGGCGGGCGTTGTCGCCATCCAGCTCGCCGCCACGGCGGAGTCCCTGGGCTGGGCGATGGTGCTGGGCGGATTTGCGGTCCTAGGCATGGGCTGGTGGCGTCACGACCAGGGAGATCCCCGCGCACCGGCCGCACCGGCAACCCGGTTCCTCGGGGGCTACGTCGGCGGCACCGCCTCGGCACAGGTCCTGTTGGGCGCCGCGCCGGTCGCGGTTGCCCTCCTCGGGGGCGACGAGGCCATCCAATCCATTGTCTTCGCCACGTTCACCCTGTTCCGGGCTCCGCTGACTCTGATCTTCTCACTTCAGGGTCGGATCCTTCCCTACCTGGTCGGCATCGCCGAGGCCGGAGACCGCAAGGGCCTCGCTCAGATCGCCCGGCTCGTTGTCATCGGTGGGGTGTTGCTCGCTGGTCTGGGAGCAGTGGTCGGCTGGCTCGTCGGGCCTGAGGTCGTCAGCTTTCTCTTCAAACCCGAGTTCGCTCCGTCAGCGACCGTTGCCGCCCTGACCGCCGCCGGCGTGATGGCGGCGGCCACCGCGCAAATCGCCGGTCAGGTCCTGGTGGCGGAGGGCCG
>JBOGEV010000288.1:0-2939 GCA_050742015.1 Acidimicrobiia bacterium
GTCGACTTGACCGGCGGACAGGCGCCCAAGACCAAACGCGCCCTCGAGCATTTCGCGGGGATCGTGCGGAGACAGGTCGAAGCAGAACCCGCACTGCGATAACCAGAGCGACATGACCATCACGCCCCGACAAGGCGGCCACGACCCGGTGGGCTGAGCCCTCGGATCCGGTCGAGACGCCGGGTCAGCTCGAAGACGTGCCAGCCCCGGATGGTGCGTCATATGGCCTCGGCATCAATCACCCCTCATGGAGGATGCAAGCTCGCCGAGGGCCCGCATGATCGCCTTGAGACACTCGATGATCCGATCGATGACGGAGAGGTATCTGTGAGCATTGCGCAAGTCCCGACTTCTTCACTCGGGGACGTCATGTGGCACGCGTTGGACGTTGCCACCGTGGCCGGCAGGCTCGAGGTCGACCAATCCGCCGGCCTCGACGGTATTGCTGTCGAACAACGACTTGCCCAATACGGGCCCAATGCCATCCCTCAGGAGCCTCCACCCAGCCTGTGGTCGGTGGCAATGGGTCAGGTCTCGAATCCGATGAACATCATGCTGCTGATCGTCGCTATCGCGAGTCTGATCATCGGTCAGATCCCGACCAGCATCATTGTCGGCGCGCTGGTGGGCTTCAACGTCGTGATGGGGACCAATCAAGAGCTCAAAGCGCGCGCCAGTGTCGACGCCCTCGCCGACCTACAGGTCCCGCACGCCAGAGTCGTTCGATCAGGGGTTGTCACCCAGATCGAATCGACCGGCCTGGTGCCAGGAGACGTCGTGCTGGTCGAAGCCGGCGATGTGGTCCCCGCAGACGGCCGTGTGATCACTTCGGCCACCCTCGAAGTGCAAGAGGCCGCGCTGACCGGTGAGAGCGCCCCGATCGCCAAGGACGCCACTGTCCTCCCCGACCAAGAGGTAGCCATCGGCGACCGGGTGAACATGGTGTTCCAGAACACCCAGGTCACCCGGGGCACGGCCACGGTGATCATCACCTCGACCGGCTCCTCGACACAGATGGGTCGGATCGCCGGCATGGTGACCGCGGTAGAGCGGTCGAAGTCACCCCTGCAACAAGAGCTGGACGCGATGACAAAGGTCTTTGGCTTCCTCGCCTGGGGCGCCGTGGCAGTGATCGCGATCGTCGGCGTCTCCCGCGATCAGGAGATCGAGACACTCCTCCTGCTCTGCATCTCGACCGCCATCGCATCGATCCCGACCGGTCTCCCCACCTTCGTGCAGACCATGCTGTCATCGGGCGCCCGTCGCCTCGCCGACGCCAAGGCAGTCGTGAAGACTCTCACCGACGTCGAGACGCTCGGCGGCACCACCGCGATCAACAGCGACAAGACCGGCACCCTGACCATGAACGCCATGACCGCGACCTCGATGCTCGCCGGAGGCGAGTGGTACCGGGTCGAAGGCGGGGGCTACGACAAGATCGGGGCGATTCTCGGCGTCGCCGCCGGCGAGACTCGCGACTTCAAGAATCTCGCCCTGGGGCTCACTCTGTGCACCGATTCCACCGTGGGCGACGACGGGTCCGTCATCGGCGACCCCACGGAAGCGGCTCTGGTGGTTCTCGCCGCCAAGATGGGGGTCGATGCGGTGGAAACGAGACGTGCTCTCCCACGGGTCGCCGAGGTTCCCTTCGATTCCACATACAAGTTCATGGCCACGTTCCACGACCATCCGGAGTGGTTCACCTCGCCACTGCTTCAGAAGGCCCACTTCGTCACCGTCAAAGGCGCTCCCGACGTGGTCCTCGACCTGTCCGACAGGGCGCTTTGGCGCGGGGAGGTCGTCCCGATAGAACGGGTGCGAGACGAGCTCCTCGAGGCCAACCGACAGCTCTCGGAGAAAGGCCTGAGAGTCCTGGCTTTTGCGGTCGATGACCTCGATGAGACGCAGATGGCCGACGCCGCCAAGGATCTGCTCTCCTCGGTTCGGGGACTCGTGTTCGTAGCGCTGGTCGGGATCATCGACCCGCTCCGGGTCGAGGCCAAGGATGCGGTAGCAGTCGCCCTCGGAGCCGGAATCGACGTGCGAATGATCACCGGTGACCACACGGTCACTGCACGGGCGATCGCCGATCAGCTGGGGCTGGGAGCGGGGGTCGTAACCGGTGTCGAGCTGTCGCATCTCTCCGACGAGGAGGTACTGACCTCGCTTCCCGACCTGCACGTCTTCGGCCGGGTGGCACCCGAGGACAAGGTCCGACTCGCATCCCTCATGCAACAGTCGGGTGAGGTCGTCGCCATGACCGGCGACGCGGTCAACGACGCGGCTGCGTTGAAGCAAGCCGACATCGGAGTGGCGATGGGCAGCGGTTCCGAGGTGTCGAAGCAGGCCGCCAAGATGATTCTGACCGACGACAACTTCGCGACGCTGGTGCACGCGGTGGAGCTCGGCCGCGACATCTATCGGCGGATCTCGTCCTATATCCGCCTCCAGTTGTCCGTCCTCTCCTCCGTGCTCCAATTGATGCTGCTGGCGACGATCCTGAACATCAACGAGGGAGTCGCCCTCTTCCCGATGATGCTCTTGTTCTGCAAGTTCTTCGTCGTCATCACGATCGTGGTCGGGTTCATTGTCGACGTCTCCGATCCCGGGGTCATGGAGAACCCGCCCCGTCGCCCCGGGGCCCGGATCGTGAACCGGCGCACGGTCGTCCGTTGGGCCGTCACCGGCTTCCTGGTTGCGGTGCCGGCTTTATTCGTCCTCGCCAACGGCCCGGACGAGCCGAGCACCGTGGACTCGTCGAGGTCGATGACCATGGCGTTCGCAGTGGTGTCGCTGAGCGCGATGAACATCGGCCTGGTCCTGAGACGGGAGAACCGTGCATGGTTCTCGCGGCCGGCCTTCCCCTATCTGGGATGGATCATCTTGGGGTGGGTCCTCACCTGGGCGGCGGTGGAGCTTGGCATGTTGCAGCGACTGCT
>JBOGEV010000289.1:0-3274 GCA_050742015.1 Acidimicrobiia bacterium
TGGGAGAGCCCCAGCTGAATTGGCTGTCGGCGTTGCCCTGGGTGTTGGAGTGCCGGAAGAAGAAGGTGGTGTTCGCGGGTCGGAACAAACCTGGAGTGTCCACTCCGTCGACGATCCCCCAGTCACCGGCGACCAGCCGGTCTCCCGGATCACCAAAGAAGAACTCGGCGTTGGCGATCCCCTGGGTGTGGGTTTGGCGAAAGTAGACGAATCCGGTCGACTCCCGATGCAGCCCGACGGTGTCGGTGCCGTCCCCGTCGAAGTCACCGACGAATGGCTTGTCCCCGGGATTACCGAAGATGTAGGAGAAGTCGGCTGCTCCGAGACCTCCGTCGTTGGCTCCCAACTCGTTGATCACGAAGATCCGCGACGCGGATGGGCGGTAGATGCCCACTGTGTCACACCCGTCGTCGTCGAAGTCTCCGGCCAGGGGAATGTCCCCGGGATTGCCGAAGAAGAACCTGATATCGGCTGTCCCCTTGCTGTTCGAGTTCCTCAGGTAGACGAACCCATCCGACTGGCGGTACAGACCCGGGGTGTCCACCCCGTCGCAGTCCCAGTCCCCCACCAAGGGGTAGTCACCCGGATTCCCAAAGAAGAACCCGGTCACCGCCCCCGACCCGTCTCGGAGGTACCAGACCCCCGACTCGGGATCGACCAGACCCACGGTGTCATCGGCCTCTACGGGTGGCGCGGCGAGAAGCCCCACCATCAAGACGATCAGGGCACGATGCTTCCACATCCTGGGAGATGATCGGCAGCGGGACTCTCACGCCTTAGCCCGCCGCGCCGAAACCTCTCGTAGCTGAGACCGTTCGTTCCATATGTGGAACGTGGAACCTCAGGTTGGGGCGTATGTCAGCCGAGAAGTCGATGCTCCATCGCGTAGACCGTTGCTCCGGCCCTGGTCGACACACCGAGTTTGGCGTAGATGTTCTCCACGTGTCGGCCGACCGTCTTGGGCGAGATGAACAGCTCGTCGCCCACTTTGCGGTTGGTGTGTCCTCGGGCGAGCAGTCGAAGGACCTCCACCTCGCGGTCGGTAAGACCGCCCGGGTTGGGCGAACCGGCCTTGACCGGAGACCCTCCGGCCGCGGCGACCACCCAGGCCACCGCCTTCGGGTCGAGGATCCCATCGTCCACTTCCTCCCGAAGGACCCGGGCGGCCACATCCAGCGTGCGCGCCGATCGGTACGGCCGGTCGGCGGTCAGAGCGGCCAACACGTCGGCGGCGGCCAGAATCCGGGCGGAGTCGGAGAGATGCCCACCGGGGATCCCGCGGTGGTATCCGGTGCCGTCGAGGCGCTCGTGATGACTGGAGGCCAGGTCGCTCAGCCCGGACAAGGCCTCACAGCGGGAGAGGATTCGGTCGGTCAAGTAGGGGTGGAGCCTCACCTTCTCCCATTCCCCGGCCCCAAGGCCCTCGGACTTGTCCCAGATCCCATTCTCGATCCCCACCCGACCGAGATCGTGGACAAGGCCCGCCTGACCCAAGAGCCTGGACTCCTCGGAACCAAACCCGGCCAGCTCAGCGGCTCGTTGGGCTAGTTCGGAGACCCGGCGGGAATGGCCCCGCGTCCATGGTGATTTGATATCGACGAAGTCGGCCACAGCAGTCAGTGCGTCGTCGAGATCTTCGATATGGGTGGCGGGCTCTGGTTCCGCACCGATCACTTCTTCCCACTCAGCGTCACGGTGTGGAGGTGAGATGCGGATGAAGGCCTCGACCACGGCCGGGTCATAGGCCTTGCCCCGGCGCTGTCGCAAGATCGAAGCGACGTCCTCACCGAGGCGGGCGAACATGTCGGCGTCTCGAGCCACTGTCGCCACCCTGACCTCGAGTGGTATCTGCTCACCAACCAAGCCGGATGGCCCCTTCCCATCCCATCGCTCGTAGGCATACCCGAGTGCCTCTGTCACCCGGTCGGCAAGACCGAGACGACGGGCCAGCATGGCACCCACCTCACAATGCCCGGCCAGGCCCCGCGCTCCCTCGCCGGCGTTGGCGAGGGCGGCGGCGACCAGCCGCGCCCGACGCGGCAAGGGTTGCCCGGCGCCGACTGTTCCCACGATGGCGCGCATGGCTTCGGCGGAACTGCCCATGTGGGCCGGAGCGAGGGCCGTCATGAACGAGACCTCGTCTCCTCCGGCCATCGATGCGGTTTCGGCAGCGTCGGAGGTGCAGCCGAGAAATCGGACCAGGGCGACGTGTTGGACATGGCGGACCTGATCGGCATCGCATCCCATCTCGCGGGCCAACGAGATGGCGAGCAGGCTGGTGCTCAATCCGTGACCCATCGGCCGTCCTGTGGCAAGGTCGGTGGCGAGCGAAAGCGACGCAAGCAACTCCGTAACCAGGAGCTTCGCATCGGCCAGGGCCATGTAGCGACCCTACCGACACCGAGTGGGGTTGGTAGGAATCAGCCGGTGTCGAGGACCGACGTCCGGTCAGCCTTCAACGAGACCTGAACGGGCACTCCACGAGCGGCCGGCGACAGCGCCCCGAACCACACCCCGGCCATGACCAGCAACGCCCCGATCACTCCGTGAATAGTCACCGCCTCGTCGGCCAGCCAGGCACCGAGCAGCATCGTGACCACCGGGAACAACACGAACATGTACGACGTCGCGGAGGCGGTCCACTGGCGCACCACCAGCAGGATCAGGATGAACAACCCGACCGAGCCGAGGGTGACCAGATAGGCCAGGGCCCACACGGCTTCGGGCTGGCTGGGGAGGGTCCACACCTCTCCAGCCAGAGCGGAAAAGGCAAGGAGGGCTACAGAACCGGTGGACAACGCAACGGCGTTGGTGATCACCGGATGGTTCCCCGACAGCTTCTTGCTGATGATGACACCCTCCCCGACGCAGATGGCCGCCGCCAGCATCGCCAGCAACGCAGTGATCGGCAGCGCCACCTCGCCGGGGGCAACGACCATCCACACGATCCCGCCCAGGGCCAGGAGGGAGCCGGCCAGGGCCCGGATGGCGAGTCGCTCCAACTTCTGCACCGCGGCCAGCAACGACGTGACCAGTGGGACGATCGCCAGCACCACGGTGGCGACTCCCGCTGTCACCTGGAGGAGGGCCCAGTACATCAAGGCGTAGAACAGGGCGAAGCTGAACACTCCATAGACCATCGTGAGACCCAATTGCCGGCCTCGGGGCCAGGACAAACGGAGAACGAGGGCGATGATGACAAACAGACCGGCCGCCAGGGTGAAGCGCAATCCGGCTCCCCAGAACGGATCGAGGTCTCGGTTGCTGAAGCGGA
>JBOGEV010000290.1:0-16327 GCA_050742015.1 Acidimicrobiia bacterium
GAATCGGGTTCTCTGTGCTTCTTGTGCGGGGAGACGACCCCCTGCACCCCCCGCCCAGGCACCGGTCCACCCGTCCGCCCTAAACCGGGTTCGCTGTTCTCCTTGTGCGGGGGACGACCCCCCTGCACCTCCCGCCCAGGCACCGGTCCAACCGTGCGCCCTGAATCGGGTTCTCAGGGGCCTCGGTTCACCCCTCGGCCGCATTCTTGTTCCGGGGCGAAGCACCCTGGGCCGCCGCCCGGGCACCGGTCCACAGCCCTGAACCGGGTTCTTGAGGTCGGGTGTAGCCGGCACCCGCCCGGACTGGGCCGACGTGGCCGGCGCGACCCCTGCCTCAGGCCTCTCCCGCTACCCCGGCCTCCCCCACCTTGGGGCGAGATGCCCGGAGAAAGGAAACGAGCTCCTCGGCGCTCAGAAAGCGCTCGCTCCATCCGGAAGCGATGTGCTCCACCACGCCTCGCAAGCCCGTCTCCTCCTGCCCGTCGGCCATGGGCCCCCACACCCGCACCACAAAGGTGTCCATGACGAGGGAGTATTCGCACCGTCCTTAGCGTCGTCTTAAACCCGTCAGCCCCGGGTGGGGAAGGCGGCCGGCTCGACCTCGAGCTCGGACATGCGCGACACGTATATCCGGTAGAGACGACGGGCGGTGCCATGCCGCCCGGCCGCCACCATGGCCGAAACCAGTGATAGGTGGGCCGGCTCGTTGTATGCGTCCTGCTCCAGGATGCGCATGTGCCAGCGAGATGCAGCATCGTGGTCCCCGCCCTCCGCCTCGGCCTCGGCCAGGACTGAGGCGATCGACATGAACTCAGCGCGCGCCTCTTCCCTGAGGCCGATGGCCCAGTCGGCATACGGATTGTCTTCGAGGAACTCACCGAGGTAGCGGGTCTCGGTCGACCGCAGCACCGCCAGACCGGCGGCGCGGTCGCCGGACCGGATCAGGGAACGCCCCCGTTCCGCCTCTAGTAGAAACGTGTCGATGTCGACCTCGACGTGGCTCAGGTCGAGGGCGAGCGACTCCCGCGACGAGCTCAGGTAGTGGTCCGAGCCATGACGTCGATCCGGGTCGAGCACGCTGCGGATCGTGCTCAGGGCAACGGACAGCCTGTTTCCCGCCTTGGTGGGGTCCTCATCGGGCCAGAGTCTCTCGATGACGATCTCCCGGTGAAGCGGCCTTCCCCGGTTCGCGGCCAGCATCCCGACAATCTCTCTCGCCACCCGCGATTGCCACGCCGACGACGGGACCGGCTCACCACCGATCACCACCCCGAAGCCCCCGAGTGTCCTGATGCTCACTTCGTGTGACTCGAGCTCGGAGAGACTCCGCGCCACGCGGTCCGCCTCCAGAGCAAGCCCTTTCGCCCCGAACTGGCGCAAGGCCGCGGCCGCACTCTCCGCCAGATGGGGGCCGCCACCGGGAAGCCCGGCCAGCCCAAGATCGACGCGGGCCACGCCGACCGGGGCATCGATCTCCTCCCATACGCGTCGTGCCTGTTCGAGGAGTGTCCGGGCGCGGTCGGCGTCAGGCGTCGCCGCAGCCTCCAACTCCAACGCCTCGGCGAGCCCGGGCAGGTCCTGGCGAGCTCGGGCGACGACGGCGGCCTCTTCCGCTTTGGCTTGCGCCACATCGGGCGAGTCGCTGGCAAGGGCAACGAATCCCTGAGCGAGCAGGGCCTGAACGTGGCCGATGACCGAAGTCACCTTCGCGGCGCGGTCAGCCAGGGCGGAGGCCCGGGCAGGATCATCGGTGACGACGATCCGGGCCAGACCCGACAGTGCAGGCACCAGAGCCTGCTGGTCCTCGGGCGCCTCACCAAGCCTGATCGCCTCCTCGTAGGCCGCCCGGGCCAGCGCGGTATCGCCGCGCAGTGCGTAGACGTCCGCCATTCGGGCCAGCGGATAGGACTCGAGTGCCGAAGCCATGCCCCGGAAGATCTCCCGCGACTGCTCCAGGTCGGCAACCGCCTCCTCCAAGTGGCCCTGACTGGTCAACACCTGGGCCCGATTGGACATCGACATCGCCCTCCAGAGCTGAAATCCGGTCAGGTCGGCAAGTCGGAGGGCAATGTCGAGCTCGGCCAAGGCGTTGCCGTAGTCACCCTCTTCGAGGAAGTGAGAGCCACGGTTCGACCTGATCCTGATGGTCTGCACCACATCCCGTGCCCGCTCCGCGTGCTCCAATGCCCGGAGATAATGGACATCGTTCCCGGCCCGGTCGCCATCGAGGGCGGCGACCATGGCCAGGACTGTGTGAGCCGTGGCCAACGCTCCCGACTCGTTGGCGCTTCGGGCCAGTGTCAGTGCCTCATTGGCCAGGCTCTGTGCCTCGTCCCGCTCGCCGCGGAGCCAGTGGGCGCTTGCAGTCCAGCCGAGCAGCGCCGCCTCGTCGGCCAGGTCGCCATGTCCCCGTTGCCCCCGACGGTACGTGTCCAGAGCACCTTTCACGTCTCCCCGCATGTGGCTCAGGAAGCCAAGACGCCAGGCCAGCTTGGCGGGGATGTCACCGGTCTTCGGTGCCACGGACTCGTAACAGGCCATCGCGCCCTCCCAGTCACCAAGCACCTGCCTGGCCTCGGCCTCATAGAGACGAACTTCATCGCCACGCCTCGGTTCCGGAATCTGCTCGATGGCCTCCACCATGCGGCGGGCCATCCCCGCGGCCAGCATCGACTCTCCCCGCTCGGACACGAACCGGGTCAACTGATCGACCGATCCCAAGGCGAGCAGACACTGCAGGGCCTCGGGGAGGGCTCCCACCTGCTCGTAGAGGGCAGAAGCCGCAGCCAACAGCGCCCCCCTCTCCCCACCGTCGATGGGGTGACGATCGAGCAGAAAGTCACGGACCAAGGGTGAGATGCTCACGGCGTGGGGATTGTTCGGCGCCGGGGTGACATAGATGGAGCGCCGCGACGGATCGAAGAGACGGTCCGAGTGGCCGCCCATCTCCAACGTCTCGGCCATCTCCGGCGTGACCCAGGGCAGCAGGGCCGCCATTCGTAGCGCGCCGAGCGCCGCCGGCTCCTCGGACCCAATCACCTCTTCGGCGAGATACTCGAACAACGTGCCGTCGCTGGCGGTTCCCGCTTCGCGGCCTTGGCCTTCCAAATATTCGAGTTGCATGGCAAGGACCACGGCGACCGGCCAGCCGCCGGTGCGATCGAAGATTGCGGCGGCCGTCTCCCTGCTCCCGGCATCCGTTGCATGATCGAGGAGCAAGGCCACCTCATCGATAGTGAAGGCCAGCTGATCGGCGGTGATCTCACCGGCCAGCCCCTGAATTCGCATCCGGCTCGTCGGAAATGGAAGTGGTTCACGGGAAGCAGTGATCACGTGAAGCCGTGGCGGGGCATTACGGCACAACGCCGCGACCAGGCGAGCCCCTTCGCCGGTCACCCCCAAAACATGAACGTCGTCCAGGACCAGGAAGAGGTCTTTGCTGAGTTTGGCCTCGAGGTCCCGGCACAACTCGGCCGCCAGTGAGTCTGCCCGGCCCGATTCTCCCCCCTCTGTCTCCGGGCCCTGCCCTCCCTCGACTGCAAGGAACAGGTCCGGGGAGAGGTCAGGGACCTGGAGGCGGAGTTTGTCGAGGATCCCTCGGGCCAGGACCGAGAGCGAGACGTCGCCAACGGTTGCGGTATGCCAGGCGGCCGGGCGTCTTCCCAGCCACTGTGTGACCAACGTGGTCTTCCCGATCCCGGCCCCACCGGTGATGGCGGTGAGACGTCGGTATGCGGCGTCGTCGAGGAGAGCTTCCAGCCGCGGTCGGCGGAGAAGCTCATCAGGGCGGGCGCCGGACTGAGCCAACCTGTCTCCAGGGGACGACGATTACACCTATTTCTACCGAATCGGTCGGTCAGCCGGTTCGCCTTAAGGATTCCCAAATACCGGTTCGATAGGTTCGCACGAGATCCTGGGACAGAGGAACGGTCGGCCGGAGTGCGAGATCCGGAGATCCGGGTCAGATCCCAAATGACCGAGGGCTGGGGGTTCGGGCGGAGGGGGCGGACTGGTTCCGCCCCCTTCCAACGTCCAAGGGCCGCCCGAAGGGCGAACCCCAGCCATCGGTAGGCTGGGGCGATGGGTGACACTCACGTCGTCCTGAACCAGCCGCCCCCATTGGTCGACTACGACCTGGCCGCGGCCGAACCGGTGCTGGCAGCGGCGCTGACCCGGGAGGGCGCCGCGTGGTCCCTGGAACAGGTCGATGGCCACGGTCGCCGTATGGCCTCTGCCGAGGTCTACGAATGGGGGTTTCTGGCCAATCGTCACGGGCCGGTCCTGCACACTCATGACCGGTACGGCAATCGCGTCGACCTCGTCGAGTTTCACCCAGCCTGGCACTCGCTTCTCGACCTCGCCGTCGGCGAGGGCCTCCACTCTCTCCCGTGGGAACGGGAGCCGGGCGAAGGTGGCTATCCGGCTCGGGCCGCCCTCACATTCCTCACCTCACAGATCGAGGCTGGGCACTTCTGCCCGATCTCGATGTCGGCGTCGGTGATCCCGACGCTGCGCCACCAGCCCGACCTGGCCGCCGAATGGGAGTCACTGCAGCTGAGCCGGGTCTATGACGGCTCCTTTCAGCCGGCCGCCAAGAAGACCGGGGTGTTGATGGGAATGGGCATGACCGAGAAACAGGGAGGGTCCGACGTCAGGTCGAACACCACCACCGCCACAGCGATCGCCGGCGGCGGGCCCGGTGCGGAGTACCTGATCACCGGTCACAAGTGGTTCATGTCGGCCCCGATGAGTGACGCCTTTCTTGTCCTGGCCAACGCTCCGGGCGGCATCTCCTGTTTCCTCCTCCCACGTTTCACCCCCGACGGCGAGGTGAACCGGATCCACATCCAGCGACTCAAGGACAAGCTGGGCAACCGATCGAACGCATCGTCGGAGGTGGAGTTCGACGGGGCGTGGGGACGCCTGGTCGGCGACGAAGGCAGGGGTATCGCCACCATCATCGAGATGGTCGCCGGAACCCGACTCGACTGTGTCACCGGCTCGGCCGCCCTCATGCGGCAGGCGGTGAGTCAGGCCATTCACCACTCCTCACACCGCGAAGCCTTTGGCTCCCCTCTCGTCGAGAAGCCGCTGATGCGAAATGTGCTGGCCGACCTGGAGATCGAGACCGAGGTGGCCACCCTGATGATGATCCGCATTGCGGGTGCCTTCGATCGGGCCCCATTGGACGAGCACGAGGCCCGGTTGAAGCGGATCCTGACCCCGGTCGCCAAGTATTGGGTCACCAAGCGGTGCAGCGAGGTGGTCCGGGAGGCAGTCGAGTGTCTTGGCGGCAACGGCTACGTCGAGGAGTCCATCATGCCGCGTCTCTACCGGGAGACACCGGTGAACGCGATCTGGGAAGGCTCCGGGAACGTGATCGCCCTCGATGTGGTCCGAGCCTTGGCCAGAGACCCCCGTGTGCTCGATGCCCTCCGTCAGGAGCTCGACAGTGCCAAAGGCGCCGACGCACGACTCGACCAGCACATCGAATCGACTTTCGAATTGGCGAGGCGACCGAGCGATCCCGAATACGAAGCACGTCGCCTGACCGGGGGACTTGCCCTGGCCTTCGCCGGCGCCCTCGTCGCCCGCCACGCCCGCCCCGAAGTCTTCGCTGCGTTCGCGGCGAGCCGTCTGGCCGGCGATTGGGGTCATCTCTATGGGACCTTGCCCCCCGGGACCGACACCGCAGCCATCATCGAGCCCGCGATCCCGGGGTTCTGACAAGGTTTTTGGCGCGGGGTCAGTCGGTATGCACCAGGTAACGGTCGATCTTGTTCTGCACCGAGTCGTTGATCTGGTCCTCCAGTCGGGCCAGGGCCCGCGCGATGGCCAGCTCCTCCCCGATCACCGGCCGGGAAGGATCGACCGGGTTCCGACGGGCCCGGCCACTGGCTTCGAAATGGTCCTCCCGGAGGTCCAGCTCCGCCACGGCCACGGTCTCGATGTCGTCCTCGACGAGGTGTATGGACAAGACGACGTCCATGTTCTCTTCCATGCCTACCTCGCTAGTAGGGATGGGCCAAACCTAGTCCTACGGGCAGGGCGGGTAGTTTGGAACCGTGGAAGCCGCAGGATTGCTCGCCGGTTCGGGATGGGCATCGGGGATCAACTTGTATCTCGTCACCCTGCTGCTGGGTGTGGCCGGTCGTCTGGGCTGGGCCGACATCCCCAGCGTGCTGACCCGGCTCGATGTGATGATCGTGGCCGGGGTCCTCTTCGCAGTCGAATTCGTGGCCGACAAGGTGCCGTTCCTGGACAGTGTCTGGGACGCCATCCACACCGTGGTCCGGCCGCTCGGGGCGGCCGCGATCGGGGCGGTCGTCGCCGGCGACTCGGCAAACATCGGCGCTGCGGTGGGAGCGACGGTGGCCGGGCTCCTTGCGCTCGACGCCCATGCCGCCAAGGCGTCGACCCGGGTGGTGGTCAACACCTCCCCGGAGCCAGTGAGCAACATCGGTCTCTCATTGGCCGAGGATGTCGGGGTGGCCGGCCTGGTCACCCTGGCCGTGACCTACCCCATCCCCGCCATCATCGTGGTCGTCATCCTCGTGGTGGCCGCAACCGCCCTCACCATCTGGATCTGGGGCACCGCCCGCCGGGCCTGGAAGAAACTCGGCGCCTGGCTGGAGGACAAGTCCTGGTACCCCTCGTCGGGATGAGCGGTTCGCTTACCTGAGGTAAGCGGTCAGTCGTAGGCGGTGGAGGCGAGGAGGATGCCGCGCAGGGGGATGTCGACCCAGTCTGGTCGGTTGTTCAACTCGTAGGCGAGCTCATAGGCCGCCTTGTCGAGGAGGAGGGTGTCGAGGAGACGCTTCAGGTGACGCTCGTCGGAGGGGACGATCGGGGTGTCCCCCACCGTGGCCAGGTACCCGCGGAGAAATCCCGCCGCCAGCCACGCCGCCAGGGCATCGGCCCATTCCGCAAGGGCGGCGGCCTGCTCGGGCTCCTCGACTCCGGCCTCCATCGCGGCCCGCAGGCTCATCTGGGTCGTGTATTGATAGGAACGGAGCATCCCCGCCACGTCGCGCAGCCCGAGACGCTTGATCCGCCGCTCCGAGAGTGGCCGCTGCGGCTCCCCCTCAAAGTCGATGATGACGAAGTCGTTCCCGGTGAAGAGGACCTGCCCGAGATGGAAGTCGCCGTGGATCCGAAGCCGGACGGCATCGATCTTCTCAGTGGTGATCGAGCGGAGATCCTCGAGCAGGTCGTGCTCGCGGGCAAGCACCAACTCCGCCAACTCCAGCTGGACCGGGGTCAGGTGCGCCCGACGCCGTCGGAGCAGGTTGCAGCTGTTCCGGATCGACGACCGGGTCGATTGGTACAGAGATCGCTGGTAGAGGGTTGACAGTCGTTGTGGGGCGAATACCGGGTCGTCAGGGACCGAGACCAGGGACAGGTGAAGCTCGCCGGTCCGCTGCCCCAACAAGGCAGCCTCGTGCAACGGGATCCCGATCAGCTCGCGAAACTCGTCCAAGTCGTCGTCGAGCATGTCGAGGGGGTGTCTCCGCGGCGGTGGGCTGCCCAGCTCGGCCCGTCGAGCTGCGATCTGCTCGAAGATCATGCCGAGGGTGGCTTGGGTGTGGGTCCAGGCGTCCCCCTGATTGGGGACGAACTGGCGCAGCACGGCGAATGCGGCCTGCTTGCCGTCGAGTCGCACATCGAGCTCGCCACGACTCGCCGGAGTGTGCTCGAAGCCGGTCCGATCGGTGAGGAAGCGGCCCACCTCGACCTCGGGGTTTGGCCCGGTATCGATCTTGCGGAACAGCTTCATGACCACCTGCTCCCCGAAGATCATCGACGTGTTGGACTGCTCGGCCCCGCCCACCCTGACCGGTTGATCCTGAATGTCTCGAATGAGACGACGTGAGTCTGCGGTCGGTGAAGCGCTGAGCACGGCGTTCCGGCCCTTCAGCTTTCTCCGACTCGCCGCGAGCTGGACCAGGGCGGTCGCAAACGCCGGATCGTGGGTCGCGTCGTAGAGGACGCCGGTCGCGGTGCTCGCGTGGACCTCGGCGATGACCACCGACGGCGTCTCCAAGAGCCTTCTCTCCCCCTCCAGCCCGGCGGCGAGAGCGACGGGGATGGCGTAGATCTCCGGGTCCTGCTCGACATATTCGACCTGGAGAAAGGCGATCATGGTGTCGGTCCCGGGGATCTCGATCCGGTCGACCAGATGCCCGCCCCGTATCGTCTGGGCTTTGCTCCGGTACCAGCGGCGACTCTCGATGTCGGCGAGAAGAACCCGGTCGAGCTGTTCCCGGGACCTGAAGACGCCGGCCAGCTCACCGCGAACCATGATCCGGGGCAGGCCATCGGGCTCGTCGACCTCGGTCTCGGACTTGTCGAGGCCAAACCAGTAGAAGTCGTGGGCACCGATGGTGAGCCGATACGGGCCGGTGCCAACCGTGGGGAAACGGGTACGCCCGAACAGCTCCACCGGCTCCACCCCCTCGAACCCGGTCAGCTCCAACTCCACCGGCTGGGTGTGCCGTGAGAGGTTGGCCACCACGAGGACCGATCGGTCGCCCAACGTGCGCAGGAAGACCAGGACCTTGGGGTTCTCGTTGTGGACGAACTCGAGGCTTCCCCGGGAGAGCTCGGGCATCCCCTTGCGCAGAGAGAGGGCCCGCTTCACCCACCACCACAGCGAGTTGGGGTTGTCCCGCTGCACCTCGACATTGATCGTCTCGTAGTGATACTCCGGGTCGGTGATGACCGGGAAGTAGAGCTGTTGTGGGTTGGCGTCCGAGAACCCTGCGTTGCGGTCACCCGACCACTGCATCGGGGTCCTCACTCCGTTGCGGTCTCCGAGATAGACGTTGTCCCCCATCCCGATCTCATCGCCGTAGTAGAGGACGGGGGTCCCCGGCAGCGAGAGAAGGAGGGCATTCATGAGCTCCATCTCACGGCGGTTGTTGCCGAGAAGCGGGGCAAGACGGCGCCGGATGCCGACGTTGATCCGGGTTTGCGGGTCGTTGGCGTAGACCCGATACATGTAGTCCCGCTCCTCGTCGGTGACCATCTCGAGCGTCAATTCGTCGTGGTTACGAAGGAAGATGGCCCAGGCGGAGTTCTCCGGGATGGGTGGGGTCTGCTCCAGGATGTCGATGATCGGGAACCGGTTCTCCATGCGAAGCGACATGAAGAGCCGGGGCATCAAGGGGAAGTGGAAGCACATGTGGCACTCGTCGCCTTTGCCGAAGTAGGACGCGGAGTCCTCGGGCCACTGGTTGGCTTCGGCGAGGAGCATGCGGTCGTCGTATTTGGCGTCGACCCGGGCCCGAAGCGCTTTCAAGAAATCATGGGTCTCGGGCAGGTTCTCGCTCATGGTCCCATCGCGCTCGTAGAGATAAGGGACGGCGTCGAGCCGGAGACCGTCCACACCGGCGTCGAGCCAGAACTCGAGAGCGTCGAACACCGCCTCATGCACCGCAGGGTTCTCGAAATTGAGGTCGGGTTGGTGCGAGAAGAACCTGTGCCAGTAGTAGGTGTTGGCCACCGGATCCCAGGACCAGTTCGAAGTCTCCGTGTCCTGGAAGATGATTCGAGCGTCTTTGTACAGCTCCGGATCGTCCGACCACACATAGAAATCCCGCTCCTGGCTCGCCGCCGGCGCCCGACGGGCCCGTTGGAACCAAGGATGCTGATCCGAGGTGTGGTTGATGACCAACTCGGTGATCACCTTGAGGTCTCGCTTGTGTGCCTCTCGCAGGAAATGACGGAAATCGGTCATGGTCCCGTAGGCGGGATTGATCGCCTTGTAGTCGGCGATGTCGTAGCCGTCGTCACGCAGCGGAGACGGATAGAAGGGGAGCAGCCAAACGGCGGTGATGCCCAGGTCGCGCAGATAGTCCAGCTTCGTGGTCAGGCCACGGAAGTCTCCGATCCCATCACCGTTGGCATCGGCGAACGCCCTGACATGGACCTCGTAGATGACCGCGTCGTGGTACCAAGCCACCGTCCCCGGCCGGTCGTGTGCGTCAAACGAAGTGGTCAAAGCTCTGCTCCGATCGGACCCGCCTGCGCACTTCGAACACGTGAGCCGGGATGCCGGCCGGGTCGAGCTGGACGAAGTTGCGTGAGCTCTCCCACAGATAGTGCCGATCGGTGAGCAGGTCGTCGAGCTGGTACTGGTGGGCGGGATCGACGCCGAGAGCCTCCACATCGAGGTCGATCCACCCGGCCTGCTCGTAATCAGGGTCGAGGCTGACCACGACCAGGACCACGTCACCAATCACCCTCTTGGAGTAGCAGAGCAGTTTGTCGTTGTCGGTGGGGTGGAAGGTGATGTTGTCGCTGCGCTGGAGGGCGCGATGCTCGTGACGCGCCTTGTTCATCTGGGTGATCAGGGGGGCGAGCGACTCGGGATTTTCGAGGTCCCATTCCCGGATCTGGTACTTCTCGGAGTCGCGGTACTCCTCCGAGCCGGGCTCGAGCGGGACGTGCTCCATCAGCTCGAACGCAGGGCCGTAGATCCCGATATTGGAGCTGAGCGTGGCCGCCAGGACATACCGGGCGATGAAGGTCGGCCGCCCTCCGGTTTGCAGCTGTTGGGTGAGGATGTCGGGGGTGTTGGGCCAGAAATTGGGCCGGAAGAAGTCGTCGACCAGGCCCAGGTCGCCCATGTAGTCGACCAGCTCCTGGCGGGTGTTGCGCCATGTGAAGTAGGTGTATGACTGGGTGAAGCCGAGCTTGGCCAGCCGATACATCACCTTGGGACGGGTGAAGGCTTCTGCCAGGAAAATGACGTCGGGATGCTGGCCTCGTATCTCCCCGATCACCCACTCCCAGAAGGCAAAGGCCTTGGTGTGAGGATTGTCCACCCTGAAGATCCGGATCTCCTCCCCGATCCAATGGTCGAACACGTCTTTGAGCGCCAGCCAGAGGCCGCGGGCATCGGACGACTCGAAGTCGAGCGGGTAGATGTCCTGGTACTTCTTGGGCGGGTTCTCGGCGTATTGGATCGAGCCGTCAGGACGGTGTCGGAACCAGTCCGGGTGATCGGTCACCCAGGGATGGTCCGGCGAGCACTGGAAGGCGATGTCGAGGGCCAGCTCCAACCCGTGCCCGGCCGCGGTGTCACGCAGGATCCGAAAGTCCTCGATCGTGCCCAAGTCGGGGTTGATCGCAGTGTGCCCGCCCTGCGGCGACCCGATGGCCCAGGGGACCCCGGGGTCCTCCGGTTTGGCGCCCAAGGCGTTGTTGGCCCCTTTGCGGAAGGTGGTTCCGATGGGGTGGATCGGGGGCAGATAGAGCACGTCGAAACCCATGTCGGCCACATAGGCGAGTTGCTTGGTGACGTCGGCGAAGGTGCCATGCCGCCCGGGTTCGATGGCCCAAGAGCGCGGGAACAACTCGTACCAGGTCGAGAAGCGGGCACGTTCCCGATCGACGATCACCTCATACCTGGCGGACCGGCTCACGTCAGACCGATCGGGATGGGCCTCCATCGATGTCCTCAGCTCCTCGGAGAACGCCGCCTCCAGGCGCTCGGTCAGCTCGAGACCAGGCTCGCCGAGCGTGGTGGCGTGTTTCCGGAGCAACCGTCCCGTCTTTCCCTTGGCCCCGATCGCGGCCGTCGAGACCAGCTCGGCACCTATCAGCAGATCCACCTCGACGTCGAGCTCGGCGTCGACCTTCTTCACGAACCCATCGAGCCAGGTCGCGAACCGGTCGGCCCATCCCTCCACCTCGAATTGCCAGACACCCAATGAGTCGGGAGTGAACCCCGCAACCCATCGGTCGTTCCCGATCGGGATCATCCGGGTTTCCGTCCACCGTCTCGACCCCTCCTTGCGATGCCGGACCAGGGCGCCGATCGCGTCGTGACCGTCGCCGAAGACATCGGCCTCCACCGTCAGCTCCTCCCCAACCACCGTCTTGGCGAGGAACCGGCCCCTGTCGACCTGCGGCGAGACGGCCTCGACGACGACCCGGCCCGTGGTCGCTGGGATCTTCGCCATAGGGCGAATCTAATGGACCTCGGATATTCGGCCCGCGGTCAGGCCTTCACGAACGGAGTCACCTCGCGCTCGTAGACCTCTCGCCCGGTGATTCCCTCGAGATTGGATGGGGCAGCCTCGAGTCTGGCCACGAACTCGGGCTCGAGGTCGAGATCGTGCACCTGCCGAGCGAGCTCGGCCACCCGTCCGGCATGACGAAGCACGAACACGGCCTCCAAACCGGAGATGTCGTCGAAGAACCAGCCACATGAGGTGTACATCAGCATCGCCCGATGCTGGATCTCGAGGAGCCCGATCGCCTTCTCCCGTTGATCGTGGTCCAGGCCCGGGTACGCCCACCGGTCGAGGAAATCCGACTTCGAGCCACCCAGGATCACCGAGATGTATTCGTCCCGCGCTCGCCACGGGTCCTCGAACAACTCACCGCCCTCCTTTTCGAAGGGGTCGATCAACTCGTCGCGGAGCCAGTCGAGAGCCGAGCGAAGTGGGCCCCGCCACCTCTGATGTCCCGTCGGCTCCCGGCCGGTGGCACACCCGCAGTCGGACCGCCATCGCTCCACGCCATGGGCGCAACTCCAGGAGCTGTCTTCGATGATGACCGCCTTCCGTGTCGCCGGGCTGATGGATAGGAACTCGGCGTAATTGGTCAGCCGTGCACTGTCGTCGGCATCGATCATCTCCAACGCCACCGCCAGGGCCATCTCACCGTGCCTGTGGTGATGGCCATAGGTCTCACCGTCGGTGGCGACGGAGGCGAGACGAGGCTCGGGACCGGGCTGAGCAGCGGCGTCGATCAACCGCTCTCCCAAGGCTCGTCCGTCCTCGAGCAGCCCGTTGAACGCGATCTCCCTCGACAATGGGCCGTCGTAGAAGAAGACCGTGATCGAACGGTCCCTTCCCAGGTCGATCAGGTAGGGAACCCTGGTGTCGATTCCCCCATCCGCAACCCCGCGGAACGATCCGTCATCACCCTCGACCGAGGCGGCCTGGTAGGGCGACAGCACGGTGAATCTGATCCCCTCCCCGGCCATGACCTCGAGACTCTCGGTGTCGGCCGCGGTCTCCGGGAGCCACATGCCTTCGGGCCGGCGCCCAAAGCGGTGCTCGAAATCGGCGATTCCCCACCGGACCTGGGTCACCTTGTCCCGATGATGGGACAGGGGGAGGATGGTGTGGTTGTAGGCCTGCGCCATCGCGGAACCGTGGCCTCCGAATCTCGAAGCCGAGGCGGTGTCGGCCCCGATGATCGCCTGGTAGGTGTCGGCGCCGTTCGACTCCAGCCAACTGAGGAGGGTCGGACCGAAATCGAAGCTGATCCGCTCGTAGGTGCTGACCGTACGGATCACCTGGCCGTCCTCATCCAGGATCCGGGCCGCGGCGTTGGCGGCGTACGACTCCTCGGTGATCCGTTCGTTCCAGTCGTGCCAGGGCGCAGCACTCGGTTGCTCCGCCACCATTCCGGTGAACGGATTCTCCCGGGGCGGCTGGTAGAAGTGCCCATGGACACAGATGTAGCGGCTCAAACGGGGACAAGGTAGGAAACCGGGGGCGCTACCCGCTTTCTTTCGCCTCCGGCTCGTGTCTCATGATCACCACGCCGAGGGGGGGAATGGTCAGATCGACGCTGTGGGGAAGGCCCCGGTGGGGCAGGGCAAGCGGGCCGGTGTCCACTCCGCCCAGATTGCCCTGACCACTGCCCCCATAGGTCCCAGCATCGGTGTTGAGGATCTCGGCCCAGCGCCCCGGACCAGGGACGCCCACCCGATAGGAGTGGCGTGGAACCGGCGTGAGATTCACCGCCACCAGCAATGTGTCGCCGGTCTTGGCCTTGCGAAAGTAGGCGAGGACGCTGTTGGCCGAGTCGTTGGGGACCGCCCATTCGAACCCGGCCGGGTCGCAGTCGAGCTGATGCAGCGCAAGTTCTTCGGCATGGAGCCGGTTGAGATCGGCGGTGAGGAGTTGGATCCCGCGGTGCGGCGCGAGCGTCGTGAGGCCCCACTCGAGCTGGCCATCGTGGGCCCATTCCGACCGCACGCCGATCTCCGCCCCCATGAAGAGCAGCTTCTTGCCGGGCTGGGTCCACATGTATGCGAGGAGGAGGCGAAGGGTGGCGAACTTCTGCCAGTCGTCACCCGGGAACTTCTCCAGGAGGGCACGCTTGCCGTAGACCACCTCGTCATGGGAGAGGGGCAGGATGAAGTTCTCGCTGAACGCGTATACCGCGCGGAAGGTGACCTCATGGTGGTGGTGGGCCCGGTGCACCGGCTCTCGCGAGAGATGGACCAGCGTGTCGTGCATCCATCCCATGTCCCACTTGAAGCCGAAGCCGAGGCCGCCGAGAAAGGTCGGCCGCGACACCATGGGCCAAGAGGTCGACTCCTCGGCCATCGTCTGGGTGTCGGGATACTCCTGGTAGACGATCTCATTGAGCCTCTTCAGGAAGGCGATCGCCTCGAGGTTCTCCCGCCCACCGTGGACGTTGGGGATCCATTCCCCATCCTCCCGCGAGTAGTCGAGATACAGCATCGAGGCCACGGCATCGACCCGGAGCCCGTCCACGTGGTACCGATCGAGCCAGAACAGTGCATTGCTGATGAGGAAAGCCGGCACTTCGGCCCTCCCGTAGTTGTAGATGTAGGTGTTCCAATCGGGATGGAAGCCGAGCCGGGGGTCGGCGTGCTCATAGAGATGGGTGCCGTCGAAGAGCCCGAGACCGTGGGCGTCGGTGGGGAAATGGGATGGGACCCAGTCGAGGACTACCCCGACGCCGGCCTGGTGCAGGGCATCGACGAGCGCCATGAAGTCCTGAGGCGTCCCGTATCGGCTGCTCGGTGCGAAGTAGCCGGTGGTCTGATAGCCCCACGATCCGTAGAACGGATGCTCCATGACAGGCATGAACTCCACGTGGGTGAAACCCAGCTCGACGAGGTAAGGCGGTAGCTGTTCGGCCAGCTCGCGATAGGTGAGGTGACTGCCGTCGTCGTGGCGGCGCCACGACCCAAGATGCATCTCATAGACCGCCATGGATGCTTCGATCGCATTGTGCTCCCCCCGCGAGGCCATCCACTCGCCATCGCCCCACTCGTAATCGAGATCCCACACCTTGGAGGCGGTCTTGGGTGGGGTCTCGGTGTGGAAGGCGAAGGGGTCGCTCTTCTCTCCCAGGTATGCACCGTTGGTGAGGTGGTACTTGTACGCCGCGGCCGGTCCCGCGTCTTCGACGAATCCCTCCCAAATCCCTGATACCCCGCGTGCGGCGAGCGGGTCGGTGGATGGGTCCCATCCATTCCAATCTCCAACCACGGACACCGACTCTGCGTTGGGCGCCCAAACCGCGAAATAGGTGCCGCCGTCGACCGGATGCGCCCCGAGCTTCTCGTACAGCCGGTAGTGGGTCCCCTCGTTCCACAGATGGAGGTCGTCCTCGGAGAGGAGCTTGGTGTCGGTTGGGCCGCGACGGGGCACCATCCCGAGTGTATCGGCGGTCCCGTCGAGCGAAGCGTGGGTCGCCCGACCCAGCCCGCCTCCGGCCGATTCCTCAAGGGGGAAAGCCGTCGTAGGGCGGGGGGCCCAGGAGGGGACTAGTCATCGTGTCGATGGTCAAGACCATTCTCGTCTCCGTGGCCGTACACCGCCGATGAGAAGGAGGACATCACGACCAAGGAAAGGTTTTAAGACCATGGCATATGCCATCGACACAACCGACCGGCGCAGGAGACGGGCCCTCAGGGCCGCGACCCCGCTCGCCGCACTTCTGGTGGCCGCCCTTCTTATCTGGCAGGGCAGCAACGCAGCGTTCAGCGCCACCACCGACAACACCGGCGACGCCTGGGCCACCGGGAGCCTCGCCCTGACCAACAACGGCGGCGGCACGACCTATTCGGGCACCACCGCTGCGTTGTTCACCGAGAACAACCTCAAGCCCGGTGACGCCGGCGCCAAGTGCATCACGGTTCACTCCGCCGGCACCCTTGCCGGGAACCTCAAGCTCTACCGCGGCACCATCAGCGGCACCAACGGCGCAGCGCTGGCCCCGGAGATCAACATGACCGTCGATACCGTGGCTGTGAGCGCCGCGACCAACGTCCCGGCCAATTGCACCGGATACACCGGTGGCACGTCAGGGGCTGTCTTCAACGGCAACCTGGACACCATGCCGGCCACCTATGCGGCCGCCAACGGCACCGCAGTCGCCGCCGGCCCGCAGCGGGTCGTGTACCGGATCGGCTGGACGATCGACCCGGCAGCTGGCAACAGCCTCCAGAGCTCGTCCGCCGTCGCCAACCTGATCTGGGAGATCAACTGATCCCTCGATCACAAGCGACCTGAAGTTGCCGGCCCGGCACCCGAAACGGGGC
>JBOGEV010000291.1:0-1007 GCA_050742015.1 Acidimicrobiia bacterium
AGCCGAGACCGATCCCGAGGACGAGGGAAGGCGGGAGGGCGATCGCGATGCTGATCAGGCTCTCCCGCAGTGCGTCGAGGAAACGAGCGCTGGTCCATACCTCGACGACGGCGCCGAGGACTGCGCTTACCGGGGGAAACGCCGGCGACAACTCGAGCTGCCCGATCAGTTCCCAGATCGCCAGCCCGGCCACCAGGCCAACGATGGAGATGACCCGGTTCCGGCTCTTGGCGCTCATCCCTCGCATTCGCCCTACTCCGGTGCGGGTGCGGTGGGATCACCCATCATCCCACGGAGCTCGTGCCACATGTGCGCGGTGAGCTCAGTGAATGCGGACGCTCGCCGGACACTCTCGTCTCGTGGCCGGGGGATGGGCACGTCGAGCACTTCCCTGACCCTGCCGGGATGGGTGTCCATGACCAGCACCCGATCTGACAGGTAGGCGGCCTCGTCCATCGAGTGGGTCACGAAGATCACGGTCTTCTGCTCCACGTCCCAGAGCCGCATCAGATCCTCTTGCATCAGCTGACGGGTCTGGGCGTCGAGCGCCCCGAACGGCTCGTCCATGAGCAGGATGTCAGGCGCGACGGCCAGGGCCCGGGCCAGCCCCACCCGTTGCTGCATGCCGCCGGACAGCTCATGGGGGTAGTGCTCGGCGAACCGGGTCAAGCCCACCCGCTCCAGGAAAGGCCCTGCCGCCTCGCGGCTTTCCTTGCGGCTCATCCCCCTCAGCTCGAGGCCGAAGCCGACATTGGTCAGCACGTCGGCCCAGGGCAGCAGGACGAACGACTGAAAGACCATGGCCCGATCGTCACCCGGGCCTACTACCGGCCGGCCATCGACCTCGATGCTTCCGGCCGTCGGCTTGACCAGGCCGGCCACCATCTTGAGCAAAGTGGTCTTCCCGCAGCCACTGGGCCCGATGATCGAGAAGAACTCCTTGTCCTTCACCGAGAAGTTGACGTCTTTCAGCGCTTCGAAGCTCCCCCCGTCACGCGTGTTGAACC
>JBOGEV010000292.1:0-56864 GCA_050742015.1 Acidimicrobiia bacterium
TCGACGTCAAGACGATCGACTGCGACTTCCTGGTGGCCTCGGCCTACAAGTTCTTCGGGCCCCACACCGGGATCCTCTACGGCAAACTCGACGCGCTCGCCGAGCTCGACTTCTACAAGGTTCGCCCTGCACCTTCCGACCCCCCGGACAAGCTGGAGACCGGAACCCAGAGCTTCGAGTCGATCGCCGGGGTCGCCGCGGCGATCGATTACCTGGCCTCCCTCGGAAATGGTGGAGACCGCAGGTCCCGGCTCCAGGCCGGGTATGCCTCGATCGGAGAACATGAGCGCGCGCTCGGGCGGCGGTTCCTCGACGGAGTGTCCGGCATCTCGAAGGTGCGAGTCCACGGAGTCCCCAGCGCCGACGGGCCACGGGTCGCCACCTTCGCCCTCTCGGTCGAAGGGCTCGGCGCCGACGAGGCTGCGTGCCGGATGGCGGCCCGGGGGCTATACGTCTGGTCGGGTCACTACTACGCCCTCAACGCCATCGAGCGACTCGGGTTCCTCAACAGCGGAGGCCTGGTCCGGGTCGGCTTCGTCCACTACAACACCGTCGAAGAGGTGGACCGGGCGTTGGAGGCGCTGGCCGCCCTCTAGAACGCCGGTGTCACCCCGAGGTCGGTCATCAGGTCGCGGACCCGTCGTTCCAGCTCATCCCGGATCGGGCGCACTTGGTCCAGGGTCTTGCCCGCCGGATCGTCGAGCTCCCAGTCGACATAGCGCTTGCCGGGGAAGATGGGGCACGAGTCGCCGCAGCCCATGGTCACCACCACGTCGGCGGCTCTGATGATCTCGTCGGACCAGGGCTGGGGGATCTCACCTGAGATATCGATCCCCTTCTCCGCCATCGCTTTCACCGCCGCCCTGTTCACCGACTCCGCGGGCTCCGATCCGCCGGAGAACACGTCCACCGCCCCGTCGGAGAGGGAGCGCATGAATCCGGCCGCCATCTGCGACCGACCTGCGTTGTGGACACAGAGGAAGAGAACACTGGGGTTGAGGGCGACGTTCGATTCGAGGCGAACCATCGCCCTGATCCGGTCGGAGGCGAAGCGCTCGGCGAGGAGCGGGATCCAGGTCGTGGTTCGGGCACGAGCCAGCAACTGCTCCAGGGAGTCGAAGAGGAAGCGCTCGATCGACTCGACGTTGAGCTGGCCCTCGAATCGGGTCTGGAGTCGCTCCGCGGCCTGTCGGAGCTGGAGCTTCTCGGCGGTCGTCAGTTCGACTCCGGTGGTCATTGGTCGGCTCCTTGTCTCAGCGCATCGACCAGGAGGTCGACACGGTCACTGATGACGGCGAATGCAGCCCGGAAGTCGTCGATCCCCCCACCGATGACCGGATCGGGAATCGACCAGTGCAGACTCCGGGCTTGGAACGGCAGCGGTGCCTCTCGAGCCCGGTCGCAAACCGAGATCACCAGGTCTGGTTCACCCTTCACCTCGTCGTATCCCTTGGTATTGCTGCCTGTGATATCGAAACCCAATTCGACCGCGGCCGACACCGCTTTGGGGTGCACGACCGGAGCGGGATGGGTCCCGGCGCTCTGCACCGCGAGCCCGGCCCGCATCCGCAGCACGGCCTCGGCGAACCGGGACCGGGCCGAGTTGTGGGTGCACACGAAGAGCACCGAACCGGCCTCGATGCCGTCACCCAGGTCGAGTCTTGGCACGAGCTCGGATCTGAGGGACAGATATCGCTTGCGATGATCCCCCTCGGAGACATGGCGTACCAGAAGACCGGCCTCTTCGAGCACGCCCAGGTGATGGGCGAGCAGATTGCTGGGCACGTCGAGGCCGGCACCGAGTTCGGCGGGAGTTCGATCGGAGATGGCCAACTCATCGACGATGCGAAGCCTTATCTCGTCGCCCAGGGACCGGTGAACCCGAGCTCGCACCGCTACGTTCATAGGTCAAAGCTTATTGACTCAATCAATAGTGAGTCAAATTGGGAGTCAGGTCTTCTGCACCACCCGTACTCCTTCACCGGGCTTCCAGATGGAGATCGTCAACTGGCCGCCTTCGAAAGCCACCGATGAGGCACCGCTCAGATCTGCCACATAGAAGGGATCGATCTCCTGCCCGCGGAGATCGAGGCCGGCTTCGTCGAAGAGGGCAGCGGCGAACTGCTGTTGCAGGTCCCGGTCTTGAAGATTCCTGACATCGCCCCACAATTTGGCGTCGCCGTCCCCGACATAGGAGTCGACGGTGGCGGTGTGGAGGGAGAATCGCGGGTCACGGCCCAGGTCCCGGAACTTGGTGGTGCCGGGCATGCCGACGATCGACAGGTGGTCTCCGACGATTCGAGGTTCGACGGGGCTGATCCGGGGATACCCGTCGGAGCGAAGTGTGGCGAGGAGACAGAGATTGCCCGTGGCCGCATGACGGCGCGTAAAGACCTCGGCGATCTGCGGCGCCTCCTCGGCGAATTCCCTCCAGGTCACCATTGGCGGAACGTTACGTCGACCGCCGTCCCTGATGGGATGATTGAGTGGTGAGGCTCCCCGCCAAGTCCCGGATCGTGTTGCTGCTGGCCTTGACTGCATGTGGGATCGCCGAGACCAAGCTCCCACCGGAGCCGACGGTGGAGTATCTCCCTTGCACCACCATGACCCTCGAAGCCGAGGGCGGTGAGGAGCCCTTCACGGTCCTGATCGGAATCGACCCCGACATCGAGCAGAACCATTGGGGTGGCGGCTGGATGGAAGGTGAAGTGGCCCACATCGGGCTCACCGATGTCGGAGTCATCGACTGGGAGGTCGCCTGTCCCCGGATCGGAGACCAGGACCTGGTCGTGCACGAGGTCCCGTTTACCTTCGGGGACCTGGAGATGTGGGCGGGGATCGTGCGGGACCGGATCGGTGCCACCATCGACTCAGGTGGGATCTCCCAGGAGTTGGTGGTCGACGCCGGGCAATGGGTGATCGAGATCCGCGCCGACACTGTCGAGATCGCGGCCTCGGTCGCCGAGGACGTCCCGCTCGATGCTTGGACCTACCGAGGCCCGGTCTCGGGAAGCGGGTAGATGCCCGTACACTGGCTCGGTGAAGCGTTTCTCCCCCCTCCTCATACTCGGCGCCATCGCCGCGTTCCTCCTGTTACGTCGGCGTGAATCCGAGGTCGTGGTCCCCGACTCTGCCTGGAACCCAGTCGACCCGTCGTGAAGGTCGGAGTCCTCGTCACCGGGGACACTGCAGTCAGAGCCGCCCACTCCCTGAGTGCCCATGAGACCGTCGACGAGGTCGTCGTGGTCGGCCCAGCCCGAAGTCGCAGCTTTCGTATCATCGAAGACGCCGCGGAGTGCGATGTCCTGATCGGAAGCGGGTCAGAGGCCCCGACCCGGGCCCGAAAGTGGGCGGTCCCTTTGGTCTGGGACGGTGACTCTGCGGCCGAAGGGGTCGCAGTGTGGGGAGCCTCACCGGTGGGGCTGGCCCTGGCCATGGCCGCCCGGGAGCCTGATCCCCGGATCGTCGCCGTCGCCCACCCCGAGTTGGACGAGGGGTTCGACCATCAGGTGCGATTCCCCGACCCGGTGGGCCGGACCAAGGTGGCGGACGCCACCTTCGGCGGCAGGCACGTCGCCCTGGCCAAGTCGCCGGACTCGTTCGCCGCCTGTCTCGCGGTCGGCGCCGAGCGCCGGGTCACCATCGTCGACGAGGGCGCCTACATGTCCGGGATCGCCCTTGCCGCCGGGATCGACATCCTGGGGGCAGGACCGGTGCCGGTGTGGGACGACGCCTTGACCTATCTGAAGACGGCCGCCGTGATGGGCCTGGTCATGGCCGACGACCGGTAGCGGCTCAACGTTATGCACTGCGTCACATATCCGTGACGCCCTGCATTAGGTTCCGTCCTAGGAGCTCCTCACCCGGGGACTCTCTTCGGTGGGGATGTCGGCGTGGTCCGGTGGGGGTGTGATGGCGCCGTTGGTGGGTTTGTAGTCGGTGGGCGGATGGAGGACCTGGCCCGGGACCGCGGCGACGACGGGGTTCAAGGTCTCCTCGAGAACCACCACCTCCAGACCCCCGACCACGTCGGAGACCAGGTTGTAGACGATGGCGCCGGCGACGGTGGCCCCGGTCATCGTCACCCACCACACGACAGAGCCGAAGACCATCACCCGGAAGAATTGCTCGACATTGGCGAAGGGCTGTGCCCCTTCGTCGATGAGGGTGATCTCGACCATGAAGTCGGTGAGACGCTGGGGAAGCCCGGCCCGATCGAGCACCGACCAGAAGATCACCCCACCCAGGACCAGGGCCAGAGCGAGGACGGCCCAGACCACGGCCGATACCTTCAGCGCGGTCCAGGGGTCGATCTTGCGGATGATGCGTCTAACGCGGCGAACAGTTGCCATTTAGGGCTCCTGGGGATTACCGGGGCAGTCTAGAAGATGCCTGCACTAGTCCAACGACCCGAGGACCTCAGGGAGTTCCTGGCTCGCCGTTCACGTCCTGGACGACAGCCACCGCGGTCAGCTCGTTGCCGTCTCCGACGTCGATGACCCGCACCCCGGTCGAGTCCCGCTTCTGCCGGCTGATCTTGGCCACAGGGGTCCTGATCCCGATCCCCTTGGAGGAGACCAGGAAGACATCGTCGTCCTTGGAGATGGCCTTGGCCCCAACCAGGTTGCCCCGGACCCGGGTGATCTTGAACGCCTTGACCCCGATCCCGCCCCGTGTCTGGCGGCGGAACTCGGAGATGGCGGTGCGCTTCCCGTACCCACCGGAGGTGAGCAACAGGACCTCGTCGCCCTCGACGTTGGACACCGCGGCCACCACATGGTCCCCTTCGCGGAGCTTGATTCCCCTGACCCCCTGGGTGCCCCGTCCCATCGCCCGGAGATCGGACTCCTTGAACCGGATGCCCATCCCCACCTTGGTGAATATGAGCAGGTCGTTCTCCCCGTTGGTGGTGCGGACTGAGACCAGCTCGTCGTCGTCGACCAGCTTGATCGCAACCAGGGTCTGGTTGCGCGACTCGTACTCCTTGAACTCGGTCTTCTTGGCCACGCCCTTCTTGGTCACCATCACCAGATAGCGCCCGGTCTCGTAGTCCCTGGTGTCGATGATGGCCTGCACCTTCTCCTCGGGCTCGAGGGGGAGCACCGACTGGGTGAGCACGCCTTTGGCGGTGCGGGACTGACGGGGAATGCCGTGCGCCTTGAGCCGATGCACCAGCCCCTTGTTCGTGAAGAAGAGGAGGTAGGCGTGGGCGGTGGTGTGGACCAGGTGCTGGATGACGTCGGTCTCCTGCACTTCCGCCGCCTTGATCCCGCGCCCTCCCCGGCCCTGGGTCTTGTAGGTGGAGGCCGGGACCGACTTGATGTAGCCGTTCTCGGAGACGGTCACGATCAGCTCGTCGTCAGCGATCAGGTCTTCGAGGGACATGTCGCCTTCGTCGGGGATGACCCGGCTCCGCCGGGTCTCGCCGTACTTCTCCTTGATCTCGTTGAGCTCATCCCGGATGATCGCCCACCGGCGCTTGGGGTCGGCCAGGATCGTCTCGAGCTCGGCAATGAGCCCGTGCAACTCGGCCAACTCGGTGCGCAGCTTGTCCACCTCGAGAGCCGTGAGCCGGCGCAATGGCATGTCGAGGATGGCGTTGGCCTGGATCTCACTGAGCTCGAAACGCTCGATCAGGTTGGCCCTGGCCTCCCCGGTGTCAGCCGAGCCTCGGATGAGCTTGATGACCTCGTCGATGTTGTCGACCGCGATGATGAGGCCTTCGAGGATGTGCGCCCGTGCCTGTGCCTCGTCGAGACGGAACCTGGTCCGCCGCTCGACCACTTCCATCTGATGGTCGAGGTAATAGCCGATCATCTGGGCCAGATCGAGAGTGCGAGGCACTCCATCGACCAGCGACACCATGTTGTATCCGAAGGAATCCTGGAGCGGGGTGTTCTTGAACAGTTGGTTGAGTACCACCTGGGGCACCGCGGTGTTCTTCAGCTCGATGACGAGCCGGGTCCCGACCCGGTCGGACGACTCGTTTCGGACCTCGGCGATCCCCTCCATTTTCCGGGAGTCGACGAGCTCCTTGATCTTGGCGATGATCCGCTCCATCGACACCTGATAGGGGAGCTCGGTGGCGATGATCGCGGTCCGTCCCTTGCGGATCTCCTGGACGTCGCAGACACCTCGGATCTTGACCGAGCCCCTTCCGGTGGTCAGGGCGTCGCGAATCCCCCCGGTCCCGACGATGAATCCTCCGGTCGGGAAGTCGGGGCCCTTGACGAATTGCAGGAGGTCCTCGGTGCCGGCATCGGGGTTCTCGATGACGTGGAGGCAGGCGTCGATCACCTCGTTCAGGTTGTGGGGCGGGATGTTGGTGGCCATTCCCACCGCGATGCCCTGTGACCCGTTGACCAGGAGATTGGGGAACCGGGCCGGGAGCACCGAGGGCTGCTGCATCTCCCCCGAGTAGTTGTCCTCGAAGTCCACGGTGTCTTCCCTGATCCCCTCGAGCAGGTGGTTGGAGAGCTTGGTCAGACGGCACTCGGTGTAGCGGGCGGCGCCCGGCGGGTCGTCGATGGTCCCGAAGTTCCCCTGTGGATCGATGAGAAGGTGCCGCATCGAGAAGTCCTGCCCCATCCGGACCAGGGCGTCGTAGATCGCGGTGTCGCCATGGGGGTGGTAGTTGCCCATGACGTCACCGACCACCTTGGAGCACTTGCGGTGAGCCGAGCCCGCGGTGATGTTGTTCTCGAACATCGAGTAGATGATCCGGCGCTGTACTGGCTTCAGCCCGTCACGGACGTCGGGGAGCGCCCTGGAGACGATGACCGACATCGCGTAGTCGACGAAGCTCTGCTCCATCTCGTCGGTGATCTCGATCTGGGGTATGCCCTCGGCGGGTGGGTTCTGCTGGGCCATGGATCAGATGTCCAGGAAACGGACGTCGTCGGCGTTCTGCTGGATGAAGGCCTTCCTGGAGGCGACATCGTCACCCATCAAGGTCACGAACACCTCTTCGGCCCGGGCCGCATCCTCCATCTCGACCTGGAGCAGGGTACGGGTGGCCGGGTTCATCGTGGTCTCCCATAGCTCCTGGGCGTTCATCTCGGCCAGACCCTTGAACCGGGTCGGCTTCACCTTGGGGTGTTCGCTCTTGAAGGCGTTGAGCTCGTCGTCGTCCTTCAGGTAGTGGACCTGGGAGCCCACCTTCACCCGATACAGGGGTGGCTGGGCGATGTACACGTACCCGACTTCGATCAGCGGCTTCATGTGCCGGAAGAGGAGGGTGAGGAGCAGGGTGCGGATGTGGGCGCCGTCGACGTCGGCGTCGGCGAGAAGCACGATCTTGTGATAACGCGCTCGCTCGATCTCGAAGTCGTCGCCGATGCCGGTGCCCATGGCGGTGAAGATGTCCTGAACCTCGGTGTTCTGAAGCGCCTTGGCAAGACGGGCCTTCTCCACGTTGAGGATCTTGCCCCGGATGGGGAGGATGGCCTGGGTGTTGGAGTCTCGCGCCGACTTGGCGGGCCCGGCGGCCGACTTGCCCTCGACGATGAACAGCTCCGACTCGCTCGGGTCGCGTGACGAGCAGTCGGCGAGCTTGTCGGGGAGACCACCCGACTCCAGACCGGACTTGCGCCGGGTCAGCTCCCTGGCCTTGCGGGCCGCCTCGCGCGCCTTGGCGGCGCCCACGCACTTGTCGACGATGCGACGGGCCTCTGGCGAATACCGCTCCAGCCACTCGGGCAGTTTGCGGTTGAGAGTCTTCTCGACGTAGGAGCGGATCTCGGTGTTGCCCAGCTTGGTCTTGGTCTGACCTTCGAACTGGGGTTCCTTGACCCGGACCGAGACCACCGCGGTGAGCCCTTCCCGGACGTCCTCGCCGGTCAGGTTCTCGTCCTTGTCCTTCAACATCCCCTTGGTGCGGGCGAAGTCGTTGATCGCCTTGGTCAGCGCCTTTCTGAACCCCTCCTCGTGGGTCCCTCCCTCATGGGTGTTGATGTTGTTGGCGAACGACAGGATCGACTCGGTGTAGGAGGTAGTCCATTGCATGGCCACCTCCAGCTCGGCATCCTGACCTTCGTCGGCGACGTCGACGATGTGGGCGTGCAGAGGGTCGCGCGGCGAGTTGAGGTGCTTGACGAAGTCGACCAGACCACCCTTGTATTGGAACACCTCCACCTTCTCCTCGTCCCCACGCTGATCGGTGAAGGTGATCTGGAGCCCCCGATTGAGGAAGGCGGTCTCCCGAAGCCGGGAGGCGACGGTGTCGTAGTCGAACTCGGTGGTCTCCTGGAAGGTCTCCGGGCTGGGCCAGAACCGGATCGTCGTCCCGGTCTTCTTGATCGGCTTCAGCTTCTTGGGGTCTTTGGTCTTGGGCTGCCCGTCGCTGAACTCCTGGTAGTAGAGGTGGCCTTTCCATCGCACCTCGGCCTCTAGCCGGCTGGAGAGGGCATTGACCACCGACACGCCGACCCCGTGGAGCCCACCCGAGACGGTGTACGCCCCCTGCTCGAACTTCCCCCCGGCATGGAGGGTGGTCAGGACGGTGGTAAGGGCGGACCGCTTGGTCTTGGCGACATGCTCGATCGGGATGCCGCGCCCGTCATCGACGACCTCGACTCCCCCGTCGGCGAGGAGTGTCACCTCGATCCTGGTGGAGTGACCGGCCATCGCCTCGTCGACCGAGTTGTCGACCACTTCCCAGATCAGGTGATGCAGGCCACGGGGGCCGGTGGACCCGATGTACATGCCTGGCCGACGTCTCACCGCCTCGAGCCCTTCGAGAACGGTGATGTCTTTTGCTTCGTAACTGTCGCGAGTGGCCGTCACGACCCTCCTTGTGGACCTGTTTCTGGCGTGCCTGCAGGTGAATCCGGGTCAGAAATGAAAGGGGAGACGGACCCGGTTGCAGGTGAGTTTCACAAATGTCATTTTACAAGAACTAGCTGACAAAAACGAATCATTCAAGGGGTACGCGAACCCGGAGCCCTCACCTCTATCTGCTCGATGTGGCCCTCCCCAAACAGCCGCGTGAGCGTTGTCACCAGGTCGGCGCTCCCGTAGCGGAGAAAGGCCACCATGGAGGGGGCGGTGGCCTCGACGACCAGAGTCTTCCCCTTGATGAACAGGGGCTTGGAGCGTCCCGACCAGGGGGTCCCGGCCACTTCGTCCCACTCCGCGGCGAGACGCGACATGAGGACAGGATCGGATAGTCCCATCCGCCGAAACATCTCGTCGATCGACGACCGGAACGAGCTCAGATCCCCGTCGCTCACCGCTGCACCCCCTCCCCCACCCGCCACACGGTGCCCGCGACCGGCACGTACTCGGGTCGGGCCGACGTGATGAGAGTCTGGGTGTCGGGGGGCAACGCCTTGGCCAGCGCCTCGGCCCGATCGGGATCCAACTCGGAGAACACGTCGTCGAGGAGCAGCACCGGCCACTCCCCCGTGGTGTCGGCCACAGCCCGATGCGCCGCCAGCTTGACTGCCAACGCCACGGTCCTCTGCTCCCCCTGGCTCCCGTGGCTCCGGGTCTCGATCCCATCGATCTGGAACACCGGCTCGTCCCGATGCGGGCCGACGGTGCTCAGACGTCTCTCGTAATCGATCCGTCGCGATTGCTCCAGCGCCAGAGAGAGCGCGGCCGTGAAGTCGGCCGCGCTCTCGTCCAGTGAGCCGACATCGCCCCAGGAGGCGGCATATCTGATCGATGCCGTCTCATCCCTGCGCGCGATGTCGCCATAGGCGGCTTCCAGGAACGGGGACAGGGTGGCGATGACCCGGGCGCGCCGCGCCATCACCCTGCCCCCGGACTGGGCGAGCCGGGAGTCCCAGACCGACAGGGTGGCGTCGTCGCGATCCCCGGCCTTGAGGAAGGCATTGCGTTGCCGCAGCGCCCTGTCGAACTCGCCCTGGTCGAGATGGGCTGCCGGCCAGAGCTGAACTGCTACCTCGTCGAGCAGGTCGCGGCGCAAGGCGGGGCCCCGCTTCACCATGTCGAGGTCCTCGGGCAGGAACGTGATGATCCGAAGCACCCCGAGGAGGTCGGCCGTCCTCTGGAGCCGGGTCTTGTCCACCTGGGTGCGACGGGGCCCGGCCCGGGGGACTTCGACCTCGATCAGCCGCTCCCGCTCCTCGCTGGAGACCCCGGCCCGGATCACCGCGGCCCCGGCGTCATCATGGACCAGGGCGGCGTCGGGCACCGATCGGAAAGAGCGGAGCGAGGCCAGAAAGGCGATCGCCTCGAGGAGGTTGGTCTTTCCGGCGCCGTTGGGGCCGAGCAACAGGTTCACGCCCGGCTCAGGCCGCCACTCGAGACTGCGATAGGAGCGGAAGTCGGTGAGCGAGACCCAATCGACCTTCATTCAGACCCGGACGGGCATCAGCAGGTAGAGGAAGTCGTCCTCGGCGCCGCTGTCGATCACGCTCGGCTTGAACGCATCGATGACCCGAATCCGAACTGAGTCGCCGGGGATGGCCAGTACGCCGTCCTGGAGGTATCTCGGGTTGAACGCGATCGAGACCTCCTCTTCGGCGCCACTGAACACACCGGGGAGGTGCTCGGTCTCACCACCGACGTCCTGACGGGTCACCGCCACCTCCACCCCGCCCTCCATCAGCTTGAGTCGCACGGGGATGTGGTCCTCGGCGACGAGAGTGACCCGTCCCAAGGCTTCGAGCAGAACGTCTTTTTCGAGCACGACTTGACTGGGATAACTCTCGGGTAACAGCGACTGGTACTTGGGGAAGTTGCCATCGATGAGGCGAAGCCGGAGCATGCCCTTGTCCGAGGTGAACACCGCCTCCCGCTCCCTCAGCTGCGCCGTCACCTTGGTGGCGCCGATCGACCGGGGCAATTCGCGCAGGCCCCGTGCCGGGACCAGCCCGGTTCCCTCGAGACCCACCCCTCTCAGCTCACGCTTGGCCAGACGGTACGAATCGGTGGCCACCATTCTCAGCCCTGCGTCCGAGCTCTCGAACAGGACACCGGTGAGGATGGGACGGGCCCCATCACCGGACGCCGCAATCGTGACCTGGCCGATTGCCTCCGCCAATTCCTCCCCGTCGACCTCGACTCCGTCTGATACGACCTCTTCGAGCACCGGGAAATCATCGACATTCAAGGGGCGCAGCGTGAATCTGGGGCCGTTTCCCTGGATCTCGATGTCGGTGTCGCTGACCCCGATCGTCACGGCTCCGGCCGGCATCTTGCGCACAGCCTCGGAGAGCAGACGCCCTGGGATCACGGCTCTCCCCTCCTCCATGACCTCGACTTCAGCTGCGGTTCGCACGGTCACATCGAGGTCGGTACCGGTGACCCGGAGCGTCGTGCCGGAAACCTCGCAGAGCAGACCCTGGAGCACGGGCAAGGCGGTCCGGGCGCCCACCGCCCGGTTGGCTCGAGTGAGGACGTCGGCGAGATCGTCTCGCTGAGCTCGGATTCTCACAGGTGGAGGTCCCTTCTTCTGCTGCTATCTAATTTCATATGAAGAGTATTAGTCGTAGTAGGGGGCTGTGGATTTGGGGATTACCGGGATTGTCTCACGTTTTGCCGGGTCTTTTGGCTGTGCACTTGCCTGTGGGAGAACGGTGGGAAAGACCGGGCCTCCGGGGGATAACTCAGACACGTGTGGATAGGACGCCACCTTTCCTCAGGTCCTGTGTGAGTTGCGTGACCCGATCGAAGACCGCCCGGTCGGAGCGCAGGATCCGCTTGACCTTCTCGACCGAGTGGAGGACGGTGGTGTGGTCTCGCTTGAAGTGCTCGCCGATCTTGGGTAGGGAGAGGTCGGTCAACTCCCGGCACAGGTACATCGAGATCTGACGACAGAGGACCAGGGGCTGGCGCCGGCTCGGGCTGAGCACGTCCTCGACGGTGAAGCCATATGCGGTGGCGGTGGCCCGGATGATGGTGTCGGGGCCGAGCGGCGCCAGCTCCTCGGTGGTGACGATGTCACGAAGGACTCGCTGCGCGGTCTCTAGGTCGATGTCGCGCCGGTTGAGCGCGGACCAGGCCGTGACCCTGGTCAGGGCGCCTTCCAATTCCCGGATGTTGTCCGAGACCAGGCCGGCGATGTGCTCGAGCACCTCGAGCGGTACCGGACGCGGGGCGAATTCGGCGTTGCGCCTCAGGATGGCGAGCCGGGTCTCGACGTCGGGAGGCTGGATGTCGGTGAGGAGCCCCCATTCGAACCGGCTGCGGAGGCGGTCCTCGAGCGAGGACAGGTTGCGGGGATGACGGTCGGAGCTGATGACCATTTGCTTACCCGATTCGTACAGCGAATTGAAGGTGTGGAAGAACTCCTCGAGGATCTGCTCCTTGCCCTCGAAGAACTGGACGTCGTCGAGGAGGAGGATGTCCACCCCCCGATAACGGTGTTTGAAGTCGTCGGGGCGCTTGCGGCGGATCGAGTCGATGAAGTCGTTGAGGAAGTTCTCCGACGACACGTAGCGCACCACGAGGTTGGGGTACATCTGGAGCGCCTCGTGACCGACGGCATTGAGCAGGTGGGTCTTGCCCAGACCGGCCCCCCCGTAGATGAACAGCGGGTTGTAATGGGCCCCGGGCTGCTCGGCGACGGCCATGGCCGCCGCCCAGGCGAACCGGTTCGACTGACCGACGACGAAGCTCTCGAAGCGATACCGGGAGATCAGGTTCGTGGCTGGAAGGGTCCTTTCGCCGATGGTCTCGCTCCCGCCGCCGACCGGCTCCGGGTCGAGGGGCAATGACGGTTCGGATGCCGCCTCTTGCTCCACCACCCTGTACTGGGGACGGGTGTCGGCCCCGTATACGTCCCGATAGGCGGCTTCGATCAGCTCACCGTGTTTTTCACGTACCCAATGGAGGTGGAACTCGCTCGGGACGGTCAAAATCGGTGTCTCACCGCTGAAGTCGGGTTCGAGTCGGGAAAGCCACGTGTCCCAGTTGCCTTTCGACACCTCGCTCTGCAATACATCCTGAAACCGGCCCCAGCCGCCCGGCGCCTCATGTTCTTGTACCAAGACCACTCCTCCTACCGGAACAGTTGTCCACAGATCCGTCCACATCTGTGGAAAGGACTGTGAACATCCACCGGGACGATCCTTCAGCTTGTCGCCGAGAGCGGTCTCTGCCGTCCGGAGACGGCCGAGGAAGTCGATCGCGCTCCCAAGGTCAAGGCAGGCGAGTATCGACCCTCGATCCGGAGTCCGTCAAGAACGCGAGAATCGGTGGTGTGGAATAGTTGGCAGCTTTCTATCCACAGAGGAGTCCCTGGTGAGATGGGCTTTTTCCAGTCCCTTCCACGGGCGGATCAGCCCCGGAAGCGGCATTTTGGCCATCGCTTTCTTTTCGCGAGCTATTTCGTTTCTTCGCGCTCCGGTCGATATTGAGCAGGGAGGGCGCGGTCGTGGGGATCAGGGACTTTGACATAGTTCCACGGGGATTCGTAACCTGTGATCACTCACCTCTCTACCCCCCTTTTTTGTCATGAAACGGACTTATCAACCCAAGGTTCGAAGACGCAAGCGCCGGCACGGCTTCCGTCATCGCATGCAGACCCGGGCCGGCCGCGGGATCATCAAGTCGCGCCGGCTCAAAGGTCGGAAGCGTCTCGCTGCCTGACTTCGAGCCCCTTCGCTCCCCTCGTGACTTTCGAAGGGTGTTGAAGGACGGGAAGAGACGCCGCTCAGGGGGCGTCGTGATGGTGGAATGCTCCGGTCAACCGGGCGTGTCACGGGTCGGGCTCGTTGTTTCGAAGAGCACCGGCAACGCGGTCACTCGGAACCGGATCAAGCGCCGTCTGCGACATTCCCTCCGGGCGGTGGAACTGAAACCAGGAACGGATTACGTGATCATCGGCACCAGCCAGGTAGCAGATGCCCCGCAGCCCCAGCTGTCGGGGTGGCTGGAGCGCGTCGTGGGTGAGCTCGATGTCTGACACCCGTTTCCGAGCCCGATCCGTGGTGGTAGGTCTGATCAAGATTTACCAAAATCTGGTAAGTCCCAACCTGGGCGCCAACTGCCGGTATCGGCCGACCTGTTCCCAATACACCGCGGAGGCGATCACCCGCTTCGGTGTTATCCGGGGTGGCTGGCTCGGGATGCGGCGCATCGGGAGATGTCATCCACTTCGTCCCGGAGGTTATGACCCGGTACCTGAGACCTGGAGAGCCGGCTGATGGGCAACATTTTCAATGCAATCATCGAGGCCCTCGGCTCGGTCCTCGGATTCTTCTACGGTCTGCTCGACTCCTTGCCCGAAGGAGTGGCCCTCGGGTTCTCGATCATCCTCCTCACCATCTTCATCAACCTGCTGGTCTTCCCGCTCACCCTCAAACAGACCCGGGCGACCCGGGCCTTCACCGAGATCCAGCCCGAGATCAAGCGGATTCAGAAGGAGTACAAGGACGATCCCCAGGAGATGCAGAAAAAGCTCATGGAGTTGCAGAAGTCGGCCGGGGCAACCCCGGGCGGATGTCTGCTTCCCCTCCTGGTCCAGATGCCGATCTGGTTCGCGCTGTTCCGTCTCCTCCAGAACCCGAGTCAGTACATCGACCCCGACACCGCCCTTGGGGTGGCACTCGCCGACGGCACCGCCAAGACCTTCCTCGGCATGGATCTGTTCACCAGCCCGGCTACGGCATTCGCCGGGGGGCTAGTGGCGGCACTCCCCTATCTGATCATGATCGCTCTCATGGTGGCCACCCAATACGTGCAACAGTGGCATTCCACCTATGGCCAGGAGCGCCCGGCGGGTCAGCCGGGAGCCGGCGCACAACAGGCAATCACGAAGATCATGCCACTGTTCATCGGGTTCATCTCTTGGAACTTCCCGGCCGGTCTCGTGGTCTACTGGGCCACCGGGAACCTGTTCCGTCTCGGGCAACAGGCATTGATATTCAAGATGGACGGGCGACCAAAACCGGCGGGCTCGACCTCCGAGGAGCCGAAGAAGCAGGTCGACGACTCCGACGCTGAGCAGGTCAAGAAGCCCCAACAGGGCGCCGCCAACAAGCGCCGGCGGCGCAGGAGGAGATGACGTGAGCTACGTCGAGATCGAGGTCAGGGCCAAAACGGTGGATCTGGCGGTGGAAGCGGCCATGCAGGAGCTGGGAGTAGAGGACCGCGAACAGCTGGCAGTCGAGGTGATTCAACAGCCGGAAAAGGGCTTCCTGGGGATCGGTGGTCAAGACGCCGTGGTCAGGGTCAAGCGACGGAAGAGCCGTCGCCGTCGTCACGAGCGGAAGAAGGACGGTCGGGCCCAGGGCTCAGACCGAGTTTCCAAGCAAAAAGGGCAGGGTTCGACTAAGAATGGTGATCGCAATCAGCGCGGGCAACGGAGTCAACCCCAGAACAAGGGTCGTCACATGAGCCAACAAGGAGAGAAGCGAGAGCCCAAGGTCGACGATCGTCCTGAGATGTCGGTCGAGGAGCAGGCTCGCATCGCCGCCCAGTTCCTGGAGGGCCTGGTCGACGCGTTCGGTCTCGAGGGCACGGTTTCGACCAGGATCGACGACGATGTGATCGTGGCCGATGTCGACGGCGAGCAAACCGAGGCCCTGGTCGGGGTCCGTGGCTCGGTCCGATCCGCCATTCATGAGCTGACCCGCACCGTGATGCAGAGGTACGCACACGACACCGCCCGGCTTCGTCTCGACATCGCCGGTTATGCGGAAAGACGACGTCAGGCGCTGACCATTTATGCCGAACGGCTCATCGATCAGCTACTCGAGGAGGGTGGGGAGATCATGCTGGAGCCGATGAGCCCGGCGGACCGCAAGGTGATTCATGACGCCGCCGCGTCCCGAGAGGGGGTCATTTCGTACTCCGAAGGCGAATCCCCCCGCAGATATGTGGTGCTAACCGCGACGGCCACCGCCGCCTCCGACGAAGAGGAATAAGCCCATTGCCTCCCCCGGAGGGGAGGTGGCCCGAAGGGCCGGAGGGGCGGGTCCTGCCTCGGGTGAAGAGCTCCCGTCCCCTTCGCCGGTCTTCCTCCTGGGGGAGAAACGAGGTCCTGGGCGGCCGTTTCCACCCGGGGTAGCGTGTTCCACGTGAAACCGTCATCGACCTGGGTCCGCTGTGGGCGATGGGCCGGTTTCGATCTGGCCGAGTCGCAGATATCGCTTCTCACCAAATATCGAGAATGGTTGCTCACCGAGGGAGTTGCGGCCGGGGGTATCGGGCCCAACGAGAAAGACCGGATCGACAACCGACACATTGGTGATTCATTGCTGTTCGCGGCCGGTTTCGACACTCCCCCGACTGAGGTCCTCGATGTCGGGTCCGGGGTTGGTCTTCCCGGGATCCCGCTCAGTGTCATGATGCCCGAGACCGGATTCACCCTGATCGATCGTTCCGGGCGTCGGGTCGATTTGATGCGCCGGGTGGCCCGGATGTTGGATCTGCCCAATGTCGAGGTAGTACAAGGGGATATCACTGATTGGGAGACGGCTGATTGGGCGACGAGGGTGGACGGAATCGTGTCTCGGGCCAGTCTCTCTCCGGAGTTGGCCACCACCATCTTCCCTCCTCTGCTCCGCCCCGGCGGCTGTGCGGTGATCGGTGGTTCCTGGGCGGCTCCTCCGAAGGTGATCGGGTTCGATCTGCTCGAGGTTCCGGCGATGGTCCTTGACCAAACGGTTTGGCTTCTTATCATGCGGGGCTTGTGAGCAAGAAGCGCCCGATCGTGGTCGCGCTGGCCAATCAGAAGGGTGGGGTCGGCAAATCGACCACCGCCATCAATCTTGCCGCCACCCTCGCCTTTCAGGGACAACGGACCCTGCTCATCGATCTCGATCCTCAGGGCAACGCGACCAGTGGTCTCGGGGTGGATCGGGCCGCCATCAGCACCTCGATCTATGACGTCTTGCTCAAGGAGACCGAGGTAGACGATTCGATCGAGCCCACGTCAGTGCGTGACCTGTTCGTCATCCCGGCCACCATTGATCTGGCCGGCGCCGAGATCGAATTGGTCTCCTTGTTTTCACGTGAAAACCGCCTTCGCAACGCGATCAACGAGCTGGAGCAGAAGTTCGACGTCATTCTGATCGATTGCCCACCTTCACTTGGTTTGCTCACGGTGAATGCCTTCACCGCCGCCGATGAGGTGCTGATCCCGATCCAATGTGAGTATTACGCCCTGGAAGGTCTCAGTCAGTTGCTGCGCAACGTGCAATTGGTCGTCTCCAACCTCAACCCCAGCTTGAAGGTTGGCGGTGTGGTGCTCACCATGTACGACGGGAGAACCAAGTTGTCCAAGGATGTGGCGGGCCAAGTACGCGACCACTTCGGAGACGACACCTACCGCACCGTGATCCCGCGTTCGGTTCGTCTTTCCGAAGCGCCCTCGTATGGGGAGCCAATCGAGGCCTTCGACCCGATGAGTCGCGGTGCCATCGCCTATCGCCAGTTGGGTCGGGAGTTCATCTCGCGGCACCGGTTGGGCAAATGAGCCAAGCAACAACTCGTGCCGGTGCAGTGGGTCAATCGGGAAACACGGGCTGAGCTAGGAGGAGAGATGACGACGAGACGCAGCGGGCTGGGCCGGGGTCTGGAGTCACTGATCCCGATCGACCCCAGTCCGATCGAAGGTGGTGTCGGGTATCGCCAGGTACCGGTCGATCAGATCAAGGTCAACCCGGACCAACCGAGGGCCCGGTTCGACGACGAGTCGTTGGAGGAGCTGGCCACTTCGATGACGGAGGTCGGGGTGCTCCAGCCGATTGTCGTCACCGAAGGCGACGACGGCTACGTGCTGATCGCGGGGGAGCGTCGCTGGCGCGCCGCCAAACGGGCCGGGTTGCACGAGATTCCCGCTGTGGTCAGGGAGTCCACCGGCCGACCCACCCTGGTCGAGGCCCTGATCGAGAATGTGCAGCGTCAGGATCTGACCCCGCTCGAGGAAGCCCGCGCCTATCAGCAGCTCCTGGAAAATTATGGAATGACACAGGAGCAGGTGGCGGGTCGGGTGGGCAAGTCGAGACCTGCCATCTCGAACACGCTTCGTCTCCTCCAATTGCCCGAGGCGGTCCAGGAGATGGTCGACAGTGGAGATCTCTCGGCCGGACATGCCCGAGCCCTGGTCGGGCTGGAAGATGCCGCCTTTGCCACCCATCTCGCCGGTCGGGCAGTGGACGACGGTTGGAGCGTCCGTCAGATGGAGGATGCGGTGCGGCTGCGCAAGGGAGAGAAGAGAAATGCGCCGACCGGCGTGCGCCAGCTACGTCCGGTGGAGATCATCGAGTTGGAGAAACGCCTCGGGGAGCGACTGGGCTCGCCGGTGAAGATCAATTACCGCAACGAGAAGGGGAAGGTCGAGATCCGATTCGGCTCGCTGGCCGAGTTGGAGCGTCTCTACCGCATGTTCGGCGACGCCTAGGTCAGAGCACTAGCGGGTTGCCCCGTGCCCGGCCAGGTTGCCGGAGGCGGCGTCGGCGAAGAACTCGGTCAGACCGTCGGCGACCGCGTAGCCCACTTCCTCGTCCAGCTTGCCCCGGGAGATGATGACCGCCGGCGCTCGTGTCTCCTTGAGCAGGGCGCTGGCGCGTCCTTCGACGTTGCCCCCGGCGACCGAGGCTATGGAGCGGGCCAGGAGCTCGCCGGCCGCAGAGGAGCTGTGCTCGGACCGGAAGTAGAAGACGAGGTCATCACCGGCGGGGTTGAGCTGAAAGGCGATGATCAGATCCGCCCCGAAGACATTGGCCCGACTGGCCCGAAGACGTTCCGGCAGCGCCCCGTCCTGGGAGCGGGACATCACCGGGATTCCACCCTGCTCCTGGAGTCCGATGGCTGCCGCCGACGCCGCCTCCCAGGCCACCGAAGTCTCGTGGTCATCCCGGCACCCGGCATCGATGAAAACTCGGACTCCGGCGACGGTTGCGGGCAGGCCGCGGAGCCACTCTCGTTCTCGGACGCCCTGGCGCCCTTCGTTCATCGCACCCCGGGTGACGAGATGGATCTCGGTCACCACCTCGGGGCCGGCTTTTCCATCTTCTGCCAGGTTGCGGTTGTGTTGGAAGTCGAGGACTGCCTGTTCGGTCATCGGGCCGAAGATCCCGTCGACCTTGCCCACGTCGAAGCCGAGAGAGCTGAGCCGGGACTGGAGCTCGGATACATCCTCACCGCGCATCATCGGACGGCGGAGGAATAGCATCCGGTCGGCGAGGCGATAACCGGCTTCGTAGAGGTACCGCCAGGTGTCGGGGCCGACGATCCCATCGACGTCGAGGCCCCTCGCCTTCTGAAAGCCACGTACCGCTTCCCGGGTGCCTTCGGAGAAGACAGAACGGGGGTCGGGGTCCGGGGAGTAGCCGAGGGCGTCGAGACGATCCTGGATGTCCCGCACCGCCGCTCCCTCGTCACCGACCCGATATAGGCGCATTGTTGGTTCCAGGTTATAGGTCGTAGGTTCTAGGCAGATCCACTTACAACTTAGAACCTAGAACCCAGAATGCCTCTACAGGAACTCAGCGAGTTCCTGTAGCAGCCGATGCTTGGGGGCGGCGCCGACGATGCGCTTCTTCTCCACCCCGTCCTTGAACACGATCAGGGTGGGGATGCTCATGACATCGTGTTTGGCCGCGGGCATCGGGTTGTGATCGATGTTGAGCTTGCCGATCGTGATGCCGTCGTGCTCATCGGCGATCTCCTCGAGCACCGGGGCGATGACCCGGCACGGACCGCACCATTCCGCCCAGAAGTCGACGATGATCGGCTTTTCGGCGCTGATCGCGTCGTTGAAGGTGCCGTCGCTGAGGGTGACGATGTTCTCGGCCATTGGGCTCATATCTCCTTGGTCATTCCTGGTGGGCCAGCCACCGCTCGGCGTCGATGGCAGCCATGGATCCGGTTCCCGCGGCGGTGACCGCCTGACGATAGGTGTGGTCGGCGACGTCTCCGGCGGCGAAGACACCATCCACATCGGTGCGGGTGCTTCCGTCGGGGGATTTCACGATGTAGCCATTCTCGTCGAGAGTGAGGTCTTTGACGAACAACTCCGTGTTCGGCTTGTGCCCGATGGCGACGAACACCCCGTTGGTAGCCAGTAGGCGCTGCTCACCGGTGACCGTGTCCTCCAAAGTGACCTTCTCCACGGTGCCGTCACCGTGGATCTCGGTGACCACGGCGTTCCAGATGACCTCGACCTTGTCGTGGTCCATGGCCCGCTGCGCCATGATCTTGGAGGCCCGGAACTCATCGCGCCGATGGACGATGGTCACCTTGGAGGCGAACTTGGTGAGGAACAAAGCCTCTTCCATGGCGGTATCGCCACCACCGACGACCACCAGCTCCTGATCGCGGAAGAAGAACCCGTCGCAGGTGGCGCATGCCGAGACGCCGCGGCCGGTCAGCTTCTCCTCGCCGGGGACCCCGAGCCACTTGGCGGTGGCACCGGTGGCGACGATCACGGCATCGGCCGTGTACTCGTCGGCGCCGACGTTCACCTGGAGTGGTCGGGTCGTGAAGTCGACCTCGGTGACATCGACCTGTTGCATCCGGGCCCCAAAGCGCTCCGCCTGCTTGCGGAACTGGTCCATGAGCTCGGGGCCCATGATCCCGTCAGGGAACCCCGGGTAGTTCTCGACGTCCGTGGTGATCATCAACTGGCCGCCGGCCGCCACCCCTTCGAATACGAGTGGGTCGAGATCGGCACGGGCGGCGTAGAGCGCGGCCGTCAGGCCGGCCGGCCCCGATCCGATCACAATCAACCGTTCATGACTCATTCGATCCTCGAGTCCTCCTGAACCAGAGATAGCTGCCTGCGCCGATCAAGACCACACCGACCACGGCGAAGGCTCCAGCCGTGGTGAGAGGGATCTCCAGGGCGGCGAATATGGTCAGCAACAGGAACAACACCGCGGATAACCCCAATGTGCCCGCCAGGATTCCCAGCCCGGTGAGCCGCAGCCCGCGTGCGATCCGGTCGACGGTGAGCGAACGGACCTTGATCGCGATCTGCTCGAGTATCTCGGCAAACCTGGCGGCGAATTCCTCCATTGGAGGGCGAGGGTAATCAACCGTCGACGTGGGCAATCGCACAATCGGCGAGGATGACGAAGGTGACCACCTGCTCGGCCTGGGCATCCACCGGCATCACCACCAGGTAGGTATGGTCGAGCTCGATCTCGTCGACAACCTCGTGCTCATCCAATCCGAGACGGGTCAGGCATTCGTCGGCGCCCTCGTCGCTGTCCAGCGTGCTCATGGTGCCCTCGTCGCGCCGGGCGCGGGCCTCGTCGGCCAATTCGGCGAAGGGAGGAGGGAGCGCCTGCTCCGCCGCAGCGGTGGTGGTCACCGACTCGCCGCCACCCTCGGCGCTGTCTTCCCCGGCCACGAAGGGGACGCCTTCTTCGTTGCGCGGAGCCTGGAGGTCCGCCGTCGCTTCGGCTGCCGTCGTGCCCGCGGCCTCGCCCCCGGAGTCCTGGGCGAGATCGAGCACTCCAACAAGGCCGACCGCCACGAAGAGGCCGGCAGCGACATAGGACCACCGTTGCCACCAAGGCGTCGATTGGGCCCGGGCCGGTGCCCGCCGCACCTCGGTCCACAAGTCCCGATGCAGGGCCGCCTTCTCCAGTTCCGTCATCCGGGCAGAAGGCACGTTGGAGATCAAGGCGAGCACCTCGGTCTGCTCCAAGTACTCGGTGTGGCATATGTCGCAGCTGTCGACCAGGGCGCGCGCCTCGGTTTGGTCACCCAGAGAGCCGTCGGCGAGGGCGGCGATCAGATCGAGGTCGTGTTCATGCATTCGAAGCCTTGGATGGTCTCATGGGTCGGTTTGGTTCCCCAAGTGCTGGGCCAGCAGACGGCGGCCCCGGAAAACCCGTGACTTCACGGTCCCGACCGGGACCCGGAGGATCTCTGCCACCTCGGGCAGGGGGAGCCCTTCGAGGTCGGCGAGGATGACTGCGTTTCGAAAGTCGGGGGGGAGGGCTGCGAGGGCGGTCTCGATCTCGGGTCTGAGGGCTGCCGACTCGATCGCCTCCTCCGCGGATGGGTCGGAGGGGTCGACATGATCGGGGAGATACTCGGTAGGGCGCCGCCGGGCCCGTCGCAACTGGTCGTAGCAGGTGTTCACTGCGATCCGATAGATCCAGGTTCCCACCGCCGACCGGCCCTGGAACTGCTCGGCCTTGCGGAACACGGTGAGGAAGGTGTCCTGGGTGGCATCGAGCGCCTTCTCCCGGTCCCCGAGGATGCGGAGGCACACCGAGAAGACTCGGTCCTCATGGGCCTGCATCACCAGGTCGAACGCCTGCCGGTCACCGGAGACGACCCGAGTCAGCAGCTCGGCTTCGTTCCCGGGGAGCGTCACGGGGTGAATCGTACTTCTGCGAGTTCGGCGTAAAAGGTTCCGTCAGGCTGCTGGGGGAAGTCGGTCATCCACAGAAGCCAGTGCCCTCCGGTGCGGGGTGGAAGGCTGAACAAGGTGGCGCTGGGTTGGGCCGTGGCTCCCATGACCCGCTCCCAGCTCTCGATGTCGGCTGCCGGCTCCTGCGACCAAAAGAGCCCGAACTCGGTGCCTGTGGACAGCGCCACGAGTTGGATGTCGGAAGGGGTCCCGCTGACCTGGAATCGGAGCCCGACGCCGGGTTTCTGCAATGAGATCGGATCGGTGTAACGCTCCGATCTCCACGTGGTGGAGGCGCTCCCGTCGAGGAGGTTGCTGATGGCCTCGTCGTTCTCCCCACCTTCTCCGAAGGGGTCGAAAGAGCCAAAGTCGACCACCGAGACCGGACCGGCTGGGAGGGTGGTTCCAGGGAGGGTGGTGGTGATCGGGGTCTCGTCGGTTCCGATGGTGGTGGTGGGGGACACGGGAATGATCGGCCCGCCGCCCGTGAATACCCTTCCCAGAGCCACCAGGCCAATCGCCACCACCACCAATCCTCCGGCCACATAGAGGAGACGTCTCGACGTGGAACGTGGCTCGGGCTGAGCGGGACGCAGCGTGGGAGAGGCGAGGAGGGCCTTTTCCAGCTCCTCGGCGCTCAGATTCCCCGATTGCGCCGAGCGCAGCACACGGTCGATGGTGCGGGGGACACCGTCGATGCTTTCCGAAGGGGGAGGCCCCCCCGGAGCGGAGCCGGTCAGAGCGGTCTCGAGAGCGGCCGCCAGCGCCCGGACATCCCCAGCAGCGTCGGTGCGTCGTTCCCGCCCGAACGACCCGAGCTTGGCCGGGTGGGACACGGAGTAGGAGATGGCCGAGAGGTCGAGGTGGCCGTGGGTCCCGCCCGCTTCATGGAGAGCGGCGAGCGCTCCGGCCAGGCCCGAGGCATTGGGGAGGAACTCCTCGAGGTCGACCATCTGCGACGCGGCGACCCGGTCGGCCGCGGTGGCTCCGCCGGTCCACTCACAGACCGCGTAGGCGCCACCCGCCACGTCCTCGACCGCGAACACCCGGGCCAGGTGGGAATGAGCGGTCTTGGCCGCCTCGCTCACGCTGGCGACGAACTCGGACCTGCGCTCCCGGGTCGATTCCGGGCCCAGGGACCGGATGAGGACCGGGCGCTCCAGGGAGGTGTCCGTGGCCAGCCACTCTTCGACGTCCCCGTCGCGGCCCAGCCTCATCTCGAGGCGATAGCGGTCAGAGACTGGCGGGGGCATGACTCCGACAGTTCAGCATCCGAGTGGCCTCAAATTTCGAATCGCAGGAGTTCGAGGCTGGTGCGGCTGGACGAGAAGCCCTCCTTCTCGTAGAGATCTCGGGCTCGATCGTTCTCAGGTCGGAGGTTGAGAACCATGGTCCGGGCCCCGGATCTCAGGGCCCACTCGTGGGAAGCTCGAACCAGGGAGGTCCCGATTCCGCGGCCGGTATGACCGGGAGCCACCGCCACCCGTTGCAGGAACGAAACGCTCATCTGTGCCCCCACCAATGCGTAGCCGGCCAATCGGCGGTCGAGATGGGCCAGAAGGACCACGGATCGGGGTGTCGATCGCATGGCCTCGACCAATCCGGCTTCGCTCATCCTCCAGAAGCCCTCGAAAGCGAGACGATCCAGATCCACCACTTCCTCCCAGTCCGGGGCGTCGAGAGCCTCGATCGGGTGCTCGGGCTGTGGGCTGTCGGTCCCGAGCGGGCGCTCCATCACGTCCAACAGGCCGAATCGGGAGAATCCCGCCCGGCTCCACACCCTCGCCGCCGTGGGATAGAGGGCGGGGGAGTACACAGTCCCGGACCCCATCGGCCCCAGGTGCTCGGCGGTCGCCCGGAGGAAGTCACTCGACCCACGCTCGAGGCGGATCGTGGCGTCGGGGACCTCGTCGTTCCAGGGCCGGGCAACTGCCTTGGCCCAACCCCTGCGTATTGTCACCGGATCGGGCCAGACGCCCTCGAGATGCAGGCGATCCAGCACCTGTGGGAGAGTACGGACATGGAAGTGGTACTGGCCACCCACCCATCGGCAACCAGGCACAACACCGGCCGGCTCCACCCGGAGCGGCCCGAGAGGGTCCTGGCCATTCTCCGGGGCATCGCCGAGAGCGGGTTGGGACTGGTGGAGATCGAGTCACCTCCGATCGAACGCGCTGAGCTGGCCCTGGTCCACGATCCCGACTACGTCGAGTTGATCGAGACCTTCTGCATGATGGGTGGGGGAGTGCTCGACACGGACACCATCGCCTCTCGCGATAGTTGGACCGCCGCGCTCACCGCGGCCGGCGGGGTAAAGGCGACGGTGCAAGCGCTGGAGACCATGGAAGATGCCACCGGCTTCGTCATCTGCCGTCCACCGGGCCATCACGCCCTCCGGGCCCGGGCCATGGGCTTCTGTCTCTTCAACAACGTCGCCGTGGTGGCGGCCTGGTTGCGGGCAAATGGCGAACGGGTGGCGATCCTCGATTGGGACGTCCACCACGGGAACGGGACACAGGCCCTGGTCGCCGCCGACCCCGGGATCCTCTACGCCTCCATCCACCAGAGCCACTTCTACCCCTTCGAAGGTCATCCCGAGGACATCGAGATCGGGGCCAAGGGGACCACGGTGAACATCGCCCTCCCCGCCGGCACGGCCGGTGATGTGTACCGGGCGGCGTGGGACGAGCTGGTGCTCCCGGTCGTCGAACAGTTCGCGCCGGACTGGGTGCTGGTCAGCGCCGGGTACGACGCCCACACCGAGGACCCGCTGGCCGATCTCGATCTTCTCGACGCCGACTACGGATCGATGGCATCACGTCTGGCCCGGGTGCATCCGCCGCATCGGACCGTGTTCGCCCTGGAAGGTGGCTACGACCTCGATGGCCTCCGTCACTCGGCGCGAAACACCGTGCTCGGGATGGCCGGTGAGGAGAGCTTCGGGCCGCCGCTCAGGTCGGTCCCGGCTTCGCTCCCGGCCCTCGACGAGGCTCGGGAGCCTGTCTCCCGCTATTGGCGAGTCTGACAAGGGCTTCAATTCTTGGACCTTCCCTGCCGATAACGACACCCTTGGGTCAAATCGGGAAGGAACATGGAAATCAACATCGAAGACCTTCTCCGCCGGGCAGTCTCGGCGGGCGCATCGGATCTCCACCTCAAGGTCGGATCCCCACCAGTCGCCAGGATCCGAGGGGAGCTGGAGCGGGTCGACGGGTTCGATGACCTGAAGCCGGCGGACACGCAGGCCTACGCCGAAGCCCTGTTCACCCCGCGCGCCGCCCTCGACTTCAAGGAGACCGGAACAGCGGACTTTGCCTTCGGTCGGCAGGAGATCGGCCGGTTCCGGGTGACCACATTCCGTCAGCGCGGCTCGGTCTCGGTGGTTCTGCGAAGGGTGGTTCCCGGCTCGAGGTCCTTCGCCGAGCTCGGTTTGCCCCGGGTGGTCGAGAAGCTGGCCCGGGCCGAGTCGGGCCTTCTCCTCGTCACCGGTCCTTCCGGTTCAGGCAAGACGGTGACCATGGCCTCGATGCTCGACTGGATCAACGCCAACCGCGCCGTCTCGATCCTGACCGTCGAGGACCCGATCGAGGTTCTCCATCCCGACAAGAGAAGTGTTGTGGTTCAACGCGAGGTCGGGGTCGATACCCCGAGTGCGGCCGATGCGGTTCGTAGTGCCCTTCGTCACGACACCGACGTCTTGATGATCTCCGAGATCGGCGACCCCGAAACCGCACGAGCCGCCATCGTGGCGGCCGAGACCGGGCACCTCGTCATCACTTCGATGAGGACCACCGACCCGGCCGACACCATCGACCGCGTCGTCTCGATGTTCCCCGAATCCGAGCAACGCGTGGTTCGGGGCCAGCTCGCCGCCCAGCTCCTGGCGATCCTCAGCCAACGGCTCCTCGACGGTCAGAACGGCCCTTCTCTCGCCTGCGAGGTGCTCACGAACAACGAGCGGGTCCAGGAGTGGATCATCGGCGGCGCCGGGACCTCGACCCTGGTCGAGATCATGAAGGAGAGCGAGTTCTTCGGGATGCAGACGATGGATGCTTCCCTGCTCAAACTGGTTGTCGACCGATCGGTGGAGCTCCCTGCCGCCATCCCCTTCGCCCGCAACGTCCACGAGATGCGGGCCAAGGCGATGGCAGCGGGGATCCAGCTCTAAACACCCGTTCTGGCGCGGCGATCGCCGCGCCAAAAGCGGCGGGGGCCCCCGATAACCTCAGGCTGGTGATACCGCCCCGGCTCGAGTTCCTGGTCTCACCGGAGCTGCCCCCAGCCCAACTGGCCGAGGTGTTCTCCTCGGCGGGGCATCAGTTGTTCCTGGTCGGGGGGTCGGTGCGTGACGCCTTCCTCGAGCGTGCGGTGGAGGACTTCGACTTCGCCACCGACGCCCGTCCCGAGCGCATCGCCAGTCTCCTCGACTCCTGGGCCGACGTGGTCTACACGGTGGGGGCGACCTTTGGCACGGTGGCCGCCCGCAAGGACGGTCGGACCGTAGAGGTCACCACCTTTCGCAACGAGGTGTACCGCGACGACTCACGCAAGCCACACGTCACCTTCTCCGACGACATCGAGACCGATCTGTCACGTCGGGACTTCACCGTGAACGCCATCGCCCTGTCCTTGATGGGCATGGAGCCGGTCGACCCCCACGGCGGGCTGGCCGACCTGGCGGCAGGGTTGCTGAAGACCCCTCTCGACCCCAGCGTTTCCTTCTCCGAAGACCCGCTGCGCATGCTTCGCCTCTTCCGGTTCCAGGCCACCCTCGACTTCACCCCGGAGGAGGGGACGGCGGGCGCCGTGGGAGACATGGGGGACCGGCTTCGGATCGTCTCCGCCGAGCGGATCAGGGACGAGCTCTCCAAGCTGTTGCTGGCTCCAGCCCCTGGTGCCGCCCTGTCCCGGGTGGTCGCCTCCGGCCTGGCCGACCATTTCCTTCCCGAGCTTCCGGCACTGGCGATGGAACAGGACCCGCACCAACGTCACAAAGACGTGCTGGCCCACACCATGGCGGTGGTGGACAAGACGTCACCCGATCTGGTCCTGCGTCTCGCCGCCCTGTTCCACGACATCGGCAAGCCAGACACCCGCCAGTTCGGCCCTGAGGGTGTCTCCTTCCACCACCACGAGGTGGTCGGAGCGAGGATGACCAGGCGCCGGCTGAAAGCCCTTCGCTACCCGAAGGACATCGTGGACGACGTGTCGCGGCTGGTCTTCCTCCATCTCCGGCCGCACACCCTTCAGATGGGCTGGACCGACTCGGCGGTCCGCCGTTACGTCCGCGACGCGGGGTCGCTGCTGGAGCGGCTCAACGAGCTGGTCCGGAGTGATGTGACCACGGCCAACCCCCGCCGGGAGCGAGCCGTGCAGAACCGGGTCGATGAGCTCGAGGAGCGCATCGCCGAGCTGGGGGCCAAGGAGGAGATCTCACGACTCAGGGCGCCGATCGACGGCAACCAGGTGATGGGATACCTGGGAATTGGGCCGGGTCCTCTCATCGGTGACATCATGGGGCTGATGCTGGAGAGAAGGATCGACGAGGGCCCCTATAGCGTTGGCGAGGCCTACGCCATGGTTCGGGAATGGGCGATGGGCCAGGGGATACCCGATCCGGGCCCGCCGCCGGACGAGGAGGAATGAGGTGAAGGTCGTCCTCGCCTACTCCGGTGGCCTCGACACCTCCGTGATCCTGGCCTGGCTGCGCGAGGAGCGGGGGGCGGACGTGATCGCCTACACCGCCGACGTCGGCCAGGGCGAGGAGGTTGGCGAGGCCAAGGAGAAGGCCATCGCCACCGGCGCCGTCGACGCCGTTGTCGATGATCTGACCCATCGCTTCGTCACCGGCGCCGTCTTCCCCGCATTGCGCGCCGCCGCCGTGTACGAGGGCCACTACCTGCTCGGGACGTCGCTGGCCCGTCCGATCATCACCGAGGGGCTGGTGCGGACCGCGCGGGCCTTTGGCGCCGATGCCATCTCCCACGGGGCCACCGGCAAGGGAAACGACCAGGTCCGCTTCGAGCTGTCTGTGGCCGCCCTGGCTCCCGACCTCGCGGTGATCGCTCCCTGGCGGGAGTGGGACCTGTCCGGGCGCGCCGACCTCATCGAGTACGCGCAGGCGCGCGGCATAGCAGTGCCGGTGACCAGGGAGGCGCCGTATTCGATGGACGCCAACCTATTTCACATCTCCTACGAGGGCGGAGTGCTCGAAGACCCGTGGGCCGCGCCACCGGCCGGGATGTTCCGGCTCACCACCGACCCCCGGGACGCCCCCGACCAGCCTGAGGAGGTCGTCATCGGCTTCGAACGGGGAAACCCGGTGTCGATCGGAGGACGGGAGATGGGCCCGGTGGAGATCCTCGAAGCGGCGAACGAGTTGGCAGGCCGGCACGGGGTAGGTCGGGTCGACATCGTGGAGAACCGCTTCGTCGGGATCAAGAGTCGCGGGGTGTACGAAACGCCCGGCGGGACCATCCTCCACCTCGGCCATCGCGCCGTCGAGTCGATCACCCTCGATCGGGAGGTACTACACATCCGTGACGGCCTGATCCCCCGCTACGCCGAGATCGTCTACAACGGCTTCTGGTTCAGCCCGGAGCGGACTGCGCTGCAGAGCCTTGTCGACGAGATCCAGGGGCCGGTGACGGGCGAGGCACGCATCGTGCTCTTCAAAGGCAGTGCCACCGTCACGGGGAGACGCTCCCCGAACAGCCTCTACGACCCGGGGACCGCCACCTTCGAAGCCGACGAGGTCTACCGCCAGGCCGACGCCGAGGGCTTCATCTCGCTCAACGCCCTGCGCATCCGGGGATTCGGCGGTGGGGAGGTGGAATGACCCTCTGGGGAGGGCGGTTCGATTCCGGCCCCGGCGAGACCCTGTGGGCCTACACCACCGATGTCGCCGATCGCCGTCTCCTCACTGACGACATCGAGGGGTCGATCGCCCACGTCACCATGCTGGGAGAGACCGGAGTCCTGGCCGAGACGGAGGTATCCGAGCTTCGGGACGGCCTGGGCACGATTCGGGCCGAGTCGGAGCGAGGCGACTTCGAGTTCCTGGACTCGGACGAGGACGTCCACAGCGCCGTGGAGCGGAGGCTCACCGAATTGGTCGGCGAGGTCGCCGGGAAGCTGCACACCGCCCGCTCCCGAAACGACCAGGTCGCCCTCGACATGCGTCTCTACACCCGCCGGGCAGCCGATGACCGTATCCACCAGCTCCAGGGATATGCCCTGGCTCTGGCCGGCTTGGCGGAGGAGCACGCGTCGACGGTGGTCCCCTCCTACACCCATCTCCAACAGGCCCAGCCCACCACGCGGGGCCACCATCTGCTCGCATATGCCTGGATGGCCCTACGCGACGCCGAACGGTTCGCTGCCGCACGGCATCGGCTCGACGTCTCCCCGCTGGGCGCCGGCGCCTCTGCCGGCACCTCTCTGCCGATCGACCCCGAGACCACAGCCAGGGCCCTTGGGTTCGGCGCCGTGTTCGACAATTCGCTCGACGCAGTCGGATCCCGGGACCACCTCGCCGAGTTCGTCTTCTGTTGCTCCCAGGCGATGGTGCACCTCTCGCGCCTGGCCGAAGAGATCATCATCTGGGCGACCCCCGAGTTCGGCCACGTCCGTCTCGGCGACAGCGTGACCACCGGGTCGTCGGCCCTTCCCCAAAAGCGGAACCCCGACATCGCCGAGCTGGTACGGGGTCGGGCGGCCCGGGTCGCCGGGCTGCTGGCCTCGATGATGACCCTGCAAAAGGGCCTGCCCCTCAGCTACAACCGCGATCTCCAGGAGGACAAGCGGCTGGTCTTCGAGGCCGACGACACGTTGGGCGGCTCATTGCACGCCATGACCGAGATGTTGGGCCAGACCGAGTTCCTGCCGGTCACCCCGGGGGTCGACACGGCCAGCCTCGACCTCGCCGAGGCCCTTGTCGGCCGGGGGATCCCCTTCCGCGAGGCGCATGCCGCAGTGGGGAAACTCGTACTCGGCCTCGACAACGAGGGCCGGTCGCTCCAGGACGTGGGTATCGAGGACCTGACCAAGGCCCACGCCGGGTTCGTAGAGGCCGATCTCGAGCTGATCGACTCCGCCGATTCGGTGGTACGCCGGCACAGCCCGGGTGGGGGCAGTCCCGAGTCGGTCCATACCCAGGTAGCCGAGCTCCGGTCGCGGGTCGTCGGGTCAAATCTCTCTGATCGTCTCTAACGTGCACACGTGATCGTCCTGGTCATCCCGGCCGTTCTGGTTGCCGTGATCAGCTTTGCCACGTTCGCCGGGCGCTGGGTGTGGTGGCTCGATGTCCTGGCCAACTTCCGGGCTCAATACGTCGTGATCCTGGGTGTGCTCGGCCTGATCATCGCCGTCAGTCGCTGGCGGAAGACCGGGCTCGCCATCCTCGGTGTTGCCTTGTTCAACCTGGTCTTCGTCGCCCCGCTCTTTGTCGGGTCTCCCGGGGATCCTGCGGCCGGCTCCCCGGATCTGAGGGTGATGAGCTTCAACCTCCTGTCCACCAACGAGAGCTTCAGCAACGTGATCGAGTACATCGAGGCGATCGAGCCCGATGTCGTCCTCCTCCATGAGGCGAGCCGGCCGTGGGAGGTGGCGGTGGCCTCGGCGGACCTGGACTACGAGGTGATCCGGGGCCGCTCCGACAATCTGATCTTTGGGACTCTCGCCCTGGTCCGTGAGAGTGCCGAAGCAATCTCCTTCGGCTTCGCCGAGGGTGCGGCGCGAGCCATCTCCCTCGAATACCAACCCGAGGGGTGGACCGTGCCGGTCAAGATCCTGTCCTCCCATCCTCTCGCCCCCTCGACTGCCGAGCGGGCACGCCTTCGCGACGCCCAACTCGCCTTTGCCGCCGAGTGGGCGGCGGAACAGGAGGGCGCCTTCCTGGTCGTCGGTGATCTCAATGCCTCGCCCTGGTCGTGGAACTTCGGACGTCTCGCCGACAATGGGAACCTGCGCAACTCTCAGATCGGATTCGGCCTCCAGCCCTCATTCTCCGCCAATTCGATCCTCCTGTTGCGGGTCCCCATCGATCATCTCCTCCACAGCGATGAGCTCCGGGTTCGGGACCGTCGATTGGGCCCCGCCCTCGGCTCGGACCACTTCCCCCTGATCGTGGATCTGGAGCACGCGCCGTGACCCAGAACTCCCGGTACCGTTCCCGCCATGACCGACCATTTCGCCGATCGTCGTCGACGGCTGGCCGAGGAGATTGGTGAGAAAGCAATCGCCATCGTCCCGGCAGCGGTCGAGATCACCCGGAGCAACGACACGCATTTCGACTTCCACCAGGACCCGAGCTTTCGTTATCTGACCGGATTCCACGAGCCCGACGCGGTGGCGGTCATAGTCCCGGGCCACCACGACGGCGACTACACCCTCTTCGTGCGGCCCCGCGATCCGGAGATGGAGGCCTGGAACGGCTACCGGGTGGGGACCGAGGGCGCCAAGGAGCGTTTCGGAGCCGACAACACCTACGAGATCGGCGAACTGGACGAGGTCCTGTCCCGGTACATGATCGGGCGGGAGGTCATCTGGTATCGCACCGGCAACCCCCAACACGACGATCGGGTTAGCGGACTCCTGGACCGGGCTCGGAGCCATCGGGAGAGATTCGGGCAGTCGGTCCCCTCGGCGGTCCGGGACATCTCGGTGCTTCTCGCCGAGATGCGACTCGTCAAGAGCGACGACGAGTTGGACAGCCTGCGTCGCGCCTGCGAGCTGTCGGCCCGGGGGCATGCCGAGGCGATGCGCTTCGCGGCTCCCGGTTTGTACGAGTACCAGGTGCAGGCGGCGCTGGAGTACCACTGGCGGTTGGCCGGGGCACGGCACAACGGATATGCGTCGATCGTCGCCTCCGGGGCCAATGCCTGCGTCCTCCACTATGTGGAGAACGACAGTCTCATCGAGGACGGCGAACTCATCCTGATCGATGCCGCAGCCGAAATCGACGGATACTCGTCGGACATCACCCGCACCTTCCCCGCCAACGGAAAATTCAGCGGCCCGCAGCGAGCCCTCTACGAGGTGGTGTACTCGGCGCTCCAGAAAGGTATGGACATGTCGGCTCCCGGCTCCAGCCTCAGGGCGATCCACGACGCGGCCACCCGGGTCCTCACCGAGGGAATGGTCGAGCTGGGACTACTCCCCAAGAGTGTCGATGAGTCACTGGCCATGCACCTTTACAACCAGTTCTTCTTCCATGGGACAGGGCATTGGCTCGGGCTCGACGTCCACGATGCGGGCACCTATCGGGTCGAAGCCGTGCCCCGCAAGCTCGAGCCGGGGATGGCGTTCACCGTCGAGCCCGGGCTCTACATCGCCCGGGAAAAAGGCGAGATCGAGCTGACCCTCCTCGAGTACGACCAGGACGAGTGGACCACGCGTCGGGTCATGGAGGGCCGGGCGTCGGCGATGGCCAAGGAGGCCGAAGCCCGGGAGAAGGCGGAGAAAATCACCCATACGGTGCCGCCCGAGTTCCTGGGGATCGGGATCAGGATCGAGGACGACGTGGTGATCACCGATTCCGGTCATGAGAACCTGACCCTCTCGATCCCGTCTCGGATCGACGAAGTGGAGTCTCTCTGCGCCGAGGTCTCGGCGCTACCTCGCGACTAGAGCGTCGCCGGGATGGCGTAGAGCAGGACGGCGAAGAAGTGGAAGCTGCTCCCGGCGATCACGAGGACATGGAACAGCTCGTGGTGGGAGAAGGCGCGGGGGAACAAGCGAGGGCGTCTGGTCGCATAGATGACCGTGCCCACGGTGTAGCAGAGCCCGCCGAGTGCGATGAGGGCAATGGCGCCGGGTCCCAGCTCCCGCCAGATCCAGGGGACCCAGATCAGGGCCGACCAGCCCATGATCATCTGAAGCGTCACCGACAGATGGGTCCGGATCTGGGGCATCAGGAACTTGAGGAGGATCCCGGTGATGGCGATTCCCCACATCACCGTGAGCGAAAGGACGAGGGCCCATCCTTCGAGGGAGGCGATGGCGATCGGGGTGAAGGTCCCGGCGACGACCAGGAAGATCATCGAGTGGTCGATCCGTTGCAGCCGGATCTTCCATCGCTCCTCCCAGGGAACCGAGTGGTAGAGCGAGGATATGGTGAACATCGCCAGCAGGGCGCCGCCGAAGACGATCGCTCCGATGACTGCGCCGGTCCGTCCCCAGGCCCGGTCGATGAGGAGAACCAAGCCGACTGCGGCGGCGATGGCGGCCGTCCCGTGGAGAAATCCCCGGATCGGGTTCTGCATCTTGCCCAGGGTCAGTCGGTCCATGTCCACGGGGAGGGTATCGGCAACCAGGTCGTGTGCAATGAGCCACCTGGTCAGCCTCCTCGAGAGAGGAAAGGGTCGGGTGACCCAGACGAAGGGTCGAGTCGTGGCCGCGAAGGCCGGTACCATGACAGCTTCACCATGGCTCTTGGTGTCCTTTACCGCCTCTACGAGCGCAACCTCGTCAGCGGTCTCGATCGGGACCGTCTGCCCCGTCACATCGGCATCGTCCTCGACGGGCATCGTCGTCATGCCCGGGAAGAGCGGCTTCCCACCTACACCGAGAGCTACCGGGTGGGGATGCGCCGCTTCGAGGAGTTTCTCGGATGGGCCCACGAGCTGGAGATACCGGCGGTCACGGCGTGGGTTCTCTCCCGGGAGAACTTGTCCCGACCCACCGAGGAGCTCGACCCCTACTTCGAGGTCCTGGTCGAGCTGTTCGGGCGGCTTCCCGAACTGTGCCAGGGGTACGACATGGGGATCAGATTCATCGGGAGCCTCGATCTGCTCCCTGACGAGCTGGTCTCCGCGGCGAAGAGCGCCGAGGAGGCGCAGCCCTGGGGCACCCGCCGGCTCAACATCGCCATGGGTTATGGAGGTCGTCAGGAGATCGTCGATGCGGCCAAGGACCTGGTGGCCAAGCTGGCGGCCGACGGGGTGCCACCTGACGAGATCAGCGCCCGCATCGACGCTCAGTCTCTCGCCTCTCACATGTACTCGGCGGACATGCCCGACCCGGATCTCCTGATCCGCACCTCTGGCGAGTCCCGGCTCTCCGGATTCCTCCTCTGGCAGTCGGCCTACTCCGAGTTCGTGTTCGTCGACGTCAACTGGCCCGCCTTCCGCCGGGTCGACTTCCTCCGCGCCCTCCGCGACTTCACCAGCCGCGATCGCCGCTTCGGCAAGTAGGGCTAGCTCCTGGTCAAGAGGAGACCATGTCGTCGTCGAGGTGGCTCACGTCGCCGAGCTGTCTCAGGGAGAAACCCCAGCCTGTGCTGATCCGGGCCATGGTGAGACGGGAGACCCCGGTGTGTGGCTGGCGGAACCGTTCCCACTCCCATGGGACCGGCTCCAACCCGAGGAGATGCCCGAGAACCACGGCATTGGTCCCGGCATGGGCCACGATCACGACCCGTTGCCCGGGGTCGTCGACCTTCCACAGATGTCGGTGCTCGGCGTGCATGGGTCGGATCCCGTGAGCGCTCAAAGTCTCCTCGAGACCTGTCACCACCCGTCGGTGGAAGTCACGGAAGGTCTCTCCGCCCGGCAGCCCATCCCACATCTCTTCCATGGTGCGGAAGCTCGATTCCCTGAGCAATCTCTCGATCTCATCGGCCGGTGAGCCGTCCCAGGCCGGTGGGTTTTGCAGCTCTTTGAGCCATGGGTACACCTCCGGCTCGATCTCGACCTCGGAGGACACCGGGTCCGACGTCTCCATGGCGCGGCGCATCGGCGAAACCCACAACTCATCGAGCGGCTCCTGCGCTCCCAGACGATGGGCCACCCTCTTGGCCTGTTCCCGGCCGAGCACCGTCAGATCCGGGTCGTTGCGGGCGATGCGATCCGGAGTCCAGTCGGGCTGGCCGTGACGCACCAGGTAGAGATCCATGCTCGGACGGTACCCCGCCACCGGTGATGGCTCATACCGACCTCCCAGGCAATACGATGAACCCCCGTGTCCCGCAAAGCCCTGATCGATCACCTGCGCAGCCACGCTCTGTTCACGGACGGCCCCTACACCCTCCGGTCCGGTCTCCGGTCCGACTGGTACCTCGACGCCCGGCAAACGACATTCAGTGGCAGGGGAGCGCCGATTGTGGGCGCGGCAGTGCTCGAGGTCCTCGACCCCGAGGTGCGAGCCGTGGGTGGGATGACGATGGGAGCCGACCCGATCGCCCTCGCGGTGGCGGTGGTCGCGCAGGAGCGGGGTCGGGACGTGGACGCCTTCTCGGTGCGAAAGACCACCAAGTTGTACGGCGCCGGTGGGAGGGTTGTCGGCCCGGTCAAGGCCGGGACCCCGGTCGCGATCCTCGAGGACACCACCACCACCGGGGGAGCAGCCCTGGAGGCGGCCGAGGCCGCCACCGCAGCCGGACTTCGTGTCGTGCAGGCGATCGCCCTGGTCGACCGCTCCGACGGGCGCGCCGCCGACGCCTTCGATGAGCAGTCGATCCCCTATGTCGCCCTGGTGCTGCCCAGGGACCTCGGCGTGAAGCGATGACGGTCGTCGTCTCGCGATCGCCCTTACGGATGTGGCTCATTGCGATCGGAGGCATCCCGCTCCTGGTGATAGCGGTGGACGTTCTCACCAATCGCAAGATCACCAATTGGCTCCGGGAACTGATATTCACCCCGGAGGACACCCAAATCTACGAGCCCCGTGACGTGATCTGGGCCTGGGCGATGCTCCTGTTCTCGGCCTTCCTGGTGCTGTGGGGGCTGAAGGAGCTGTTCCGGCCAACCAAGGTGATCGAGGCCCGGGATGCCGGGCTGGCGGTCAAGCTGAGGGGCCCGTTTCGCAAGCCGGACCTCATCCCGTGGGCGAACATCGTCGACATCGTGCCTGGCGAGATCATGGACGAGGGAGACATCCTGCTCCTGCTCCGGATCAAGCTGCTCGGCCGGGGCGACCTTCCGGAGCACCCGTGGGGGGCGCGCTGGATCGAGACCCGGGTCCTCGGCCTACTCGCCGAGGATTGGGCCACTCCTCCAGCCCGGGTTGCCGACAGCCTGGCCCAGTATGCGGTCGAGGCCGCCCGTCGTGAGGCCAGAGCCAGGACGGCCGGCCTCTGGGAATCTTCGTGATCGCCGTCGGGGCCCATGTCCCATCGGTGAGCCCTTTGGAGGAAGCCCGCGAGCGGAACGCCGAAGTGGTCCAGATCTTCCTATCCGATCCGCAATCCTGGAAGAAGCCCGCGCCCCGGGCCGACGCCGAGGCGCTGCGCGACGCACCGATCCCGGTCTATGTCCACGCCCCATACCTGATCAACGTGTGCGCCGACAACAACCGGGTGAGGATCCCGTCCCGACGCATTCTGCAGGAGACATGTGACGCGGCCGGCGAGATCGACGCCACTGCCGTGATCGTCCACGGCGGCCACGTCACCGGTGACGGGCCCCAGGAGGAGGGGATCGACCGGTGGAGGAAGGCGCTCGACTCCATCGACACCCCGGTCCCCGTGCTCATCGAGAACACGGCGGGCGGGGACAAGGCCGTGGCGAGGCGGGTCGACTGGATCGGGCGGCTCTTCTCCGAGGTCGGTGGCGACGGGGTGGGTTTCGTGCTCGACACCTGTCACTTGTGGGCGGGCGGTGAGCCATTCCACGAGGTCGTGCCCCGGATCATGGAGGCCACTGGTCGCATCGACCTGGTCCAGGTCAACGACTCGAAGGACCCATTCGACTCGCGACGGGACCGGCACGAGAACCTGGGCAAGGGGCTGATCCCGCCCGACGAACTGGCCCGGGTGATCGTCGAGGCCGGCGCGCCCGTCGTTGTCGAGACTCCTGGTGATGTCGCAGAGCAGGCGGCCGACATCGAATGGGTGAGGAGCGTTCTGCGTTCTACTTAGCTCGGAAGACTAGAACACCTTCTGACTCACCGGTGACTCGGCCCTGGAGCGGCCGGCATATACCGGCCGACCGGCGTCTGTTTGCCCGAGGCTGCTTGCTCGGTGAGGCCGATCCCGTGTAGTGGCTGAGGGTTGCCTCGGGCAAAGTCGGCCGGCATTGAAGCTGCCGGCAATTCAGTCGAAGATCCGCTTCGGGGCTGCCTTTTGCTTCTGATGCTGCTTGCGGCCCCCGGGCTCCGGCTCGGGAACGGGTCGTGGGTACCGGTCCTCGAGGGCAATGGCGATCGGGGCGGCGGTGAAGACCGAGGAGTAGGTGCCGACCAGGATGCCGAGGAGGAGGGCCAGGGCGAAGTCGGCCAGGGTGTCACCCCCGAGCACATAGAGGGCGACCAGGATCATGATCGCCCCCAATCCGGTGTTGATCGTCCTCGGCACCGTCTGCAGGCACGCCTCGTTGGCGATGGGGCCCAGGGGCTCCCCGGGCCGGTCGGCCTGTTTCTCTCGGATCCGGTCGAAGATCACGACCGAGTCGTTGATCGAATACCCGATGATGGTGAGCAGGGCGGCCAGGAACACCCCGTCGAGGGTCTTGCCCATCCATGCGAAAACCCCGACCACGATGATCACATCGTGGAACATCGAGGCAACGGCCGCGGTGCCGATGGTCCACCTGAACCGAATGGCCAGATAGCCCAACTGCATGAGCAGGGCCAGCCCGAGCCCGATCATGGCCCGGTTCCTGATCTCCCGGCCCAGAGTCGGCCCGACGAACTGGTCCCGCACCACGGTCACCTCGCCCCCGATCCCGGCCACCGCCTCCTCCAGCAATACTTCCTGCTCCGGATCGAGCTCTTCGGTGCGGATCACGACGTTCCCCTGGCCTGTCTCCTGGATCAGCGCCCGGGGCAGACCCTGGTCGGCCAGGTCCAGTCGTAACTGCTCGATGTCGACCTCCTGGGTGGTCGAGAACTCCACAAGGCGCCCACCGAGGAACTCCAGGCCGAAATTGAGCCCCCGGGCGAAGATGCCCGCGCCGGCGATGACGACGAGGATGGCCGAGATGATCAGCCAACGCTTGTGGTTGGCGAAGAGGTTGGGAGCGGAGGTGCGCAGCCACTCCTGGAACTTTCGGCCGACGGTCATCCCCATCAGGCCCGGCCGGCGCTCCAGGGCGCCGATCTTCGAAAGCAACTCCAACAACACCCGAGTCACCACGAGCGCCGAGAACATCGAGACCAGGACACCGATGGTCAGCGTGACCCCGAACCCGCGCACCGCACCAGAGGCGAAGAAGAAGAGGAGAATCGCCGCGAGCAGGGTGGTGACGTTGGCATCGGCGATGGCGCTCCACGCCCTTTGGAACCCGGCGACCACCGATCGCCAGAGCGACGGGTCCTCGGCGTATTCCTCTTTGGCCCGCTCGTACACGAGGACGTTGGCATCGACCGCCATCCCGATGGCGAGGACGAAGCCGGCGATGCCGGGAAGGGTCAGAGTCGCCCCCAGGCCGGCCAGGACGGCATAGGAGAGGAGGCCGTAGACCATCAGCGACACCGCCGCGGCCAGGCCCATCACCCGGTAGAAGGCGATCATGTAGAGGATGGTGAGACCGGCGCCGATCAAGGCTGCCTGAAGGCTTGCCTGGATGGCTGTCTCGCCGAGGGAAGGTCCGATGGTCCCCTGCTCGATCACCTCCACCGGCACCGGCAGGGCGCCAGCCCTGATCAGGAGGGCGAGCTCGCCGGCGCTCTCCTCGTCGAAGTTGCCGGTGATGAGTGTCTCGCCGCCGGTGATCCCGACGTCACATTGCACCGAAGTGGAGACACCAGGGCTGGAGAGGACCGTCTCATCGAGGACGATGGCGATTCGGCGCATCGGATCACCGACCGGGGCGCAGGCCGCCTCGGCCGTCAACTCGGCCCATTGCTGCTCCCCTTCAGGGAGAAAGGCGATCGACACCGCCCAGAGGCCCGACCCCTGGCTGTCGAATATGGATGCGGCGCTCTCCACCTGCTCCCCGCTGACAGCGGCGGGGCCGAGCACCAGGTCTTCACCTTGCTCGCCGGGGAGGACGATCGCATCCGGGTCTGCGGGCTCGCTCCCTGTCGCCACCGACTCGAGGACGGGGTGGAAGGTGAGCTGGGCAGTGCGCCCGATCACCTCCAGGGCCTGGTCCGGGTCGTCGAGCCCGGGCAGTTCGATGATGATGCGGCGGTCTCCGGATATCTGCAGGGTGGGCTCGGCAACGCCGAAGGCGTCGACCCGCCGCCGCAGGACCTCCAGGGTGCGCCCGGTCACGTCGGCGTCGACGGTGACATCGGCGGTGTCCTGGGCCTCGAGAACGATCTGGGTCCCGCCACGCAGATCCAGACCCAGGTTGACCGGGTTGTTCAAGACGATGTAGACGGCCGCGCCGATCGAGACCACCGTCCAGAACAGACGCCACCGCGAGACCTTGGGCATGAAGCATCCCTTCGGGTGCTCGACGGAACCCGGGCATGGTATCGGGCCCTAAAACTGATGCCAGATCCTCGCCAAGACGATGTCGCCGACGGCCCCAAATCGCCACCCGGCCCGGCCCGGTATCCTTGCCCGATGCAAGAAAAAGTCACGGTCCCAGCCATCAGGGCTCGCAAGGGCGGGCCGAAGATCTCAATGGTCACCGCCTACGACTATCCGGGAGCGGTGATCGCCGACCGGGCGGGGGTGGACATCGTCCTCGTCGGCGACTCGGCGGCCAACGTGGTCCACGGGATGACCACAACGCTCGAGTTCGGTCTGGAGGAGACGATCATGCACTCCCGGGCGGTGAAGAGGGCCGACCCCAGGGCCTTGTTCGTCGTCGACATGCCCTGGCTCAGCTTTCATATCTCTCCCGAGGACGCCGTGAGGAATGCGGGGCGCATCGTGCGGGAGGGCGGGGCCGAGGCAGTCAAACTCGAAGGGGGCCGCAAGCGGCTGCCGATGATCGATGCCATCCTCGACGCCGAGATCCCGGTGATGGGCCATCTCGGGTTGACCCCACAATCGGTCCACGCCATGGGCGGTTTCAAGGTGCAGGGGAAGATGGTCGACGCGGCCCGCGAGATCGTGGAGGACGCTGTTGCCATCGCCGAAGCAGGGTGTTTCTCGATCGTCCTCGAAGGGGTGCCCGACATCCTCGGCGAGCTGATCACCAAGGAGGTCGACGTTCCCACGATCGGGATCGGAGCCGGTCCGGCGACAGACGGGCAGGTGCTCGTGTTCCACGACGTGCTCGGGCTCGGGTCGGGGAATTACCCCAAGTTCGTGCGCAGGTACGCCAATCTCGCCGACGAGGCGGTGGCCGCCCTGGAGAGGTACGTGGCCGATGTCGGTTCGGGCGAGTTCCCCGGCGAGGATGAGAGCTATCACGTCTCCGAGGAGATCGCGGCCGAGATGCTGAAGGGCCGCCCGTCCGAATAGGGCCCATCCTGATGGTGCTGTGGTTGGTGGCCTGTGCCACTACGACCACGACCACCGCTGCCTCGACTTCGGCCACCGAGGCGACGACAACGACCACAGGCTCAACTATCGCAACTCCGACCGGGGAGTTGCCCGATCTGCCGACTACCTCTATTTCTATCGCCGGAGTCGACCTGCAGGTGTGGATGGCCGATGACGCCGCAGAGAGGAATCAAGGTCTGAGGCAGGTGGAGTCGCTTCCCGCGGACATCGACGGGATGCTGTTCGTCTGGGACGAGCCGACCGAGACGGCGTTCGTCATGGAGGACACTCTGGTCCCGCTCGACGTCTGGTTCTTCGACGAGGAGGGGGAGTTGGTCGGCTCCCACGAGATGACGCCCTGCACCACCGATCCCTGCTCCCTCTACCCGACGCCGGGACCGGTGTCCTGGGCGTTGGAGACGCCTCAGGGCGGGCAGGAATTCGAAATCGGGGATCGTCTCTCGACTTCTGAATTGGGCTGAGATCGCCCTACAATCACGCGTCCGCACCGACGTCTCGCGCCGTTCGGATGCGTGAAGCCCCTGCCCCACCGTGTTGGTGGGGCCTTCCGGAATGGATGTCCACAGGAGGTCACATGCGCGATTATGAAGTAATGACGATCCATCGGCCCGACCTGGCCGAGGACGAGGTCGAGGCCCGGATCGGCGAGTTGGAATCACATCTCTCCGGTGAGGGCGCCAGCGTCGATGGGCGCGACCTGTGGGGGAAGCGACGCTTCGCCTACGAGATCGATCACTTGTCCGAGGGTTACTACTCCGTGGTCACTTTCCAGGCAGAGGCGGCTGCCGTCGATTCCCTCGATCGAATGCTGTCACTGGCCGACGAGGTGGTTCGACACAAGATCGTGCGCAAGGGCGCATGACTGGAATCTGTCGCGGTGTCACGGCATGATCGACACCGGGACGTGAGAAGAGGAGATTTCACATGTCGAACAACGTCACTCTGATAGGCAACCTGGTCGACGACCCGGAGCTGCGCTTCACTCCGTCGGGTGTGGCGATGGCCAAGATCCGGCTCGCCGTGAACCGCCGCTGGCGGGGCAACGACGGTGAGTGGCAGGAAGACACCAGCTTCTTCACCGGCACCGTGTGGCGGGAGCAGGCGGAGAGCGCCGCCGAGTCGTTGCAGAAGGGGGCGAGGGTCATCGTGTCCGGTCGTCTCGAACAGCGGAGTTGGGAGACCGAGCAAGGCGACAAGCGCTCGGTGGTCGAGGTCCAGATCGACGAGATCGGCCCGTCACTGCGCTGGGCCACCGCCTCGGTGAACAAGACCCAGCGCTCCGGTGGCGACTGGGGTGGCAGTGGCGCAAGTGGTGGTGGCGGCCAAGGGGCCGAGGTCCCACCGGCTCCGGTGGCACGAGAGAGCTACGGGCCCGACGAGGCACCGTTCTGATTTAGGAGTTACAGAGCAATATGGCGAGAAAGAGCACCAACAACCCGCGTCCCAAGCGGCGCCGCGGGATGGAGATGCGCCGGGGCCGTCCCAAGCCCTGTGCGTTCTGCAAGCAGAAGGTCGATTTCATCGACTGGAAGGATGTCTCCGTCCTGCGCAAGTACATGTCCGATCGGGGCAAGATCCGGGGTCGCCGGGTCAACGGAAACTGCCCGACCCATCAGCGCGAGGTGGCAAATGCCATCAAGAACGCCCGGGAGATGGCCCTGCTTCCCTATCTGAGCACCCGATGAGGCTGATCCTCACCTCCGACGTCTCGGAGCTGGGCAAGCGCGGCGACGTGGTCGACGTGGCGGAGGGGTATGCGCGCAACTACCTGCTGCCCCGGAAGAAGGCGGTCAAGGCCAACGAGGGCGCCCTGGCCCAGGCCGAGTCCATCCGCGAGGCGCGGATCGAGTCCGAACGCAAGGCGAAGGACGAGGCGGAGCAGATTGCCACCCAGCTCGTCGGGAGCCGGGTCGTCATCGCGGCCCAGGCCGGCGACGAGGGCCAGCTCTACGGCTCGATCGCCGTCGGCGACGTGGTGGAAGGAGTGCGACGATTCACCGGGTTCGACCTCGACCGGGACAAGGTCGAGATCCCCAAGCCGATCAAGGCCATCGGTCTCCACGAGATCCACATCAAACTGCACCCCGAAGTCGAGTTCCCCCTCACCCTGGACGTGATCCCGGCCACCTGAAACCGCTTACCAGCGAACCTAATGCAGGGCGTCACGCATGCGTGACGCCCTGCATTGCGTTGGGGCGGCGGCCCTTACCACTACGCCGTGACGACGTCTAGCGTCGAGCACGCGGAGTGATCGTCGAGGGAGCCCGACGAAAGGAGCTGACGCCTATGTCAGCTGTTAAACGGCGCACCGGTCTTCGCAAGACGGTGGCCCTCACCCTCGCAGTCGCCCTGGCCCTTATGTTGGTGCCGGCGACGGCCGGGGCGATTCCCCCGGCCGCATGCGACAACCGCAACAACGACAGCATCCGCAAGCTGCTCGAGTGTGTGACCATCGAAGGGGTCCGCGAGCACCAGGCGGCGTTGCAGGACATCGCCGATGCCAACGGCGGCACCCGTTCATCCGGCACCAGTGGTTACGACGCCTCGGTCGATTACGCGGCAGGCATCCTGACCGACGCGGGATACGACGTGACCATCCAGGAGTTCGACTTCACCTTCGAGGTCGACGATTCGACCCTGGTGCAGACCACTCCGACATCGGCGGAGTACCCGGTGTTCGCCGCCCAGTTCGATGAGTCGCAGAACGGCTCCGCCGCCGGGCGGCTGGTACCAGTCGATGTGGTGATCCCACCCGGTGCTCCCAACTCGAGCAGTAGCGGGTGCGAGCCCGAGGACTTCACCAACGCCGGGTTCCAGGCCGGTGACGTCGCTCTGATCCAACGCGGAACCTGTGCCTTCGGCCTGAAGGCGACCAACGCCCAGGCCGCCGGCGCCTCGGCGGTGGTGATATTCAACGAGGGTCAGCCGGGCCGCACCGGGTTCATCATCCCGATCGGTCCCGCACCCGGACTGACCATCCCGGTCGTCGCGACCGACTTCGCCAATGGCGAAGCCATCTTCAACGCCACCCAAGCCGGTGAGGTGCAGGTGACGGTGACCGCCGACTTCACGTCCGAGATCCGCCAGGCGGAGAACATCCTGGCCGAGACCAAGCATGGCAACGACGACAACGTCGTGATGGTCGGCGCCCACCTCGACTCGGTGTTGGACGGCCCCGGGATCAACGACAACGGCTCCGGGTCGGGTGCGCTGCTCGACGTGGCTCAGGCCATGCGGAAGTTCGAGCCGGAGAACACGGTGCGCTTCGCGCTGTGGGGATCCGAGGAGTTCGGTCTCCTGGGGTCGGAGTTCTACGTCAACTCGCTGACGCCTGAGGAGCAGGAGGACATCGCCCTCTATCTGAACTTCGACATGATCGGCTCGCCGAACTACGTCCGGTTCGTCTACGACGGTGATGGCTCCGGCTTCGGCATCCCCGGCCCTGCCGGGTCTGACTCCATCGAAGACCTCTTCACCCAGTTCTATTCGGACCGGGGTCTGGAGAGCGAGGAGACACCATTCGACGGGCGCTCGGACTACGGGCCGTTCATCGCGGTCGGGATCCCTGCTGGTGGCTTGTTCACCGGCGCCGAGGGGATCAAGACTCCCGAGCAGGTCGCGATCTATGGAGGGGTGGCCGATGAGCAGTACGACCAGTGCTACCACCAGGCCTGCGACACGTTCGACAATGTCGCTCTCGACGTGCTCGACCTGAACGCGGACTCGGTGGCCTTTGCGACGATGACCTACGCCAAGAGCACCGAGTCGCTGGACACGGCTGCAGCGGCGGCGCCGTCGACGCTGTCCGCTACCCAGCAGTTCACGGTTCGGGGCAACAAGGCCGAGGGCTGATCCAACTCAAAGGAAACGGCAACCTAATGCAGGGCGTCACGGATACGTGACGCCCTGCATTGCGTTTGGCCGCTGATTTCGCGACTTTCCTGCCAATCCCTTCCACCGCGAAAACAAAAGAGCCCACCGCGAAAATCGTTCAGCGCCAGGGCTTGTGGGGTGGTGCGGCAGTGTCCTAAGTTCAGCATTCTTCCCCGCTGGCAGATTTGGCTTCCCCGCCCACCGGCGGGGTCTTGCGTGTCAGGGCCCCACCAGGCCGCGAAATCTGTCACACCCAGGTTGTTGGATGAGGACAGAGATGAGCGGCATCACCGAACAAGGTCAGATGAGGCCCGGATACCGGAACCCTCCTCATTCCCGGGAGGCCGAGGAATCGGTGATCGGGGCGGTGCTTCTCTCCGAGGAGGCGGTCAACGAGGTCATGGACCGGCTCCATCCCCCTGACTTCTACATCCCGGCGCATCAGGCCATCTTCGAGGCGATGCGGGAGTTGTTCGACACCAACCAGGCCATCGACGCCGTCACCGTCTCCGAGGCCCTGCGCCGCCGGGGTGAGCTGGACAAGGTGGGTGGCGTCTCCTATCTGGCCCGTCTGGTCGACATCGTCCCTTCCACCTCCAACATCCTCTACTACTCCGGAATCGTGGAGGAGCATGCCAAACGTCGCGAGTTGATCCGGGCCGGGGCGTCGGTGACCGACGTCGCCTTCGACATCGACGAGGAGATCGCCCGGGTCCTCGATAGGGCGGAGCAGGCGGTTCTCTCGGTGGCCGAGCGCCGCAGCGCCCAGACCCTCCTCGAGGTGGGCCCCCTGTTCAGCGACGTGCTGGAGCACATCGAGCTCCTCGAGCAGAGGGGCTCGGAGCTGACCGGCCTGGCCACCGGCTACGTCGACCTGGACAAGAAGCTGGCGGGTCTCCAGGCGTCCAACCTGGTGGTGGTGGCCGCGCGGCCGGCCATGGGAAAAAGCTCCCTTGCATTGGGAGTCGCGATCAACGCCGCCACCCAGGGCGAGCCGGTGGCCATCTTCTCCCTGGAGATGTCCAAAGAGGAGATCGTTCAGCGCATCCTCTCGTCGGTGGGGCGGGTCGACTCGATGAAGCTCCGGTCCGGCCAGCTCGGCCCGCTGTGGCAGAGGGTCGTCGACGCCGCGGGGAAGATGTACCAGGCGCCGATCTACATCGACGACTCCCCGGTGGTGACTGTCACCGACATCCGGGCCAAGTGCCGTCGTCTCAAGCGGAAGAAGGGCCTCTCCCTGGTCGTGATCGACTACCTCCAGCTGATGGAGGCTTCCAATCGGGAGAACCGCCAGCAGGAGATCTCCGAGATAACCCGGAATCTGAAGAACCTGGCCCGGGAGCTCGAGGTCCCGGTCATTGCCGTCTCCCAGCTCAACCGCTCATTGGAGACCAGGGAAGACAAGCGGCCCCGTCTCTCCGATCTACGCGAGTCGGGGTGCCTGACGGCCGACACCCGTTTGGTCAGGGCTGACAACAACGCCGAGGTCACTCTGGGAGAACTGGTCGAGTCGGGAGCCACAGACATCCCGGTGTGGAGCCTCGATGACCGTTATCGGTTGGTGGCCTCCAACCTGACCCGAGCTTTTTCCAGCGGAGTCAAACCCGTGTTCGAGCTCGAATTGGCATCAGGGCGCACCGTGAGGGCTTCGGGGAATCATCCTTTCCTCACGGTGGATGGGTGGGTGCGTCTCGACGACATCCAGGTGGGGGATCGGCTAGCCGTCACTCGTCGGATGGCGCCGAGCAAATCGTCCGATCCGATGACCGACGATCAACTGATTGTCCTCGCACACATGATCGGTGATGGGTGTCACCTGGCGCGGCACGCCATGCAGTACACAACCGTCGACGCAGAGAATGCTGACATCGTGGCGGGTGCCGCGGCCAGAGCCTTCGGGGTCATGCCACGTCTGAAGCAGGAGGGCACCTGGCTCCAGCTGTACCTTGCTGCCCCGCAACGCCTGGCGAGGGGCAAGCGAAATCCCCTTGCGGAGTGGCTCGACGACCTTGGCCTGTTTGACAAGCGCTCTTACGAGAAATTCATCCCTGCACCGGTGTTTACCCTGCCCCGAGACCAGTTGGCTCTATTCGTTCGACATCTCTGGGCCACCGACGGCTGTGTGTGGACCGACGGATCTCTGGCGACCATCTACTACGCCTCCAGCAGCAGACGGTTGGCTGTAGACGTCCAATCCCTGCTGACCCGACTCGACGTCCAGGCGAGAGTGCGACGAGTACGCCAGAGAAACGGGCGAGACCAATACCACGTCATTGTGCAGGGCCATGAGAGCCGGCTTAATTTTCTCGAAGGCGTGGGCGTGGCAGGTCCCAGGGGGCGGACCGCAGAAGCGATGATCCCCGTTGTCGCCTCCCGGAACCCGAATCCGAATGTCGACTCGATACCGGCGAGCGTCTGGGAGTACGTCAGGTCGAAGGCCATGCCGGCCGCCGGGATGTCGGCGAGGGAGTTGGCCCGCCGGCTCGGAATGTCGTATTGCGGATCGGCCCTCTACAAGTCCGGGATATCGCGAGCCCGATTGAAGCGTTTGGCAGGCATCCTCGACGACGAGCACCTCAACGACCTGGCCGAGTCGGATGTGCTCTGGGACCGGGTGGTCTCAATCACACCCCGGGGCGAGGAGGAGGTCTTCGATGCCACCGTCGAACTGACCCACAACTTCCTGGCCAATGGCATCGTCGCACACAACAGCATCGAGCAGGACGCCGACGTGGTGATGTTCATCTACCGCCACGAGTACTACCACCCAGAGGAGCAGGAGCGGAAGGGAATCGCCGAGGTGATCGTGGCCAAGCATCGGGCCGGGTCGACCGGTCCGGTCGAGATGACCTTCCAACCCGAGTTCACTCGGTTCGCCAACCTGGGCCGCGACGTCACCTAGCGGCGCCTGCCTCCAAGGCTCGCTCGATGGTTTCAAAGGCCTCCGCTGCCGGGCGCCACCCCAGGGTGGCCGTCTTCTTGTCCTCCAGCTCCTTGTACACGGCGAAGAAGTGCTCTAGCTCGGCCAGTAGGTGCGCGGGCACGTCGTCGAGGTCCTCCGCATCACGCCAGAGCGGGTCTCCGTCGGGCACCGCAAGCACCTTGTGGTCGGCGTGGCCCTGGTCCTCCATCAGGAACAACCCGATAGGACGAACCCGTATCCGACAACCGGGGAAAGTGGGCTCGGACACCAAGGCAAGGATGTCGAGTGGATCCCCGTCGTCGGCATACGTGTCGGGGATGAAGCCGTAGTCCGCCGGATAACGGGTGGCGGTGAACAGCATCCGGTCGAGGAAGATCTCCCCGGTCTCATGATCCGTCTCGTATTTGTTCCGGCTCCCCTTGGGGATCTCCACGATCATGGTGACCAGCACGGATACGACTGTACAGACCGCTACTCTCGCCCGGTTGTGCCTCACACCGGCGGTCACGCCACGACTCGGGCCCGTCTCATGACATTGATTCGGCTCACACACTCCCCGGGATAGATCCTTCCAATGGCCGCCACCAAGAAGCGCGGGAAGCGCTACCTCCTCATGATGTCTGTCGGTGCCCTCGGGATCGTCTACGGCGACATCGGTACCAGCCCGCTCTACGCCTTCAGGGAGTCCTTCCACGCCGCCGAAGGGCTCGGTGTGAACCGAGCCAGTGTGTTCGGGGTCCTCTCTCTCATGTTCTGGGCCCTGGTCCTCGTGGTGTCGTTCAAGTATCTGGTCTTCGTGATGAGGGCCGACAACCACGGCGAGGGTGGCATCCTCGCCCTGACGGCCCTCCTCGTGCCCCGGCGCAAGGCGCCCACCACCGGTTTGCGCTGGGTATTGATCCTCCTCGGGCTCTTCGGCACTTCGCTCCTCTATGGGGACGGGATCATCACTCCCGCCATCTCCGTCCTCTCCGCGGTCGAGGGCCTGGAGGTGGCTGCACCCCAACTCGAGCCATACGTCATACCGATCGCAGTGGCCATCCTGATCGCCCTATTCAGCATCCAACGGGCGGGCACCGCCGCGGTGGGGGCCATCTTCGGGCCGGTGATGATCGTGTGGTTCACGGTCCTCGCCCTCCTTGGCGGCTATCACATCCTCCATGACCCTGGGGTCCTGGCCGCGGTGAGCCCGGCCCACGGAGCGCGGCTCATCGTGGATAGCCCGCGGCTGGCGTTTCTCGCCCTCGGTGCGATCTTCCTGGTCGTCACCGGAAGCGAGGCCCTCTATGCCGACATGGGGCACTTCGGCAAGCGCCCGATCCGGCTCGGCTGGTACATCGTGGTTTTCCCTGCCCTCCTCCTGAACTACTTCGGTCAGGGCGCGATGCTGATCGGGAACCCCGGTGCGATCGACAATCCTTTCTTCAGGATGTCACCGGAGTGGGCGGTGCTCCCCATGGTGATCCTGGCCACGCTGGCCACAGTCATCGCCTCCCAGGCGCTCATCTCGGGGGCCTACTCGTTGACCATGCAAGCGGTGCAGCTGGGCTATCTGCCTCGATTCGACGTCGATCACACCTCGCCGCGCGAGGTCGGTCAGATCTACATCGCAACCATCAACTGGGGCCTGATGGTGGCCTGTGTCGGACTGGTTCTCGCCTTCCGAACGTCGAGCGGCCTCGCTGCCGCCTACGGGGTGGCCGTGACCACCACCATGGTGATCACCACCATCCTTCTCTACTTCGTGATGCGGGAGCGTTGGAAGTGGTCGGCGGCAGTTGCCGGATCGCTGACCGGCCTTTTTCTCATCGTCGACCTCGCCTTCTTCTCGGCGAACATCGTCAAGGTGCCGGCCGGAGGGTGGTTCCCGCTCGTGGTCGGGGCGGTGGCGTTCACCGTGATGACCACCTGGAAGACGGGGCGGCGTCGTCTGACCGCGGCCCTGAAGAGGGGCGAGCTGCCGATCGAGCGATTCATCGGGTCGATTGCCGCTCATCCGCAGCTTCGGGTACCCGGTACCGCGGCGTATCTGTTCCCCGATCCCGGGATCACCCCTCCTGCCTTGCTGGCCAACCTGCGTCACAACGAGGTGCTCCACGAAACGGTGGTCCTGGTGGCGGTCCAGACCTCCAGCGTGCCCCGGGTGCCTCAGGTGCGCAGGGCGACCGTCCACGACCTGGGAGAAGGTTTCGCTCAGGTCGTGCTCCATTTTGGGTTCATGGATGATCCCAACGTGCCCAAGGCCCTGGCCAACATCGTCGATCCCGAGTTCGGGTTCGATCCGGAGGACGCGACCTACTTCATCGGCCGGGAGACCATCATCAACAAGAGTGGCGGCTTGGAGCGGGCCCGGGCCGCCCTCTACGCCCTCATGCACCGCAATGCCTCGAGCGCGGTCCAGTTCTTCAGCTTGCCCCCGGGCCAGGTGATCGAGATAGGGAAACAGGTCGCGCTGTAGAGAGCCAGAGAGCGATACTCTCTGCTGATTCGAAGACGAGAAAATGAGGGGGACCTCTGATGAGGGCGATGCGGGTCTTGACATTGTTGTTGGCCCTGGGTCTGGTGGCCTGTGCCGGTGACGAGGGCGCCGTGACTACTTTGGTCGGTGAGGTGACGACAACCGAGGCCGGTGACCCGACCACGACCCCACCAGACGTCTCCACGACCACGGCGGCCGATGAAGGTGATGGGGGCTCGGTGAGCCTCGACGACATGCCCGCCGAGTGTGTCGATGCGTTGACCGGGTATCTCCAAGCCATCGAGCCGGTCGTCGAGAACGCCGACTTCGAGACGGCCACTGCCGATGATCTGGAGGCTCTGGGCACCGAGATCGAGACTGTCAGCGAGGAGTTCTCGACCCAGATCGAAGAGCTCGACTGCCCGGACCTCGAGGAGGCCGATGACGAGCAAGCCCTTGCTGCCGTCATCGCGCTCGCCGAGCGAGAGGCCCCCGGCACCGTCGGCTATTTGGAGTGGATACAGAGTTTCGCCTCGGTCGCCGACTCATTCGAGGCGTCGGGCGACTGCGAGACCGACATCGCCGCCCTGCAGGCCATCATCGACGAGAACCCGTCCATGGCCGATCTGCCGATGGGTCAGGTGGTCGAGGTCGGCGGTCTGGTTGCCTCCATCTCCACCGTGTGCCCTCCGGAGCGAGCCGAGGAGTTCCTGTCCCAGGCTGCGGTGACCAATTTTCTCGACGGCTGATCCACCGGAGACTCGCTCGGGACGAGCGGCAACCAGAAGGCTGCCGCTTGGAGGGGTTCCCGCATTGCCCTGTGAAGCCGGGGAAGCTTCTAGAGGGGGGACTCAATTAGGGCAAGTGGGACCTTGAGACCGATTCTGTATTCCCCGAGCCCCCTAGGTCGGGCAGATCCGGACCCATTTCGATTATACGCACCTGCGCTAGTTCTTGTCCCCGCCCCGCTCGAAGTCCCGATGTGACCTGCTGGCAGTGGGACCCGACTGGCCCTGGTACTTGGAGCCGAGCTCGGGCGACCCGTAGGGGAAATCTGCTTCGGTAGTCATCTGATAGAAGCTGATCTGGCCGATCTTCATTGCCGTATAGATGGCGATCGGCAGCGTCGCAACGTTGGAGAGCTCGAGGGTGATGTGGCCTTCGAAGCCGGGATCGATGAAACCTGCCGTGGAGTGGATGAGCAGCCCGAGCCGCCCGAGCGAGGACTTGCCTTCGAGACGGGCCACCACGTCGGTCCCCAACTTGACCCGCTCCAGGGTCGAACCGAGCACGAACTCGCCGGGATGGAGCATGAAGGGCTCGTCCTCGGCGACTTCGACGAGTTGGGTGAGATCTGACTGCGGATCACGAGGGTCGATCTGGCTGTAACGATGGTTGACGAAGACCCGAAAGCCGTTACCAACCCGGAGATCGATCGACGAGGGTTGGACATGCGACGGCTCGAAAGGGTCGATCTGGATCAGGCCCGAGTCGATGGCCTCCCGTATGGAACGGTCCGAGAAGATCAAGCTGGCTCCCGTTGGATGACACGCCGATGGTAGAGGCGGGCCGGGGAGGGTGAGATAAAGTCGGACCAGCCAGATGCTGACCACCCCGCCGTTTCGGCGCGCACCGGTACTTCTGTTCCGACGGCGGGTGCTCCTGGTCGCAGTCCTCGGCACCGCACTCATCTTGGGGATGGTCACCGCGCTGACGCCTCTGTTCGAGTCGTCGGCCGGCAGCGAGGCATTGCAACGTCAGCTCGAGGGACGGTGCCGGTCGAGCTTCGCTGCCAGGATGCCGGCTCTGGTCGTCGGTGACGAGAACCTGCCTGCCGACCTGCAGACGACTCGCGATCTACTGCGGTCAGCCACCTCCTCCGATCCTGCCTTCGAGAGCCCCACGCTGATCCTGCGGGGCAACACCGTCGACGTCACCACGTCTGGTGGTGACGGGACATCGGCTGAGGCGCAGGTCATCGGCCTGGAGGACTTCCAGGATCAAGTGACGCTGGTGGAAGGGACTCACGGCTCCGGGGCTTACATCGACCAACGCACCGCCGAGGCCATCGGGGCGAGGCCCGGTGATGACTTGCAGCTCACCCTCGAGGTATTCGATCAGCTGGAGGGGGACTTCGATGATCGGATTGTCCCCCTGCCGGTGACCGCGGTTTACGAGGACCTCTACGACCAGTACGTCGACCCCTACTGGTGCGTCCTGGAGGACGCCCTTGCACCCAGCCAGTTCGGCGATCTACCTCCCGCACCACTACTGCTCGACACAACCGTGTTCCAGGACGACCCCGATCTGTTCTTCGCCATGTACGGGTTCGGACACGCACCCGGCGAGTGGCACATCCCGGTTCGGATCGAGGGTCTCACCGTCACCGGCGCCCAGAACGCGGCGGCGACGATTCAGACAACGAACGAGAACCTCTCAGACATGCTGACGGATGCCTTCGGAGGTCCGTTTTCCAGCGGCTTCGAGGTCGCGCTCGAATCGGACCTGCTGGGGGTGACCGAGCGGGTGGGGGCGCAGGCCGCGGCGCTGGAGACGTCGATCTTCCCTCTGGCCGGGGTGGTACTGCTCGCCGCGATCGGGCTGCTCGGCGCAACAGGCTCTTACTGGGTTGAACGTCGCCGCAGCGAGATCGAGTTGCTGTCCGCCGTCGGCGTTCCCCCAGCCGGGATCGCACTCAAGGCGGGTCTCGAGCTCCTGCCACCGGTGTTGGCCGGGGCCCTATTGGGCTGGGGGCTGGGCAACATGGTGATCGGGGTGGTCGGCCCGTCCTCGGACATCGAGTGGTTCGCCCGCCGGGAGGGGTTGATCCTCACGCTGGCAGCTGCTGGAGCGGGGTTGGTCACCGCCGCCGTTGTGGCTGGGGTCAGGGCGAGGACCATCCTGGATCGGCGGGTCGCCACCGATGGGAAGCTGAGTCTGCGCTGGCCCTTGATAGTGCTCAGTTTGGTGGCGGCGTACATGGTTCGTTCCCTCATAGGCGATCAGGCAGTGCGAATCGGGGAGAACGTGGTGGTCGGGTCGGTCGACCCCCTGACCCTTCTCTTTCCGATCCTGGTCTTGATCGCGGCCATCCTGCTCATCTCCGAGCTGCTGACCCTGGCCCGTCCCTGGGTCTCCCGACTTGGCGGGAAGAGTCATTCCGGGTTCATCGCCTCGCGCCGGGTGTTGTCTGCCCCGGCTGTGGCCCTGGCTCTGCTCGCCGGCGCCGCGGTGCCGGTGGCCGTCCTCATCTACTCGGCCAACCTGGCTCGCTCGGCCACCGTGAGTATCGAGGCCAAGGGGAAGACCTCGATCGGGTCCGATGTCTCGACCTTGATCTATCGGGTCGAGGATCTGCCCCCCGCAATGCGGGGGAACTCGACCATCGCGGTCAAGTTCGAGCGGGCGAGACTCGACGGCGTCACCGTGGATGTGCTCGGTGTCGACCCGGCCACCTTCGCTTACGGCGCGTATTGGTTGGACACCTACGCCGATCGCCCTCTGGACCGTGTGCTGGGGAGCCTGGCGCAACCGGGGGTCGAGGGCACTCTCAACGCCGTGGTGGCCAACGCCCCGGTCGAGAGTGGCATGGTCGCCAGCGACGGTGGTGACTTCCGTATCGAGGTGGTGGACACGATCTCCGCTTTTCCCGGCTCGGTTCGCGACCGGCCATTGCTCATCGTGGACCGTGACCAGCTTCACGATCTGCTGGCGCCGGATGCCGACCGGATCAGGGGTGGTCGCTACATGATCTGGACCAAGGGCCTGGACGAGACCGAGATCGACCGAGTCCTTTTGGAGGCGGACACCAGCTTTGCCTTCACCACTGCAGCTGACACGACCCTGGACCAGCTGAAGTTTGCGGTCATTGTGTGGACCTTCGAGTTCCTGCGGCTCTATGCCGCGCTTGCGGGTTTGATCGTGATCGCCTCGGTCCTCATCTACACCGACACCCGGCAGCGGGCCCGCAACCTCTCCTATGCATTGGCCCGCCGGATGGGTCTGACCCGACGAGACCACGTTACGGCCGGCTTCCTCGAGGTCGGCTCCCTCACCCTTCTCGGTGCGGTGGCAGGGCTGGTCGTGGGTCGTTGGGCGTCACGGGACCTCTACCTGGCCCTGGACCCGCTGCCGGAGACCCCGCCCGGGCCGCAGTGGGTGGGAGCGATCGACCTCGCCCTACTGATCCTGGTGGTGGTCGGCGTGCTGGCGGCGGCCTCGGCGTGGATGGCACAACGTACGGCGGACAATGCCGACGTCTCCGAACTGCTCCGTCACGGTGGCTGATCAGGAACAGGTCGGGATCGATCCCACCCACACTTCTGTGATCGGCGTCGAGCGGTCCGGGCTGGCCTGGGCGATCACCGCCAGGGTGTGGGGTGCCGGGAACGAGATGCCGTCGAGCTCGAGGGACTCGTGGGTGTAGACGTCGTCCGGGTACAGATCGGCGGCCTCGCCGTAAGTCATGCCCAGGGCGATCCCGTCGGGCAGTTCGATCACCTCCGGCAGGTTGTCGGTCGTGTTCCCGGGGTCGACCTCGAACTCATAGCCGAGCAGCACCTGCGCCCCATCGGCCTCTTCCAGATAGACGCCGAGCGAGTCCCAGAACACACCCCGTGTGGTCGCCCCCCCGATGCATTCGTCAGGCCCCCAACCGGTGTCCTGTTCGGCAGGGCCATAGGCGACTTCGAGGGTCTCGATCATCGGGTCGACTGGCCCGGAGCCAACCGGGAGTCCGGCCAGGGTCCCGGCCAACGGGTCGATCAGGTCTGCGAAGGGCTCGGTTGTCGTGGTGCTGACCACTGTCGTGGTGGGTGCCATGGTCGTGGTGGCCGGTGTGACGGCGGTGGAGGGTGCGAGGGTCGTGGTCGCGATGGTGCTCGACGACGAAGCAGCCTCCTCTGGCTCGTCGGCGCATGCCGCCGCGACAAGGGCCAGGCCAACGATGCAGAGTTTCAGGTGGTTCCGACGGTTGGCGTGGTTCGTAGCGGATAGAAACTATGTCGAAGTGCCGGCGGTTCCCGTTCCACCGGGGTCACTCGGCCGAGGTGACTCTGGTTCCGGCCAACAGGTCGTGGATCCCCGCCTTGCCGAACAGGATGGGGACGACCACCAGGGCGAGAAAGGCAAGCGAGGCAGTCTGGAATGATATGGCCGCAGTGGTCACCTCGGTCGTATAGATCAGGCGGGTAGTCCCCATGTGCCCCAATTGCCAGGGAAGTACCTTCACCAGGTTCCGAACCAGGACCGCTCCGCTGCCGGGTGGCTCGCCGTTCTTGCCGATGACCGTGATCCCGGCACGGCGCTTCCCCAAGGTGGCATGCGGTGGTCGCCACTCCGTGACGGTGAGATAGAGGAAGTAGGGAAGCACCGTGAGGACGGTGATGGCGATGTCGCCGGCAACCTGATCGGTCCAGATCGCGGAGAGATCGAGCCACCCGAGGATCTGGGGAAGACCGATGAGGAGGAATATGACCGCCAACCAGGCGAGGATGAGGAGGTAGTCCCACCACCAAGAGACCAGACGTTGGCTTCTTGGAGCGGGTGAAGGGGGTCGGACCCTTGGTCGTGCCATTGGGTTCAGCCTCGTGTTCTGGTCACGAGCTTTGGTTGGAGCGGGTGAAGGGAATCGAACCCTCGCTCCGAGCTTGGGAAGCTCGTGTTCTACCATTGAACTACACCCGCGCAGGTGGCTTTGAGCCAAGTCTGTCGTTCCACAGACATCAGGTCCCACCAATTAGCGCCCAACGGATTCTAGAACCGCTCCGTGTTCTCCGCTCAACCGCGATCAGGGAGCCACACTGCGCACGCGGTCTGCCTTGGGGCTTGAATGGAGCCCATGGATGAAAAGAGGGTCACGGCTCAGGCTTTCCATGCAGTCGAGGGCGTCGAGGACTGGAGGGTTCTGTACGGAGGCGCCTTGGCTCACTTTCGGACGGCCTCGTTCGCCGAGGCAGCCCGGCTGGTGGCGGCAATCGCGGACGAAGCTGAGACAGTGGGACACTTCCCCGACATCGATGTTCGGCCTGAGGGTGTCACCGTGAAGACATTCACCGAACCCATCGGTGCTTTGAGTTCAGTTGACATCACGCTGGCCAGGAGAATCTCGGAGATAGCGGCCGGTATGGGACTCAAGTCCGACCCTTCCCGGCTCATGATGGTGAACCTGGCTGTCGCCCATGACCCGGGCACCCAGGTACGTGAGTTCTGGGCGGCTGCGCTTGGCTACGAAGAGATCGATGGAGATGCCATGGACCGGAATCGGCGGAACCCATCGGCCGCATTCCATCCCTTCCAAACACCCAGACCGGGGCGCGGCCGTCTCCACATCGATGTCAGCGTCCCGGCAGATGAGGCCGAGAGGAGAGTCGAGGCAGCTCTCGCCGCTGGTGGAAGACTCGTCGAGGAACATTCGCGGCCGCCGCTCTGGTGGACTCTTAGATCTCCCGACAACCATGGGATCGACATCGCGGCATGGCCCGACTCCGAGAATTTCGGCGAAGAGGAGTGACGCCACAGGTGGCCGTCTCCCCCCGGTGACACGATCACATCGGGAGTTCCCGCCCCTCAAGAGGCTGGGCCGGATGCCGACAATGTGAGCGTCGGCCTCAGCCTCAGCTTCCGAGCCAGGCTCGAAGGTCGCTCGGTTGCCAGCGCACCGCTCGCTTCGACACCCGAATAGGAGCAGGAAAGCTCGGCGACGCCATGGCGATCGAAGAGTTGTTCCATCATTGCGACAGTCCGTGTCCGCGCACTCCACGAGATTTGCACCATCATTCCTGGGAACTTTCCTGGGAAGAATGGGCTGGCAAACGCGCTATAGGGCCAGGTCAGATTCGTCTGGGCTGGCTCCGTCGGCTTGGACGGGCCCATCCGGATGGGGCACGTGATCGGCCCGCCACACGTCCGGCTCCAGGTAGATCCGATGTGCCACCGGAACCGACTCTCGGATCGCGGCCTCCGCGACATCGATTGCCGC
>JBOGEV010000293.1:0-2682 GCA_050742015.1 Acidimicrobiia bacterium
CTCGGACCGGTCGCTTCCTTTCTACCCTCAAAGCAAATGAGAACCCGCCTCCGCTGGCTGGCCGTGGCAATGGCCGGCATGGTCGTGGTGGCGGCAGCGATCACATTCGCCCCCAGGCCGATACCACCGGTGCCGGCCACGGTGCGACTCGAAGGTGAGGTCGTGACCGCCATCGACCCATCGACCAACGAATTGGTGGTCGTGCCTGCTCCCTCGGTCGACCTGGGTGGCCCCATTCCTGTCACGACCACGATGGCCCCGGCTCCGACATCGACCACCGGCCAAGCTCCGGCCCCGGTTCCGCAGCAGTCAGGTGGCTCCGACGACGGTGACGATTCGGCTGACAACCTCGACAGTGACGATTCGGCGGACAGCCCGGATGACTGAGAGGCGAACGCGCCGTCGGGTCCCGTCGACCCGAATGCGGATCCTGGGTTGGTACGTAGCCCTGCTCGCAGTGGCGATCGTTCCGGCATTGTTGATTCAGCGCTCGTTCATGGTCGATGAAGTCGTGTCGCAGGCCGACGAGGCCTTGGACCAGGAAGTAGGCGAACTGCGACAGTTGGCCGGCGGGGTCGACCCGGGCACAGGTGAGCTGTTCGCCGGGAATGTTGCCGCCATCTTCGACACCTACTTGGACCGCAACGTGCCCCTGAGTGACGAGGCGGTGATCACGATCATCGGCGGTGTTCCCTACAAGAGTGACGTCTCTGGCGCCGCCTTTCAGGGCACCGAGTTGCTGGAGCACTGGTCCTCACTCCAGGTCCCGGAACGAGGCCAGATCGAGACTGATCTCGGACCGGTCCGTTATCTGGCCGTTCCCCTGGCCTCGGGGGAGAACGTCGGCGGAGTCTTTGTCGTCGCCATTAACCTCGGGCAACAGCTGGCGGGCGTGGATGGGGTCATGAGGGTCGGGGGCTTGGTCCTCGGATCAATCCTCCTGATCTCGTCCGTGGTTGCCTGGATCGCGGCCGGCGAGGTGCTTCGCCCGTTGCACACGCTCTCCGAAACGGCCCGATCGATCAGCGAGTCCGACCTCTCGGCGAGAATCCCGGTCGAGGGTGACGACGAGATCGCGGTGCTGGCCGGGACCTTCAACGAGATGTTGGATCGTCTCGAGGAGGCCTTCGCCACACAGAGACGTTTCGTCGACGACGCCAGCCACGAGCTGAGAACACCGATAACCGTGATCCGGGGCCAGCTGGAGCTCCTGGGAGACGATCCCGAGGAACGGAAAGCCACGATCCAGCTCGTGACCGGCGAGCTGGACCGGATGTCTCGGATCGTGGAGGACTTGCTGGTCCTGGCCAAGGCGGAGCAGCCGGACTTCATCCAAACCCACCCCATCGACCTCGCCGAATTCGTCGACGAGCTCTCGGTCAAGGCCTCGGCCCTGTCATCTCGACCCGTTCCCGTGGCGGCAACGGATCACGCAGTTGTGGTCGGTGATCGACAACGGCTGACTCAGGCCGTGATGAACCTGGCGCGGAACGCCGTCGAGCACACCCCGAAGTCGGCGAAGCTGTCCATTGGCGCCGGCGTCAACGGCTCATCGACCCGGCTCTGGATCTCGGACACCGGCCCGGGAATCCCGGACGCCGACCGGAGAAGGCTCTTCGACCGGTTCGCCCGCGGGTCGGCTGGGCGGAGGAGCACCGGTGGGGCCGGGCTCGGGTTGCCCATCGTCAAGACGATCGCTGAGGGTCACGGAGGATCGGTCGAGGTGGAGAGCGGAAGCGGGGGCAGTACCTTCACCATCGTCATCCCTACAGGTGGTCCGGGGGACGTGGAGGAGTCGTGAGCAGGATCCTGATCGCCGAGGACGAGCCGGGAATCGCCTCCTTCCTCGAGAAAGGGCTCAATGCTGCAGGGCACACGACGATGGTCGTGGAGGACGGCCTCTCTGCCGCGAGCGCGGCGCGTGACCGCGACTTCGACCTCCTCATCCTCGACCTGGGTCTTCCCGGGATGGACGGCAGCGATGCACTGGCCGAGATCAGGGCCAGGGGAGAGCGAATGCCGGTGATCATTCTCACCGCCCGCAGCGGAGTCGCGGACACCGTGGCCGGGCTCGAGGGCGGGGCCGACGACTACGTCACCAAACCCTTCTCCTTCGAAGAACTGCTGGCGCGGGTCAGGGTGCGGCTTCGCGACCCGGGGAGTCCCGAGCAGCCGGAGTTGTCGGTGGGAGACGTGGTCCTCGACCTGAAGACGAGAAAGGTTCGCGTCGGCGGCAAGGAGGTCGAGCTTTCGGCGCGGGAGTTCATCCTGGCGGAGACCCTGTTCCGGCACCCGGGCCAGGTCCTGTCGCGGCAGCAGCTTCTCTCCAACGTCTGGGGCTACGACTTCGATCCGGGATCGAACGTCGTCGATGTCTATGTGGGTTATCTCCGCAAGAAGCTGGGGAAGGATCTCATCGAGACGGTGCGGGGGATGGGTTATCGGCTGGTGGGCGACTGACATCGGATGCCAGGGCCCACCAGGTGACGGCGAGGGCGGAGCCCAGATGCCAGACACCATGGGGCTGGAACACCGATTCCGGGTCGCACAACGGGCCGTCGGTGGCGCCGAGACGCCCGTAGATCGCGACCAGCGCCAGCAGGACCAGCGGGGGCAGGGCGCGATAGCTCCTACCCCGGAGCACCGAGACGATGGCGACGATGGTCAGTGCGACGGCGATCG
>JBOGEV010000294.1:0-13898 GCA_050742015.1 Acidimicrobiia bacterium
GTCGGCCGGCGGCTGTGACCAAACCGTGACCAACGGTTCTCCTCGGCAGACTCCTCAGTGAGCGTCGTAGCGCTCCTACCAGCACTTTCGCGCCGAAGCGGTGGTGGGCGAGGGGGGACTTGAACTCTGAACAACGCCATTTCGGACGGTGTTGGCCAGTCCCGAAAAGTGCCCCTGAGCAGGATGTTCGCGAGTTAGGCGTGCTGAACGGTGTTGCCCAGATCTACCGGATCTCTACCCCTCCGGTAGAGATCCGTAGAGATCGCCCACCCCTCCGTCGCCGCTCGAGGGCCCGCGACCAATCGTCCTCAGCCCGGGAGCGAGGTGTCCTCGGCCAGCGTGATGAAGGTGCCCACCTTCGAGAACAGGTGGGGATAGTTGCCGACCCGCGCATGGATTTGCTGCGCCTCCACGGGTCGCCCGTCCCGCATCTTGTACAGACCGCGGCGATCGATCTCGGTAGCGAGATCGGCAGCTCGCATTATCTGTTCGCCGCTCGAACGAATGACCTCGGACATCGCCTCGTGAAGCGTCATCGTTGCCGTCACCGCCGGCGCGTGGTCGGCCGCCGTCAACGCGAGAAGCGCCTCAAGCGATCCAATCCGGCTCTCCAGGTCCGCTACCTCCTGGCGTGCTTGCCGGAGCCGATGCCGCGCTTGATCCAGGTCGCCGCGAATCTCGTCGACATGCGTGGCCGCAACCTGGCCCACCAACTCCCAGTATTCGGGCATCACCGGTCCTCTATAGTGCGATAGTGTGATTGTCGCACTATCGCACTACTGGACACCTAGGTCAACCCACGCCGTTCGCACGCGCGGACTGCGAGCCGGTGGCGCGCCGCAATGAACGAGTCGGGGAGAGTCACGGCTCTGGGCTGGTTATTCCGCCCGCAGCGTTGACCGGGTGACGGCGGTCGGTCGAAGACTTCTACTTCTTCCAATGCCCGTCGATGTAGGCCGGGAGGTCGGGGCCCTCCAGCATCCGCGTCGTGTTGTTCATACGGACGTAGAAGCAGGCGTCACCCTTCGTCGTCTTCGCGTAGACGGGAACGGGCGATGGGGAGACGTCCACGAGGCAGACCACCTCGGAGCCCACGGCCTCGAGACGGATCCCTGCGTGCGCGCCAACGGCACCGCCGCCGATGTTGTTGACGAGGAGCGTCGTGAGCCAGTTCTGGTAGCCGTCGAGGTCTTGGTGCTTGTAGTCAAGGTCGGGCTGGATACCGCAGATGTCGCCGTCGTCAGTGATGCCGATGGCGAGTGTCCCACCCGACGAGTTCAGGAACGCAGCGACGGTCTTCACCACGCCCTCGTTGATGACCTTCTCGGGGACGTCGTTTTCGAGCGCGGCCCGCGCCGACATCTTGAACTCGACTCGATTGGTCTCCATGTGTCGGAGGAGGTCCGACACCGTGGGGAGCGTCGCCTCATGCGACTGCTTGGTCTCGCGCGTCACTCCGGACCGGAGCCGCTCGAAGCCCTTCTCCACCACCTTCGCCATCCGCTTCCGGCGCTCGCGCAGAAACTCGAAGTACTCCATGTGTTCCCACTCGGGAGGCAGCGCGTGCCAGGACCGGGCCTGCTCCTGGTCGCTTGGCGGCAGCTTCGAGAAGTACTCGGGGAAGTACTCGGCCGGCTTGGTGTCGGCGATGGCAATGTTGTCGGCCCACTCGACGAACGCGAAGTTGCAGATCTGGTTCGTGCGCGTGGTCCCGGTGATGCCGATCGACGAGAGGTAGGCCTTCGGGAAAAGGTGGTGTCGCTCGACGGGGCTCTTGGTCTGCTTGACGCCGGGGTCGAACAGCTCGCTGATCTTCATGTTCGAGAACAGCGCCTTGGCCTCGAGCAGGTTGAGGCTCGCGTAGTACCCGAACAGGTAGGGGCTCCACGCGGCGGATGAGTCCAACAGGTCCGGCAGCGTCACGTCCCAGAAGTCGGATGTGAGTTGGGTATCGATGACTCCGTCGAGGATCGCGACGAAGTCATCGGCGGTCTCCGCATCGGAGAACCGTCGTAAGTCGGCTTCGAGGATCGTCTCGGGGCTTCCGGTGTACCGACCGGTGAGCGACGCCATGAAGAACCAACGGGCGATCGCCTCGCGCAGTTCGCTCTTGCCGACGCCGTACTCGTGACGGCCCATGAGGAAGAACAGGTAGCAATACAGGAAGTTGTTCTTCGAGGTGAGCATGTCGCCGGATCGGTAGCCGGCCCGCTTCACCGCAACCATGTAGTCGGCCCAGTTCGTGAGATCGAGCACGTGCTCTTGGGCCGCTAATAGCTTGGCGAACTGGTCCTCCCGCCGTTCCTCCGAGACCTCCTTGGTCTTTGGGTCGCGGCCCCGCAACGCCTGGTAGGCGTTCTGAAGTACGCCCCGCTTCAGGCCGAGACCAACGGCGACCCGGAGGAGTTGGTCGGGCGACGGTGTATGGAAGTGGTTGTACGGCGACGCGCCCTTGGTCGACGGAAGCTTGGCCTCTCGGGCGAAGTCCTCGAGTTCGTGGCGGGCGTCCTTCACGTGCACCGACATCAGGGTGAGGATGAAGTCGGCGCTGTTCAGATCGATGCCCGCCGAGTTGATCCGCACGAACACTTCGGCCACGTCGTCGATGTCGAGGTCGGCCGAGAGCTCGAGCGCGGAGAACTGGTAGTTCTTCAGCCCGGCGAGGTGCCCGAGTCGCTCACCGACGAGCTGTTCTTCGTCGTCGGTCAGGCCGCGGTTCTCTCGAACGCCCTTGATGAAGGAGCTGATGAATCCGTATTCACCCTTCGGCGAGTTCCAAATGTCGGAGATGCTCGTGAGCCACTCGGGATCGTTGGCACGAGCCGCGTCTGCGACGGCGAACTCCTCGGTGAACGGGTTGAACGAGATCCGCATTTGTTGGAGTTCGTTGTCCTCGGTCACCACGTCCTTGGCCTTCAGGACGGCGTAGAGACTCGTCAACCGTTGCTGGCCGTCCACGATCATCTTGAGAACCTGCGACTTGCCGCCCGCAGTGGCCACCGAATGGCTGTCGACTGCGGCGGGCGTCGACCAGAACAGGAAGTACCCGGCGGGATAGCCGTGGTAGAGCGAGTCGAAGAGATCACGCACACGCGACCGGTTCCAAACGAATGGCCGCTGGAGGTCAGGCAGGCTCAGCTCGCCGCTGTCGATCTGTTCGACCAGCGAATTGATCGGGTACTGGGTGTGCGAGAAGCGCTGGGTGGTCAAGGCGGCCTCCTACGAGCGCCGTGCGGAGGCGCCGACTTCTTCTTCCAGATGGTCCCGTGCGACCACGGTGTCGTAGAGGCCGTAGTGGGTGAGGCCGGGGTGTGAGTCGATGCCGGTGTAGGCGAGGCTGGAGTCCTCGTAGCGGCGGAACGCGAAGACGGCCTGGTTCATCTGCTCGGTGTTGAAGACCTTGAGGCTGACCAGCAGGTGGAAGTCCTCCACGGTGAGGCCGGTGACCGTAAGGAATAGTTCGGGCTCAAGCTTCGTGATCACGTCCTGCAACGTGTTCTCGCGGAAATCGGTGAGGTACATGAAGGCGGGGATGCGGGTGGCGAACTTGATGAGCTTCTCCTGCACCAGCTTCCGCTTCGACTTGTACTCCTTCTCCTCGTCGGTGAGCTCCTTCTTCTCCTTGGGCGTGAGGTCGTCGCCCTTCGCCTTCTTCTTGAGCTCCTTGACCTTCTCGCTCCTGTTGATGATCGTCTCGATCACGTTGTCGCCGAGGGCCCGCCAACCTTCGATCCGCTCGACGGCGGCCATGGCGTCGGGGGTGTTCAGAATCCGGCGCAGGGTGGCGTTGTCGACGTTGACCAGCAGCGCGCTCTCCCACTTGCGGGCGAGCAGCGTGGCCGAAGTGCCGGCCATGGCGATGTCGAGGATGCCGCCGGCGTCGATCTGCGTCATATGCGAGCCGTCGTACGCGAGGACCGGGAGGAACGAGACGAGGTCCTCGACGGCCTTCTCGGGGTTCGGCTCGTTCGGCGACAGCCCAATGCCGTAGTCAGCCAGCTGACGCAGGGCGCGTGTTGGGGCGAAGTCGAACACGAAACAGACCGGCTTGAGCACCTCTTCCTTGTTCGGGTCGTCGCCGTCGGGGTTCGTGATCGACCACGGCGACTGGACCCGGAACGCGGCCTGGAAGTACGTCTCCGGTGACTTGAGATTGCGGAGCATCAGGATCGACGACCACTGCGGGATCGTCACTCCGGTCGTCAACTTGGCGCACGACAGCGTGATCGTCTTGGTGTCGAACCCGCTGCCGATCTCCTTGCGGACCGGCGGCAGGGCATCAAGCCCGATCCCAGCGGAGGACCCCGCGACGGTCAGGACGTGGTAGTCGTGCCAGAACGTGTTCTGCTTCGCCGCGAGCAGGTTCGCCATCGCATGACACGAGGCGACCTTGGGGAGGAACCAGAACGAGTGCTGGAGGTACGGCAGCAGCCGGACGTCGGAGTAGGGGAACGGCGGGCGCTGCCCGCCGAGCTTCAGGTTGTCGACCTGGGTCGGCGCGTAGGAACCCCGAATGATGTCGAGCCACTTCTGGACGTCGTTCTCGTGCTTGAACGTCGCGCTCCCACCGGTTCCGGTCGCGGCGAAGAACTCATTCAGGTCGAACTCGTCGAACTCACCGCCGCTCGCGATCGCCAGCAGCTCGTCGGGCATTTGGTACGTGAGGAGGCGCATCTGCGGCAGCGCGCCGTACGGGTTTCGGTCGTCGGTGTTCTCACTGGCGAACTCCTCTTTGGCCCGCTGCTCGTCGGTGTAGGTCCAGTTGAAGATCTGCTCCTCAATGAACTCACCGGTTGCCAGCGCCCGGAACGGGGTTCCCGACAGGTAGAGGTAGGCCCTCGTCGTGATCGGAAGAAACTCGGTCTCGTCCTCTGAGAGCTCGCTCAGGTCCTCGTTGACGGTCTCGAGGCCGGCGGCGTACTCGAGCTTCGCCTCCTTCTTGGCAACGGCGTCGTCCTCGCCCTCAAACAGCTCCTTGGCGGTGTCGCGCCAGGCGCCGAAGTGGTACTCGTCGAACACGACGAGGTCCCAGTTCACGGTGTGGAGCCACTCGTTCTTCGCCTTGATGTTCCCGGTGGTGTCACGACCGAGGAGATCCTGGAAGGAACCGAAGTAGACGACCGGCTTGTCGGCGTCGACCGTTGTCGGGTCACCACCGGACGAGCGCGACAGGTACTGCCACCCGTCGAAGTCGACGTGGGACTCGAGGTCGGTCCGCCAGGCGTCCTCGACCGCCGGCTTGAAGGTGACGACGAGGACCCGCTTGGCCCCCAGCTTCCTGGCGAGCTGGTAGGCGGTGAAGGTCTTGCCGAAGCGCATCTTGGCGTTCCACAGGAAGCGGGGGACGGCCTTGGCGTCCTCGGCCCAGATCGAGCCGTAGTAGCCGAACGCCTTGTCGACCGCTGCCGCCTGTTCCTGGCGCATGGGAAAGGTCAGGTGGTGCGTGCCCGAGAGCCGCAGACCCTTCTGAAGCTCAGTGACCGCAGTCTTCACGTCGTCGGCCGCACAGCGCATCCACTCACGCGACGCGCCGAGGACGACGTTCTCGAACCCCTTGTCGATCAAGCGCTGCCGGACGTCGCCGTCCCGGAACAACGACCCGTCCTCGCGCTCGGCGAGGACATCGACGTGCAGCGTGTAGGCCTGCTGCATCTGCCCCTGGGACCGCTTGATGCGGACGTTCACGTCGTCCTGGGTCGTCTGCCCCACCTTGATCAGCCCGGCGTAGGCGGCGGGCGGATCGTTCGGAGTCCAGGCATAGATTCGAAGTCGCGCCTTGGGCTTCGGTGCGAGGATCTCTTCGATCGATCTAGTCACCGTCCGGACCGTTCACGTCGAGGGGCCGAACGATCTTCTCGATGAAGGCGACCTCCTCGTCAGACAGGCCGTACTTCTCATAGAGGGCCCCGTCGGTCCAGGGCTTCGTCCAGTCCTGGGTCGGAACGAACGTGTAGACCTTTCGCGTGGTGTCTTGCGACGGCTTGTGAAGCAGGATCAGGAGCCGGGTCAGGCGACAGGACAGGTAGGAGAGGACGCTCTCAGCCTCGCCCTTGGAGTCGAACGGGCCGATGCAGAGGTAGGTCTCTGATGAGACGGTCTGCGGTTCGCCGAGGAACGGCGTGCTGATGATCCTGTGCGGGTAGGTGTCCCGGTTGCCGGTTCCTGGCGCTGCCCGGCCGGTGAAGACCTTCCACTTGTCGATGTACTGAGTGCCGGCCTGCAGGGAGTCTCTGGAGACGTACGCCGTGCCACCGTTCTGGTAGATGAGCACGTCGTTCGCGCCCTTCGTGGGCTTGCCCTTGAAGGTCGTCTCGAGACCGAACGGCTTCCTGGAGCTGACGAGCCGGTCGAAGCGCTTGTCCTCCGGCAGCGAGAGCGAGTCGGCCTGTCCGTTCTCGGCAGCGACGACCTTCCGGAGGATCGAGAGACCTTCGTTGAAGCGGATGAACACGTCTGCGCCCGCTTCGAGAAGTGGGCGAGTGGCGATCGAGATCGGCCAATCCTTGAAGTGGGTCGTGACTCGAGAAGGACCAGTGTTGTCTCGGTCCCATAGGAAGTAGCACACCCCGCCCTTCAGTCCCACCCCTGGGAAGACGTCGGATGCGCTGAGATAGTCGTCGATTGAACGCACTCGTTCATCAGCGAGCATCGACTCCCTGAACTCGTCAAGTCCCTTGCCACCGGCGAACCAACGGGCCGGGATGATCATGCTGAGCAGGCGTGGGTGTAGCTCCTTCGCCTGCTCCACAAAGCGGTGGTAGATGGGTGCGGCGCTCGTGCCGAAACCGCCGTCATCGAGCTGATAGGGCGGGTTGCCGATGATGACGTCGAACTGCATGTCGTCTCCGAACAGCTCGGCGATCCGAGCCTTGATGTCGTCGGTATGGATGAACGCGTACGCGTGCGACTCGAGGCCACCGCCGCGGTCGAGGCTCTGCTGGCTGGCGCCGCAGTACTCGCACTTGCCGTTCTTGAACTTCTTGATCTGGTTGCCCTGCTCGTCCGCGGTCAGCACCCAGTCGGTGCCGCCGACCCAGGTGTGCTCCATCCGCTTGAACCAGATGTTGCCGTCGGGGGCCGTGAAGGAGCTGGCGATCGAGTGACGACCGTTCGCCCACTTCGAGCAGTAGACGCTCCGCCTGGCCAGCAGGCTCGTGAGGTGCGTGATGCCGATGCCGTAGATCTGCTGGGTGAGGATGTGGTCGACCCGCTGCTGTAGATCGGGGATCGCGTCCTCGAGGCCTGCGGTCAGGCGGCTGGTGATCTCGCGGAGGAACACGCCGGACTTGGTGAACGGATCCAGGAACCGCACGTCGGGATCGGCCCATATGTCCGCACCGCCGTTGTCCGCGGCCCAGGCGTCCGCGACAGCGTCGAGCATCTGGTTGGCAAGCTCAGGTGGGGTGAAGACCTCATCGTTGGAGAGGTTCGCGATGCAGGTCAGCACGTCAGGATTGCGCCCCCGCGGCGCGAAGCCCGCCTGGCCCGTGCTCACTCGGCCAGCTCACTCACGGTCATCGACGCGTACGTCTTCGTCGGGGTGAAGATCTCGTGCTTGCCGAGCTCGGCGAAGAGCGTGCCCTCTTGGCTGAACGCCGCGGACTGGGTGAGCACATCGAGCCGGAAGTCGCGCCGCTGGAACCTGCCCTTGCCCAGGTAGCCCCACTCCGCGAAGACGATCGGCTCATTGAGCGTGGTTCGCATGGTGAGGGCATCACCGTGGATCAGGTTCTGGGTAAGCACGTGGGTCGCCGCACGGTAAAGGTCGTCGGTCTCGTCGAGCCGGAGATACTCAGCGAAGATCGCCAAGAGGTTGTCGCGACACTCGGCAGTGTTGTCGTCGAGCAGCTCGATGCCGTAGACGCACATGAGGCCGAGCAGGGCGTAGTGGTGCTTCTCGAACGCGGACCTGCCGAACCTCAGCTCGACGGCGGCGAGCTTGCGTCGCAGCACCTGGACCAGGAAGTTGCCGCTGCCGCAGGCGGGCTCGAGGAAGCGAGAGTCGATGCGCTCGGTCTCCTCCTTCACCAGGTCGAGCATCGCCTCGACCATCCATGCGGGCGTGAACACCTCCCCGTGGTCGGCGACTCGTTGCTTCGACTTCACCCGGTCCACGGCCGTGAGACTAACGATGCCGACCATGACAGGCCCCCGAGCGAGACGTGGGCCTTGTTGCGCGGTGTGCACGGCCGATGCCGCTGGTACCCAGCGTCACGACAACATCTGGCCGAGCAGCGCAAGAACCTCCAGGTCGGCTTCGGCGAGGCCGTCCGTGTCTGCGGAGCGCGACAGGCGGCGGAGGCGGGCGTAGGTGTAGCGAAGGTCGTGGTCGGGTGAGAACCACTTGACCAGTGTCGAGCCGATCCAGGTCGACAGCTCCTCCCCGGTGGCGCTGATCTCCGCGGCGAGGGCGGCGAGGTCCTGGCCGTCGACGAGGCGGGCAAGATCGTGGATGTCCGACCCGACCTTGTGCGGGTTGTTGCTGGCCAACCGCCGCGGGATGGCCACCGTCTTGAGCAGCAGGCGGCGGTTGAGGCCACGGGACTGTGGCTTGGGCGACGGTTGTGTGCCCCTCGAGCACCACCAGTTCGGTCGGCCGAGCGCGAGGAAGGATGCTCGCCGGGCGAGGGCGAACACCCGCTCGCCGGCTCGGTCGGGAGCGGAAGCCCTTCGGTGTCGGCCATGACGTCGATGTCGACGGGGAGGTCGCCGGCGGTGAAGCGGAGCTTGGCCGCTTCGAGCCGGTCGGCGTCGGGTTCGGCGACGAGCAGCTCGACGAGTTGGGTCTGGTCGCGGGCGATGGTGTCGATGTCGTTCGTGAGTCGATGGACTCGCTCGATCCGCACGTTGACGGCGAAGCCGCCGACCAGCGCCCACGCAGGTCGGTTCGAAGCGCGCGAGAGCGCCGACGAACGCGGCGATGCGCCCGCCTCGGTCCGCCACGAGCTCGACGTGGTCACCAGGCACGGGTCACCTCGGTCGGGTTCCAGTCGTCGACGATCTCGAGCCCGCGGGCCTTGTCCTGGGCGATGTCGAGGGCGACGACGATGTGATTGGTGAGGGGCCAGGGCGTGCGCGCTCCGGTGGGAGGGATGGCACGGCGGAGGCACGCGACACGCACGGGGGCGACGGCGACCGTGCATGCCCGGCTCTCGCTGGGCGCAGCGTCGCCGAGGATGCTTCGGGCCCGGTCGAGCGCTGCCTGGGACGGGACATAGAAGTCGGGCGGGTAGTCACCACGGGCGACGACCGGCATCCCAAGCGCACCTGCAGCGACCGTCTCGGTCAAGGCCCACCCCGGCGTCCCCGCCGGATCATCGAGGCCGAGATCCCCGGCAAGCGGGTTGTTCTTGGCCGACGTGGACGGCTCCGCCCGCAGGGGGTAGCGACGAACCCGCCAGACGCTGACCAGCTCGTGGAACAGATCGGGAACCAGCGGCTCGTTCCGCGAGGTCAGGAACCCCTCATTGCGTAGGTCGGCCATCGCCTTGGACACAGCGCTCGGGGCTCGATCGAGGAACGTCGCAACCTCCCGCACGCCGTGCGCGTGGTCGGGGGTCAGGAGACAGGCGATCGCCACCTCCTTCGTGACCTGACTGGAGAGCGGTGGGTTCGGTGCGGATCGCTCACCAGGGGCAGGAACGTCGGCATCGATGACCAGCGGCGGTGCGATCACGCGGAGCGGGCCGCGCCGGTCAAAGTAGTTGACGCCGGCTGCGGCGAGCGCCTCCCGGCCAGCTTCGGCGATGCGGTCGGCGACGACGACGGGTGTCGGTCGGCGACGCCACCGCTTCGCCAGCTCGGTCGCCTCCGCGGCGGTCACGACAGATCGCGCCTCGACCGCCAGGCGACAGCCCGCCACCTCGATGGCAGGCGCATCGGCCTCCGGGTGCGTCTCGACGTCGAGGCCATAGCGGCCGAGTGCTTGGACGAGCGCCACCACGGCGTCGTCCTCGACCGTGCCGTTGCGAGTTCCGGCCATCACGGAAACCCATATCGTTCGGTGTTCTCGTGCACGAGAACACCGAACGATATGGCGCTGGAGGCCGGTCTGCGACACTCGATGAGTGCTCGTGGTGCGTGGAACCAAGAAGCTGCGAGACCGGCTGAAGAAGGCGCCGGCTGCGGGACCGGACGACCACTCCACCACGGAGCTCGGCGATTGGTTCGCCACGGCTCTGTTCTGGCGTCCGCAGGTGGCGCTGCTCGTCAACCAGCGGACGTTCGTTCCCGTCCTCGTCGAGCTGGCACCCGCTTCGACGTTGCCCGACCGTGTGCCGGCGGCGATCGAGGCGGTGCTCCGGCACCACGGCCTCGAGCCCGAGTTCCTCTCGGCGGAGCGTGGCGCCATGCAAGAAGTGCGGCTGGCGCAGACCAACGACCGTCGCGTCGTCGGGGTGATGAACGAGCTCACCTTCCAGGCTGAGATCCGGCAGCAGGAGGGCATGACCGATCTCGTCGAGCTGTCACTCGACCTGGCCCGCGTCATCCTCGGACCACTCCTCAACCTCGGCTCGTCACCCGATCGAGCGCTGGCCGCCGCCGTCGGCTCGGCCGGACCACTTGCCGAGGTGATCCCGTTGCGACCCGGCATCGCCGTGCCGTCGCCTGCCCCTGTCGAGCCCGCGCCGCGTTCGGTCGGAGGCGTCTTCCAGCTGAAGGTGACGCTGCGGGACACGAGGCCCGCGGTGTGGCGCCGGGTGCTGGTCGACGGGTCGAGCACGCTCGTTCACGTCCACGAGGTGATCCAGGCTGCGTTCGGGTGGTGGGACTACCACGTCCACGACTTCGAGATCGACGGGTCGAACTACGGCGTCCCCGATCCCGACGATGACGACTGGGGCATCCCCACCATCGACGAGTCCGGCGTCCGGCTCGACTCGATCGCCGGCCCAGGCTCGCGCTACCTCTACCGGTACGACTTCGGCGACAACTGGCGCCACGACGTCGTGGTGGAGAAGGTCCTCCCTACCGACGGGTCGATGGAGGTGCCGGCGTGCGTCGACGGACGTCGAGCGTGTCCGCCCGAGGACTGCGGCGGCACCGGCGGCTTCCGGGATCTGCTGGCGATCCTGGCCAACCCTGGCCATGCCGAGTACCGGGAGCGGCGCGAGTGGATGGGCCGGGACTACGACCCGGATGCCTTCGACCCGAGCGAGTTCGAGGACAACCGCCGCAGCGCCAAGCTCGCCAGGTTCGACGACGACTGGTCGTAGGCGTCAGGGATCACAGCCCCAGTTCCGGGCCTGAGCGTGATGGCGGTCGGTGCTGCATGGCGTCGAGGCGCTCGATGACCCGCTGGGTGGCGCGGGCGTCGAGGAGCTTGTCTCGCTGGCGGGTCGCGTCCAGTACGGCGCGTTGTGTCGGCGCTGCAGCTTCGACGCCGAGGTCGTAGGCGTCCTGGGCCTGGGCGACCGCGTCGGCTGCTGTTGCGAGCGGGGTGCGGAGTCGGCGCTTGCCGATCGGTCCGGCGTGGCGATGCTGGGCTTCGAGCGCTCGGAGCTCAGCGCTCGCCGTTGTGAGGACGGCACGGCGGCCGGCGACCTCGGTCTCGAACGGTCGGGCGGCGGCCATGGCGCGGATGACGGCGCGCTCGGCTCCTTCGAGCGGGTCGGCGGCTGGCTGCAGGGCCGCGTGTCCGCGTTCGGCGAGGTCCCGTCGGCGAGCAATGGCGGGGATGTCGGCACGCTCGTTGGTGAGAACGCGTTCGAGGGTGTCCCGGGCGGCGGCGAGGTCGGGCTCGTCGGTGATGACGAGGAGGCGATTGCTGTCGCGGCCTCGGGTGGCGCCGACGTAGAGGGCTCGGTGGCTAGTACCGGGGGTGACGAGCATGTAGCTGCGGTCGACCGTGTCGCCTTGGTGGCCGTGGGCGGTGGCGGCGTAGCCGAGGCGGAGGTGGGCGCGCGCGTAGTCCGCGGGGAGCGTCACTCGGTCGTGTCCCCGATCCTGGGACAGCGCGAGGGAGCCGTCGGGCTCGACCTTGTCGATGCGCCAGCGCTCCCGGTTCCGGACGGGTTCGCCACCGGTGGTGCGAAGGGTGCGGTCGTTGCGCCGGGTGACGACGAGGTCGCCGGGCCCGGCGGTCTCGCCGCCGCCGATGGCCACGGTTCGGACGGGGTCGAGGTGGCCGAGGGTGCGCCGGCGGGCCTGGATGGCGGTGTTGAGCGCGTCGACGTGCGCGTTCGTCTCGGCGGTCACGGCGACGGTGCCGTCGCGCTCGTGGTCGTCGACCCAGGCCTGGGCGATCCGGTCGACGAGGTCGTCGGTGTCGCCGGCGGTCACCCGGTGGTGGTCGAAGTAGGCGTCGAGGGCGCTGGGGTGCCCGTTGCGCAGTGCGAGGGTCGCGTCGGCTTCCCAGCGGTGGGCGAAGCGGTGGACGTGCTGGAGGTGGTGGGGGTTGCCGGTGCGGCAGAGCTCATCGAACATGCCGCCGCGGCCGACAGCTTGGAGCTGGCGGGGGTCGCCGACGAGCACCAGTCGCCACTGCTGGGACTGGGCGAGCGCGACGAGTCGGTCGAGGGTGTTGGTCCCGACCATGCCGGCCTCGTCGACGACGAGGGTCGTCCCGAACGGAAGGCGGTGGGCCGGGCCGGGCCCGTCCGGTCGGTCCCATTCGTGGAGGAGCTTGGCGATCGTGTCAGCGGGGATACCTGTCTCGGCGTCGAGCACCCGTGCGGCCTTGGCGGTCGGCGCGACGCCGAACGCGGGTCGGTCGTGTCGGGCCAGGTCGGTGCCGGCGGCGCCGAGCGTGGTCGTCTTGCCGGTGCCCGCCGGACCGACGACGAGGACGAGGGGGTCGTGGCCGGCGACGGCTCGGGCGGTGTCGGCCTGGAGGGGGTCGAGTCCGGTGGTCTCGAAGGTGAGGGAGGGTGCGGGCTCGGGCTCGTGGGCGGCGAGCGCCCAGGTGAGGATGCGTTCCTCCTGGGCCAGGACCCGGTCGTGGGACAGGTGCGGCAGGTCGGGATCGAGCCAGGTGGAGCGGCCGTCGGACTCGCGGACGGCGCCGGTGGTGGCGGGGTCGAGGTCGACGTGGGTGTCGAGGACCTGGTCGGTGGCGTGTTCGAGGGCCCGCGCCCAGGTGGCTCCGTCAAACCGGGACTGGGGCGAGGTGGCGGCGGCGATGGCGCCGATGACGTCGGCGCGCCGCCAGGTGGAGCGCTGGGCGGTGATCGTGTCGAGGATGTCGTCGACAGTCGGGGTGGGCTGGTCTCGGGCCGCGCGTCGGGTGACGTGGCCGGCGAAGCGCTCGGGGGTCCACCCGAGCTGGGCGGCCTCGGCCAGCCATCGGGCCCGAGCCTGGTCGATCGGGAGCTCGCTCTTGGCGGATCGGGAATCGCGGGCAGCTTCCCGTTCGATCGCAGCGGCCTCTCTGCGGGTCGGGTCACGTCCCTCTCGGTCACGGAAGGCGTCGAGCAGGACGGTGTTGAGGTCATCGACCTGGCGGGTTCGCTTGGAGAACTGGTCGAGCAGCTCCTCGGGGATGCCGGTGATCTCGGCCTGGCCGTTGACGATCGGACCCCACGCGACGCCGTAGCGGTGGGTGAGCTCGGACCGGAGCACCGACTGGTAGAGGTTGCCGAGCGCGTGCTGGTGGTGCTTGAGGTAGTGGGCGTCGAGCGCGTACCACCGGCCGCTGGGGGCCTGGACCTTGCTGGAGATGACGGCGTGCGTGTGCAGCTGCGGGTCGTCCTCCCGGGAGGTGGACTCCTGGAACACCGCCATCGTGAGCCCTTCCGCATCCGGGAACGACCGGGTGCCGTCGACCCGCACGCGGGTGGTGCAGCCGTAGCGCTCGAGGTGGGTGAGGACGGCCGCGACCGCCGTGTCGTGCGCGTCGAGGACACCGCTGTCACCGGTGAGTCCCCACCACACCGAGACCGATTTCGGCGCCGAGAACG
>JBOGEV010000295.1:0-1016 GCA_050742015.1 Acidimicrobiia bacterium
GCGCCGGTTTATCGATCCGGAGGCCTGCTTCAAGTTCGTCGAGCCGACCGGCTACCAGCCGTCCGAGGGCGAGCTCAGGTTCGACATGTTCGACGGCGAGTTCACGCACGAGGGAGAGCGGTGCACATTCGAGACCCTGCTGCAACGATTCGGGCTCGAGGAAGACGCCGGCCTCGCGGCGATCGCCGAGATCGTCCACGACCTGGACCTCAAGGAGAACCGGTACGGCCGGGCCGAGGCGGCCGGGGTGGCGTCCATCCTGGCCGGGATCGCGCTGGCCAACGATGACGACGGGACGCGCATCGAGCGCGGCTCCGCGATGTTCGACGACCTGTACGAGAATTTCCGGGATCCGCGGGCGCACGCTTTGAAAAGGTCAGGACGATGATACGTAGCTCAATGACAGGCTGCCGGAATGTCGGGCGAACGGTCGTACCGCTTATCGCGCTTGCGGCAACCGTCTCGTGCCTAGCCCTCGGAGTGTTGGAATCGCTCGGTCGGAGGGGTGCACTTCCTACTCTACGTGCCCCATCAGCCGCTTGATGGCCGGGCTCACGACGAGGGCGAACAGCCCCACGCCGCCGGTGATCAGGGCGACCGTGCGGAAGAGGTCCGCCGGCCCCAGGGTCCCCAGCGTCCCCGCGACCAGCCCGGCGATCAGGTTGCCGAGCGCCGAGGCCACGAACCAGACCCCCATCATCTGACCGACCCGGTTGCGCGGCGCGAGCTTGGTCATCGACGACAGCCCGACCGGCGATAGCGCCAGCTCGCCACACGTGTGGAGGAAGTACATGACGACGAGCCACGCCGGTGACGCCGGGTTCCCGGGCGTGGCGTTGGCGGCCCCCCAGGCGATGACGAAGAAACCCATCGCGAGACCCAGTAGACCGAGCCCGAACTTCACCGGTATCGAAGGGTTGGACCGTCGGTTGGCCAGCCACACCCACAGGGTTCCGAACAGCGGGGCGAGGATGACGATGAAGAAGGAGTTCACCGACTGGAGCCAGCTCGCCGGC
>JBOGEV010000296.1:0-2031 GCA_050742015.1 Acidimicrobiia bacterium
CTGCCCACATGCTGGATACGTGCCTCGGGAAGACCGGTCCGGCTGCGGATGGCCGCTGCGTGGTCCGTAAAGACCGAACACCATTCAGGATCGTGAGGCACCAGCCGCACGATACCGCGCTTCAATCCCAGGAAGAACATCGATATAAGGCTCAATCCGGGTTTCTCAACGCGAGCGACAGACCGAGGCGCACGGAACGAGATCGCCGCGCTTTTGCGTATGACGCTCAGAACTCAGGCATGTCCTCCCACATCTCGTTCTGGTGGTGCCATATCGGATCTGCATTCGCCCGTACGAACTCCTCGGCGCTCAGCCCTTCGATCATGATCGGGCGCTTCACACGCTTCTGCTTGCCATTCACGAAGATCGTCATGTACTCTGTCTTCCGTCGCTTCTTCTCGGCCTTTTCGGCAGCGGTGAGTTTGCGCTTGCGTCTTCCCATCCAATCCCCAGCGACTCCCTTCCTGTTGAACAACTCGGCTTCCGGCTACAACCCGGCCGCTGCCTCCTCATATTGCTGCTCGAGCGACTGCTGAGTACGAGCGTTTCGCCGAGCCCGGCCACAGTCATGCCGAGGCACGAGCATAAGCCGCGGCTTTCCGGACGACGCCATTCTCCGTGTAGGCACCGAGATCCGCTTCCGGATCGTGACCATCCTGGAGCGCCGCTAGTGTACCGGCGCATAAGTCTCTTGACCACAGAGGGACTTTGATGTATATTGTCGCTTATGCCAAACACGACTCGGGTGTTGAGACTGCGACGCGGCGATCGACAGGTCCTGGAAGGGTGGCTCCGCTCGCGGACCATGCCGCGCCGGCTGATTGATCGAGCGCGGATTGTGCTCGCCGCCGCCGATGGTCTGAGCAGCAGGGCGATCGTCGCGTCTACGGGCATCACGCGGCCGACGGTCCTGCTCTGGATCCGGCGCTACGCGGCAGAGGGTATTTCGGGAATTGAGAGTGATCGACCTCGGTCCGGCCGTCCGCGCACGATCACGCCAGAGATCGAGAAGGCAGTCGTCGAAAAGACGGTCAAGGAGAAGCCGCCGCCGGACGTGGCGACGCACTGGTCGACGCGACTCATGGCCAGGACCATGGGTCTCACGCACCATGCCGTGGGACGCATCTGGCGCAAGTACGTACTGAAGCCACACCAGATCAAGCGCTTCAAGTTGTCGCGCGATCCGCGCCTGGTGGAGAAGATCCATGATGTTGTGGGCCTGTACCTGAACCCTCCGGTGAATGCAGTGGTCTTCTCCTTCGACGAGAAGAGCCAGATGCAGGCCCTGGACCGCACGCAACCGGGGCTGCCGCTCAAGAAGGGGCGCGCTGGAACCATGACGCACGATTACAAGCGCCACGGTGTCACGACGCTCTTCGCAGCACTCAATGTAGCCACCGGCGAGGCCATCTACGAATGCATGCCGCGCCACCGCCACCAGGAGTTCCTGAAGTTCCTGCGCAAGGTGGAGCGGAGTGTGGAGCCGGGTCTCGAAATCCATGTGATCCTCGACAACTACGCCACTCACAAAACAGAGGAAGTGCGCAGGTGGCTCAAGCGGAATCCGCGCGTTTACTTCCACTTCGTGCCGACTGGCTCCTCCTGGCTCAACATTGTCGAACGACTCTTCAGCGAGCTGACCGAGAAGCAACTCAGGCGCCTCGCTGTGAACAGCGTACCGGAGCTCATCGCCTTCGTGAGTCGGTATCTCGACAAGCGCAACACCGACCCGAAGCCGTTCATCTGGACAAAGACTGCTGACGAGATCATCGCGAAGATCGAACGTGGTCTACGTACTTTGGCGGCAGTACACTAGGTTGTACGGATGGCTGATCCAAGCAACAAGCGAGCGGAACCATGACGAAGACCATCCGACCCACCAAGAGCGACGTGATCGCGGCAAGGAAGACCCAGCAGATGCTTCAGAAGCTGAGGGGACGTCGCAAGTTCTCGCTGGTCTCCGGGCCCGACTCCGACCCTGTCGAGCTGCCGCCTTCGATCCGGGAAGTCATGGAGCATGCGCTCGAGGAG
>JBOGEV010000297.1:0-2983 GCA_050742015.1 Acidimicrobiia bacterium
GGGGTGCCGGCGACGAGAATGGTGCCGCGGGCCGAGTTCAGAGGAACCTCGGTCGAGGCGACCACCGTGGTCGCCAGGGCGTCGACGAAAGCCGTGACCGGCTCCACCACCCGCCGTGTCACCTTGCGGTCGGGGCGCACAGCATCGTCGAACTCCCCGCTGGTAACCCTGACCGGGCCGCTCTCGTCGTCGAACCCGATCAGATTGCCGTCCTGGTCGAAGTCGACGATCAGACGGCCCAGATAGCGATAGCCGCCGCTCGTCGTGACCACCGGCACCTCGGTCCCGTCGACGTCGGTGGCGATGAGCGGATAGGGCCCGAACACGGCTGCTTCGTCACCCGGGACCAACAGGTCGTCGGGGTTGGCCAGGAGCTCATCGCCTCCGCCGGCGACCATGATGTCGACCTGGTCCAGCATTCCGGCCAGAGCCAGGTCCTCGGCCACACTCTGCAGGTGGGAGATGAGGATGATCTTGTCGATTCCGCGACCCGTCAGCTCCTCCACCTCGGCCTGCACCGCGGGCAACACCTCGTTGACGACCACGTTGCGAGGGCTCGAGATGGAGCGTAGGAACTCCGTGGTGGCGCCGATGATGCCGAAACTCTCCCCCTTCTCCTTGACGACGACGCTGGCCGCGATCCGGCCCTCGTCCACGAGCCCGTCGAAGCCCGGCTCGTTGGAGAAGTCGAGGTTGGAGCTGAGGAAGGGCGTCTTCCGCTTGAAGCTGTTGACGAAGTTGGCGAATACGTCCGGCCCGAAGTCGAACTCGTGGTTGCCGATGGCGACGGCGTCGTAGCCGATGAGATCCATGGCGATGGCGTCGTAGTAGGGGATGCCTTTGTCCAGGCTGGCCTGGAACTGGGCACTGGCCAGGTAGTTGTCACCGGACGAGACCAGTAACGAAACGTTGTCCCGACCCTTCCCCCCGGCCTTGCGTAGGTCATCGACCAGGGAGGCGAACGTGGCGACTCCGCCGAAAGGCTGCCCGTCGACCGTCGATCCCAACAACGCCGACTCGCCGTCGTTGTTGTGGAGCAAGGTCAGGGTGACGTCGGACTCCGGCGCCGGCTCTTGGGCCAGGGCCGTCCCGGACACCCCCAGGGAGGTGATCAGGAGGGCCAACGCCATCAGGACTACTGCATACCCCCTGCTCGACCTGACTTCTGTTCCAATCATTGAGGACCCCTTTTCTCGATTGGTCGATAGGCCGACGACATGTTTCCCCGTCCCGGGAACCGGCCGGTGACCGAGTGGAGAAGTTCTGGAGAAGACTGGATCAACGCCCTTCTCGCACACTGCCGAAGCGAACCTTCCCGACCTGAAGGGATTTGAAACCGGGCGCCGGGAGGCGAGCTTCTAGCTCTGCAGCTCTACCTTGAAACGAGGCGCCCCGGTGGGGTCGTCGACCCAGTTGATCGCGAAATCAGAACCCGCGATGTTGACCGAGTACCCAATGATGCTTCCGTTCACGGTGGCGTTGGTCGACGACGACGACATCTGTACCTCTCCGTTCGGAGCGTAGATGAGCCCGGTCCATGTCATGTTGCTTCCGCTGAACTGGATCGCGTTGGTGCTGCAACTCGGAGGAGTCTCTGCATTGGAGAAAAGGACCAAGGGCGAGTACGCCCCTGGGGTCAGGGGAGCGTAGCCGGTGATGTCGGCGTCGCCGATGACGTGCATCGACCCCTCGGCGACAAAGGTCACCGTCACCCCGTTTGCCGTGGTTACACCCTTGAGGTTGATCGCATCGTTTCCGGTCTTGGGCGAGTAGTAGATCCCGGAGTGGATGATCTCGATGGCGGAGGTGTTCCCGGTCGCATGGCCGTTGCTGGTCATCCAGCCGTTGTCGATAGCCGTGCTCGGGGCGGAGTTGAAGTAGTGGCTGGGATCGGCCAGCTGGCGCGGCCCGCCGGGCCGGAACTCGGCGATGTCGAGCTCGAGGGGATACACCTTCGGTGAGCCGAAGAACTGCTCGGCGGTGACCCCGGCGTTGGATTGGAAGTTCCCCCGGTACTCGATGTCGCCGTTGACAGTGGTATTTGGGCCATTGATCTTGAGGTCGCCGTTGGAGAAGATGCCGCCATTGATGGTCTTCGTCGCCCCGGTCAGGTCGAGCTCTATGGCGCCGCCGGAAGGGCATGCGTCGGCGCCGGCGAAGATGGCATATCCACCCAAGAAGTCCTCCTGCTCGCAGGTGGCCACCCCTTCCGAGACCACAGTGAGCGTCTCGGCGCCCACTCCAGGCGCGGCGAAAGTGGTGTCGTTGACCTGCTGGATGATCACCTCGTACTCCGCTGTGCCGAGGGGTTTGACCGTCACCACGACTTCAGGGTCGTTGTCGTCGTAGCCGTTCTGAGCGGCTACGGCGAGAGCGGAGCCAACCGGGTCCGGCGATCCGGCCACGCGGGGGTTGCACTCCTCCCAGGCCGCGGCCAGGGCGGCATTGTCGGCCGCGTTCTGCGTGCCCCGTCGCTGATCGAATCCCAGGCCCCCGTCGATGGCGAGGGCAGCGAAACCGACCAGGACCAGGAGGGAGATGGCCATCAGGAAGGCGGCTGCACCCTTTTCGTCTCGTATTCGCGCCGGCATGTCCATTTTCCTCGTCATCCTCATGGTGTCGGTAGCGGGTTCGCGTCGGGGGGGCAGGTGTCGAAGAAGCGGTCGGCCTCGGCAGTCGGGCTGAGGGTGATGGTCCCGCCGAGCAGGTCGCCCACGATCGGGGTGATCATGTCGACGTCGTGGGTGAGATCGATCCGCACCCGTGACCCGTCGAGAAGTTCGCGCGGGTCGGGCCCGCAGAAGACGGTGACGGAGGTGGTGGCGACGTCGGTGAGGTCGGGTGACGACACCGAGCCGCGGACCCTGGCCTCGACCTCGGCTGCGGTGGCATCACGCGTGTAGGCGAAGTAAGAGGCGCCGTCCTGGACCGCGTCGCGCACCGAGATGTTGGCGACTATGGCCCGGCCCACGTCCACGATGCC
>JBOGEV010000298.1:0-5001 GCA_050742015.1 Acidimicrobiia bacterium
GGGTGGGCATGGCCGACGTGGAAGTCCTCACCGAGCAGATCAACCACCTGAGCAGGTTAGGTTCCCAGTACGGCTCCGGGCGGGTACGTGAGCAGGTGGTGGCCCTGCTGCACCGGGAGGCCAACCAGCTCCTGCATGGCACCTATTCAGAAAGGACCAGTAAGGCGCTGCTGAGGCGCGCACGGCACCCGGATCGCCGGTTTCATGGCGGCGGCCGACGCGGGTCGGGACTCGCTGGCGCAGCGCTACTACATCCAGGCGCTCGATCTCACGATGCGAGCGGGCAACCGGCCCCATGCAGCCAACGTGCTCGCCACCATGAGCCGCATGACGGTCCAGATCGACGAGAACACCCCCGCCGAACACAACACGGCGCGGCATCTCGTCTCTACGGTTCGGACCATCATCAAGGAAGAAGGTCTCCCCGGACAATGGTCGGCACTGTGGACCAATCTCGCCGCAGACGACGATGCCACTGCCGCGCTCACGCGGATGGATGACGCGATGGTCTGCGCTGGGATGGTGCACCTGGAGGGGCTTGCGGCGTCCCTGGCGCAACTCGGAGTGCATGCGGTGGTCGACCCGTGCGTCGTGCGGTCGCATGAGTACTACACAGGAATTGCGTTCGAGATTGACATCCTCACCGACCAGCGGGTGTTCGTTGAGGTCGGCGGTGGTGGTCGCTACGACCGACTGGTCGGTCACTTCGTCACCGACGGACACATCACCGCAGTACCGGCGACCGGATGCGCGTTCGGCGTGGAGCGGTTGGTCGACGTGCTTGACCAGTTGGAGTTGCTCGGCGACGACCGCTCGGCTACCGCGACGGTGTCGCTGGGTCAGGCGAGCGCGGACCTCCTGGTTGTGCCTGGACCGGACGCGAGCGGGTACGTTAACGCCAGCCGGGTCGCGGCCAAGCATCGCGATGGCGGGCGCCGCGTCGACGTCTACGTCGGCGATCCGGTCAAGTGGCGTCACTATGCCTCGGCTCGCGGTATTGCGGAGCATGAACTATTGACACAAGAGGATTTGACTGGTGAAGATCGACAATTCCCCACCCCGGGGAACCCGTGACCTGCTGCCCGACACTGTCGCCACGCGTGACCATATGCTGGCCACGATCGCCGAGATCTACCATCAGTTCGGCTATCAGCGCATCGAGACACCCGCGCTCGAGGACCTCCAACGGCTGACCGGTGGCCAGGGCGGTGAGAACGAAAAGCTGATCTTCCAGGTGCTTCGGCGTGGGCTGCCAGCCCGGATCGATGCCGACACCGAGGTGCGGGAGCTAGTCGACCTCGGTCTGCGATTCGACCTGACCGTCCCGCTGACCCGGTTCTACGGAAATCACCACAATCAGCTGCCCATCCCGTTCCGGTCCTTCCAGTTCGGGCCGGTTTGGCGTGCTGAACGCCCCCAGAAAGGCCGGTACCGGCAGTTCTACCACTGCGATATCGATATCATCGGCGAAGCGTCTGTACTCGCCGAGGTGGAACTGATCGAAGCCACCACTGCAGCATTGTCGGCAGTCGGCCTCGCCGGTACGACAGTGCGGCTGTCTGATCGACGATTCCTGTCCGCGCTCGCCGAAAGTGTCGGGTTGCCCGAGGAAACCTGGCTGGTGTTCTTCATCGGCTTGGACAAACTCGACAAGATCGGTTGGGAGGGTGTCCGACGAGAATTGGTCGACGACCGGGCATTGCCGGCAACCGCGATCGACAAGGCGCTGACCAGGGTGCGTGACCTCGCCGAACTACCCCCGAACAAGGTCATCGATGGGGTGGCTGACGTGGTGCCCACGCTGGCTGAGCAAGTCTTGACGGATCTAGCCAACACTACGAGCGCACTGACTGACATTGCGGCCACCACCGACTTGGCGTGGGAGTTCGACCCGACGCTGGTCCGGGGCATGGGCTATTACACCGGCCAGATCTTCGAGATCACCCACCCAGACTTCCCGTCCTCGCTGGCCGGTGGCGGCCGCTATGACAAGCTGATCGGCCGGTCGCTGGGCAAGGACATCCCCGCCTGCGGCTTCTCCATCGGATTTGAACGCATCGTCGACCTGCTCGACAAGACGCTTCGCCCCGCCGCCACCGCGATACTGTACGACTCCGACGTACCCATGACCCGCATACTCGCCACAGCACGCGGACTACGTGCCGACGGCCAGCGAGTCGCCATCATCGGCCGCAGCGGCAAGTTCGGCGCACAACTAGCCCGCCTGGAGAGCTGGGGCTTCACCGCACTGGTGCACCTGCGGGTGGACGACAACTCCGCCGTACGTCCGCCGATGCGCCCGCTCGGCGACCCCCATCCGGACCAGGGATGAGCGGGACTCATCTCAAGGGAACGGTAACGGCAGATGCTGACAGAAGCTTTCACCACGCTGAGCCCTCAGCTCGCAGCCCGATACCAGGCCGTTCTGGCGCCTGCGCTGACCAGCAGCCCAGAGTTGATCGCCCTGCATGAGCATTACCTCGACTACACCCACCTCGACGCGCACCTCCCCCGTCCCGTTCTGGCCTACTTCGGCTATCATGCCGCCACCGATGAAGTCACCTTCGATGACCTTGACACCATCGGTGATGGATTACTGATCGCCCAACTCGTGCGGGACTTCCTGGCCATCCACGACGATATTGTCGATGAGGATCTCGACAAGTTCGGCGCCGCCCCACTGCCGGTGCGGCTATCCGGCCAGGTGGATCAAAAGCTGACCCAGCACGGCAAGGACCTGGCCCTGTACTACGGAGACTTCCTGATCGGCGTCATCCTCCAACTCGCCGCCGACACCGGCACGCACGCGCCAGCCATCACCCGCCTCATTGGTGACACCCTCTACGTCACCCAGCGCGGCCAGCTCGCCGAACTGCTTACCGAGAAGAAACAGCTCCGCGACACCGATATCGAGGACGTGCTCCTCATCGGTGAACGCAAGGCCGCCTATTATTGCTACGGTTTTCCATTCGCTCTCGGCGCAACCCTGGCCGGTCACCCACCGGATGTGATCGACCCTGTCGTGCGCGTGTTGTTGGCCATTGGCACACTGTCGCAAGCCGTGGATGACCTCACTGGCGCTTTCCCCGGGATGATCGACAATGACAAGGACACGCTCGGTGAGATCGCCAACCTACGCCGCACACTGCCCCTCGTTTTGCTCGCACACAACACCACACAAACAGACGTCGTTGAATTGCTGGCTGCTCCGACACCACTCGGCCAAGACGACTCCCGCCGACTACGCGAGGACTTCTGGAACAGCGACGCACCACGGCTCGCACTCACCCTCTGCCAGGAGAAGCTGACCCAGATCCAGCCACGCCTGGACACACTGCCTCTCGGCATAGCAGCAGCCACCTACCTCAACGACCTCGTCCATCACCGGCTGACGACCAACATCAACCGGTTCGCCGGAGCCGTCACCCACGATCCGTCTCGTGGTGAGGACAGTTCTCCAGGGCCCACTTGGGGGCCTGGCCTCTGAGTTGCAAGATCTCACCCCATCGCGTCCAGGCAGGTCGCCGACAAGCCGACCACTAGGATCGTAGGGACATCCCCAGTTCGGAGAGCTTCGATGACTCGACTGAGCCAGTCCGTCGACCGCGTCACCGCCCTGCTCAGGGGCGCTGACCTCGCGGCCGATGCCACCGTGCGCGAGTTGCTGGAGTTGACCACGCAGCGCCGCAGCCTGGACCTATCGGACCTGTCTCCGGCCGAACAAGCCGAGCTTGTCGCGGAACGCTCCCAGGAGCTTCAACCCTCGCCCGACGCCCTGGCCGAGCGGATCATCGAGGCCGACACGAAGAACCGGCCGTTCATCGCCAAGTTCGGCATCGACCCGACCGGGGCCGAGGTCCACCTCGGCCACGCGGTACCGATGCTGATCCTGAGCCGGTTCCAGCGCATGGGCCACCAGGTCGTGTTCATCGTGGGCGATGTGACGGCCAAGATCGGTGACCCGAGTGGCCGTTCTGACGAACGTCCTCCGCTGACCGACGAGGACATCGCCCGCAACCTCGTCACCTACCGCGAGCAAGTCACTCCCCTTTTCGACTTCACCCGCGCCCAGTTCCGCCACAACGGCGACTGGCTGCGCGAGATCACGCTGCCCAGGCTGATCGAGATCACCGCCCAGATCCCGCTCTCCATGCCGCTGCAACGCGAGGACTTCCGCAAGCGGCTGGAGGCCGGTCAAGGACTGTCGCTGGCCGAGCTGCTGTACTCGGTCGCCATGGCCCTGGACTCGGTGGAGATCAACACCGACCTGGAGGTCGGCGGCATCGACCAGTTCCTCAACATGCAGATGTGCCGCAAGGTCATGGACATCTGCGGGCAGACCCCGGAACTGGTGGTCGCGACCTCGCTCATCGAGGGCACGGACGGCACCGGGGCCAAGATGTCCAAGTCCAAGGGAAACTACGTGCCGTTGACCGCCCCTGCGGGCGAGATCTTCGGAAAGGTCATGTCACTTCCGGACCGACTCGTGGAGCCCTACTTCTGGGCGCTGAGCGAGTGGCGCGACTCCGAGCTCGCCGTGACGAACGAGCGGTTGGCGGCCGGGTCGCTGCACCCTATGGACCTGAAGAAGGTCTTGGCCGGTGAGGTCACCGCCGCCATTCACGGCGTCGATGCCACGATGAAGGCGCGTGAGGAGTTCGTGGCCCACTTTCTCCAAGCGCACCTTCAGCGAAGTCGAAGACCTGCCCACCATCACGGACTTGAGCCAGTCCGTGACCGAGGTCGTCAAGGCACTCGGCTTCGCCAAGAGCAACGGCGATGTCCGCCGCGTCGCCCAGCAGAACGGCCTACGCCTCGTCGTCGAGTCGGAGGGCACCCAGCACCAGATCACGCTCACCGCCGACGAGGCCCGTGAACCCCTCGCCGCCGTGATCAAAGACAAACTCAACGACCAGGCAGGCGACTTCTACCTCAAGGTCGGCCGCAGGCTCGCCCGGATCGACACCACATAAAGCCGTGAGTGGCGATACGAGCTATAGC
>JBOGEV010000299.1:0-3447 GCA_050742015.1 Acidimicrobiia bacterium
CGGGCCCACTCGGCGCCATGCTCCGGGCTGAGGCCGTAGCCGAAGATGTCGGCCCAGGTGCCGAGCACCTGGATATCGATGCCCTGCTCGTCCATCCACTGTTGTCTCAGCTCGAGATCGATCAGTCGAGGCAGGAGTGGGCGGGTCTGGGGCGATCCCTCGATCCGAAAGGAATGCCGGCCGTCGTCGTCGGTCTCCACCGAGACCCCGCCGGGCGGTTGATCCGTCACGGCTTCGACCAACCCGATCGGGACGAAGTGGGCGTGCACATCGACCACGACGTCGTGCTGCGAGCGCTCCCAGGTCATGAGTGCAGTTTCACTGGGCGGCATCGATATTCCATTCCGTGGACAATAGGCGACGAGGTTGATAGCGTCGCATCGGTCCCAAGAGGAGGAGTTGCATGAAGCGACTGGACAGGGTGCGATGGTTGGTCCTCGCAACTGCCCTAGGCATGGTTCTCGCCGCCTGTGGCGGTGAAGCCGAGACCAGTACTACGGCAGGTGGTGGTGAGGAGGCGACAACGACCGCCGGCGGCGGTGACGAGCCGACCACCACCCCAGGTGAAACCACCACGACCGGGGAATCGGCCGGGGAGACCGTCGCCTTGACGGTGCTCCTGCCGGTGGACTCGCCCAACATGTACGGCTTCCGTGTCGCCGAGGCCAACGGCTACTACGAAGAGGAAGGCCTGGAGGTAACCCACCAGTTCCTCGACGGAAGCGGCGCGGTGACACAGCAGCTGCTGGCCGAGAACGGCCAGATCGGCAATGTGGGTACCGCGAATGTGGCCGAAGCCGTCGAACAGGGCCACGAGATCCGGGCCATAGGCAATGTGAACTACGGCTCGGTGTTCCAGCTCACCGTCCCCGCCGACAGCGACATCCAGGAGCCGGGCGATCTGGCCGGACGAAAGGTCGGGATCTCCGAGCTCTCTGGCGGTGAGGTGCCGGTGGTGCGAGGCATCATCGCCAACGCCGGTCTCGACCCGGATGCCGACGTGGAGCTGGTCCCGATCGGGGAAGGAACCGCCCTGGCGGTCCGAGCCCTCGAGGAGGGGCAGGTCGATGCAGTGGGCGGCTCGGTGAACGACATCGTGGCCATCGAGGTCCAGGGGCTGGATCTTCGGGCCCTCGATCCGGGTGACCTGAACGGGGTGCCCGCCCTGCCACTGGTGGCCTTGCAGGGGTTCATCGATGAGAACCCCGACGCCGTCGAAGGCTTCCTGCGCGCGGTGGCGAGAGGCGCCGAATTCGGGCATACCAACCCCGAGGAGACTCTCGACATCCTCAGGGAGGTGACACCCGAGTGGTTCACCGACGAGACCGGTGAGCTTCTCTTCGAGCTCGTCCTCGACCTGTGGCAGGCGCCGGAAGGACTGATGTTCCACGAGCAAACGCCCGAGTCGTGGGAGTACTTCTTCGACATCATCGCGGTCGAACTGCCGGAAGGTGTCACTCCCGCCGACCTGATCGTCGACGACTTCGTAGAAGCCGCCAACGACTTCTGAGTCAGGGATGGGACCGCCGGAAACGGCGGTCCCATCGCGTCCCGGGGCATCGGGACACGTGAGGTTTAACCTCTGTCTTTCGCCCGACTGAGAGCACGGCTTTGCGCGGATCAGAACGCCTCTTCACCATCGTCGAGACGCTGAGCCGCGAGCCGATGAACCTCACCCAGGTGGCCGAGGCGGTCGACCTGCCCAAGTCGACCGCCCTCCGCTTCCTGCGCGACCTAGAGGAGGCGGGCTGGGTGGCCAGGGACAACAGCGGGGTCTACTCCCTGGGAGCGACGGTCGTGGGGCTGGCCGCCCAGTACATCGCACACAACGAGATGGTCGCTGCCGCGGCGCCCGCGATGCGGGAGCTGAGGGAAAAGATCGACGAGACCGTGTCGCTGAGCCGCCGGGTCGGTCTGATCAGGGTCTGCGTCCAGGAGTTCCCATCGAAGAAGCCGCTTCGCCTGGTGCTCGGAGTCGGTGAGCGGGGACCGCTTCACGCCGGGGCCAGCGGCATCGTGCTCTATGCCCACATGCCCTACGAGGAGCGGCAACGTCTCGCCGACGCCGGGTTCGAGAGGTACACCAAGAGGACTCTGGTCGACTACGACGCACTGGAGAAGGAGGCCGAGAAGGTGCGCCGGCAGGGTTGGTCCATCACCAAAGGCAGCCGGACCGAAGGCGGAGTCGCCATCGCCGTGCCCCTGTCCGATCCGAGCGACGATGGTGAGATCGCGGCCCTGGGGCTGTTCGGGCCCGAGCTGCGAGCCTCGACCAAGGCCGAGCAGGATCGTTGGCTGCAAGCGCTGCTGCAGACCGCCGAGTCGATCCAGAAGGCGATGACCTCTTTCGGCTGATCGGCCGGAACGAGGGGACATCCCCGAGCCGGCTCATTAGTCTGCTCGTTTCATTGGACAGAATCGCAGTTCTACGTAGCGAAACTCCGTCGATCGGGGTTCGACCAGGAAGAGGAGCTTCGGTGTGACCCGGCACCGATCGACAGCCAAACCGCTGGAAGGGGTGGTGGTCGCCGACTTCACCCGAATCCTCTCCGGGCCCCTTTCCACCATGGTGCTCGCCGACCTGGGTGCCGAGGTAATCAAGATCGAACGGCCCGGGACCGGCGACGACACCAGAACCTGGGGACCTCCATTCGTCGGCGAGGACGCCGCCTACTTCCTCTCGATCAACCGGAACAAGAAGTCGATCGAGCTCGACCTGGGCGATCCGGACGACTTCGAGACCGTCCTCCAGATCATCGAGCGCTCCGACGTGCTCGTCGAGAACTTCCGCTCCGGGGTGATGACCAAGTTCGGCCTCGGCTACGACGACCTGCAAGAACACAACCCGCAACTGGTCTACTGCTCGATCCGGGGGTTCCTCCACGAGAGCCAGCGCGCCCTGCCCGGCTACGACCTGCTGATGCAGGCCATCTCAGGATTCATGTCCGTCACCGGGGAGGCGGGCGGGGAGCCGATGAAGATGGGGGTCGCCATCCTCGACGTCGTCGCCGGTCTCTACGGTGCCATCGCCATCATCTCCGCCCTCCGGGAGCGTGACAACAGCGGAGAAGGCAGCCATGTCGAGGTGGGGCTGTTCGAGGCGAGCGTGGCCTCGCTGGTCAACCAGGCAGCCAGCTACCTCGCCGCCAACGAGGTCCCCGTCGCCGCCGGCAACGCCCATCCCAACATCGTCCCCTACCAGGCGTTCGCCGCCGGGGACGGCCGGTTCGTGCTGGCGGCGGCCAACGACAAGCTGTTCCGGGCCGCGGCCATCGCCATGGACCGTGACAACCTGTTGGAAGACCCCCGCTTCACCTCCAACTCTGCGCGGGTGGAGCACCGGAGCGAGCTGATTGCCGAGATGGACCGGACGTTCCGGGCCGGCACCGTGGACCAATGGGTGGACGCCTTCGTTGCTGCCGGCGTACCCGCGGCCCCGGTGAGAGG
>JBOGEV010000300.1:0-4519 GCA_050742015.1 Acidimicrobiia bacterium
GCGCGGGCGCCGCCTCCACCCACGATGTGAACGGCTTGGTCGTTTTCAGCTCCGACCGGGATGGGAACTTTGAGATCTACGTGATGCGTCAGGATGGGTCGAACCAGACCCGGCTCACCGACAACTCCTTAGTGGACCTGGAACCGACATGGTCACCAGACGGCTCTCGGATCGCATTCGCCAGAGACTCGGGAGGGAACTTCGACATCTACGTGATGGACGCCGACGGGTCCAACCAATTGCGGCTGACCGATGATCCCAATTCCGATCGGCGACCCTCCTGGTCGCCCGACGGCACCAAGATCCTCTTCGACACGGATCGCACACCCGACGGGGTCTATGTGATGAACGCCGATGGATCCGGTCAGACCCCCCTCGCCGCGGGCACCGACGCCGCGTGGTCGCCCGACGGGTCGAAGATCGCTTTCGTTCGCGCTTCTACATTTCCCTTGTTCGATTCCGACATCTGGGTGATGAATGCGGACGGTTCCAACCAGGTCAACATCACCAACGACGCGACCATTGTGTTCTCACCGACCTGGTCGCCCAACGGCGGGGAGATCGCCTACTACGTCGGTGGTCTGGCCGTCGGTCCGAGTGACATCTGGAAGATCCGCGCCAACGGGAGCGCCAGGGTCCAGCTGACCGACTCCGGCGCAATCGACCGCGACCCGGTTTGGTCTCGGGATGGGAACAAGATCCTGTTCACCAGCAACAGGGACGGCAATCACGAGGTGTACGTGATGCTCGCCGACGGATCGAGCGAGTCGAACGTGACCTCGCACGAGGCCTTCGAGGCGAACCCGGACTGGGCCCGAAGCCTCGATATGGTGGGGCTGGTCGATCCGGCGAGCGGTGCCTGGCATCTCGCCTCGCCACTGGAGACATCCGTGTTCTTCTACGGCAACCCTGGCGACGTTCCGTTCATGGGTGACTGGGACTGTGACGGGGTGGACACGCCGGGCTTGTTCCGGCTGTCCGACGCCTTCGCATATCTGAGAAACTCGAACTCCCAGGGAATCGCTGACATCCGGTTCTTCTTCGGCAACCCATCAGATATCCCCCTAGCCGGAGATTTCGACGGAGACGGCTGCGACACCTTGAGCCTCTACCGACCGTCCGAACAACGCTTCTACATAATCAATGAGTTGGGTGCCAATGAAGGAGGTCTCGGACCGGCCGAATTCTCCTTCCTCTTCGGCAACCCCGGAGACAAACCGTTCGTCGGGGATTTCGACGGGGACGGGATCGACGAAGTCGGACTGCATCGGGAATCGACCGGATTCGTCTACTACCGCAACACCCTCGACACCGGGACCGCTTCCAACGAGTTCTTCTTCGGAGATCCAGGAGACCGGTTCGTCGCCGGCGACTGGGGGATCGTCGACGGGGTAGACACGCCAGGACTGTTCCGACCGGGGAACACCACCTTCTTCTTCAGACACAGGAACGCCCAAGGCAACGCCGACAGCCAGTTCGTATTCGGCCAGCCCGGCTGGCTTCCCGTCGCCGGCGTCTTCGGCATCGACTAGGAGGAGCGCATGGCAAAGAGACTGGTCGGTTCGCTTCTCGTCGCATTGGCGAGCATGGCTTCAGCGGGATCGGCGATGGCCGCCTCCACCCACGATGTCAACGGGTCGATCGTTTTCGCCTCCACCCGCGACGGGAATTCGGAGATCTATGTGATGCGGAAGGACGGCTCAAACCAGACCCGGCTCACCAGCGATCCGGCATCGGACTTCGACCCGGTTTGGTCCCCCGACAGGTCGAGAATCGTCTTCATCTCCAATCGCGGAGGCAACGCCGACGTCTATCTGATGAATGCCGACGGCTCCAACCAGCGACGGCTCACCACCGACCCCGGGTTCGACGTCACCCCTGAATGGTCACCGGACGGGTCCAAGATCATCTACTCATCGGAGCCGGCCGGTGCGCTCGGTCAAGACATCTTCGTGATGAACGATGACGGGTCCGACAAGGTCAACCTGACAAACTCGGCCGGGGAAGACTTCGAGCCGACATGGTCGCCCGATGGTTCGAAGATCCTCTTCAGCTCCGATCTCGATGGCGATATCGACCTCTACGTCATGGACGCAGATGGGTCCGACCGGGTCAAGCTCACCAACAACGCCTTCGATGACCAGGGACCGGCCTGGTCGCCGGACGGTTCTCAGATCGCCTTCGACTCCAACCGGGATGGGAACGGCGAGATCTACGTGATGGACGCCAACGGCTCCAACCCGATGCGGCTCACCACTACTGCGGCGTTCGACGTTGCGCCGGCCTGGTCGCCCGACGGCACGTTGATCCTCTTCACCACGGATCGGAATGGAGCTACTGAGATCTTTGTAGTGCATACCGACGGCTCGTCTCCGTCGAATGTGACCAATCACCCATCAGAAGACTTCGACGCCTACTGGGGGCCCAGCATCGACTCGGTCGGGCTCGTCGACCCGGCGAGCGGCGCCTGGTATCTCGCCTCACCGTTGGAGGAGTCGGTGTTCTTCTATGGCAATCCGGGTGACGTCCCGTTCATGGGGGATTGGGATTGTGACGGGGTGGATACCCCTGGGTTGTTCCGCCTCTCCGACGCCTTCGCCTACCTACGCAACACGAACACTCAAGGCATCGCCGACATCCGATTCTTCTTCGGCAACCCGAGCGACATCCCGTTGGCCGGGGACTTCGACGGAGACGGCTGCGACAGCCTCAGTCTCTACCGCCCGTCGGAACAACGCTTCTACATCAACAATGCACTAGGTGCCAACGAGGGAGGGCTGGGCCCAGCCGAGTTCTCCTTCCTCTTCGGAGACCCGGGAGACAAGCCCTTCGTCGGTGACTTCGACGGTGACGGTGTGGACGAGGTCGGGTTGCATCGGGAATCCACCGGGTTCGTCTACTACCGAAACACTCTCGACACCGGGACCGCCTCCAACGAGTTCTTCTTCGGAGACCCCGGAGACCGGTTCGTCGCCGGAGACTGGGGAATAGTCGACGGGACCGACACCCCAGGGCTGTTCCGCCCCGGGAACACCACCTTCTTCTTCCGCCACTCCAACACCCAGGGGACCGCCGACTCACAATTCGTCTTCGGCCAACCCCCATGGCTGCCCGTCGCCGGAGTCTTCGGCATCGACTGACGATGGTGGGGTAGGTTGGCCTCGGTCTCAACGCCAGGAGCCCTCAGCATGCACCGCCAAACCACTCGCCGGTGGATCGTCGCCGTCATCGTCGTCGCCCTATCGGCACTCGCGCTGCCCGCCTCGGCGGACGGACGCAGTGATGGGCGGATCCTGTTCTCCTCCGGTCGGGACGGGAACGAGGAGATATACGTCATGAGAGCCAACGGGTCCAACCAGATCCGGCTCACCGATCAGGCGCTGGATGACTACGAACCAGCGTGGTCTCCGGACGGCTCCAAGATCGCCTTCACCTCGTTCCGCGACGGCAATCAAGAGGTTTACGTGATGAATGCTGACGGTTCTGATCCGATCAACCTCAGCAACGACCTAGCAATCGATAGCGACGCTGCCTGGTCCCCAGACGGGTCCAAGATCGCGTTCAGGTCGAATCGGGACGGCAATTTCGAGGTCTATGTGATGGACGCCGACGGTTCCAACCCGTCCAACCTGACCAACAGCCTCGCCGTCGAAGCCAACCCTGATTGGTCGCCCGACGGGTCGTTCATCGCATTCGTCACGAACCGGGACGGCGGCAACTACGAGACATACCGCATGGGCTCAGACGGGTCCAATCCGACCAACCTCACCAATAGTTTGGGCCTGGACCTCTCCCCAGCATGGTCACCTGACGGATCCAAGATCGCCTTCAGTGCCAGCCGAGATGGCAACGTCGAGATATACGTGATGAATCCCGACGGCTCCGGTCAGAGCCGTTTGACGAGTGATCCGGCAACCGACAATGAACCGGGCTGGTCGCCGGACAGCTCGACCATCGCCTTCGGCTCGGATAGGGATGGGAACTTCGAGATCTACGTGATGGATCGAGACGGCTCCAGTCCCTCCAATCTGAGTAACAACCCGTTCAACGACACTGGCCCGAAGTGGGGTCGGATGGCTGACACCGTGGGTCTGGTCGACCCCGCCACCGGCGAATGGCGGCTGAGGAACCTGGCCGGTGATGTGACCGGGTTCTTCTATGGCAACCCCGGTGATGTGCCGTTCATGGGTGACTGGGACTGTGACGGTGTGGACACTCCCGGGTTGTTCCGGTTGTCGGACGCCTTCGCCTATCTGAGGAACTCGAACTCGCAGGGGATCGCCAACATCCGATTCTTCTTCGGCAACCCGAGTGATATCCCACTAGCCGGTGACTTCGACGGAAACGGCTGCGACAGCCTGAGCCTCTACCGGCCCTCCGAGCAACGCTTCTACATCATCAACGAACTGGGCGCCAACGAGGGAGGCCTCGGCCCGGCCGAGTTCTCCTTCCTCTTCGGAGACCCGGGAGACAAGCCGTTCGTCGGTGACTTCGACGGCGACGGGATCGACGAAGTGGG
>JBOGEV010000301.1:0-2980 GCA_050742015.1 Acidimicrobiia bacterium
CCCCACCAAAATCAAACTCACCGACCAGCAGAAGGAATCCATACCCTTCACCCGACATGACTTCCATGGCGATTGGAATTACACCGTCACATCACAGGCTGAATAGATTATTTCATTCCGGCTACTACATATGGTTATATCGCTCCAATTCTACATCTCCGCAAAGCGCCTGGGTTCGACTTGTTCGACACCTACATGAAGAGCTTTGAATTGGTCTGGCGCGAGGAATCGTACGATATTCACACGAGCGAGGGCGCATCGGCAACGATTTAGACCAGGGTGGCGTCTGTCCGAAGGCCGAGAAGAGCCACCATAAAGCGATCAAGGTCGGCCAGATCATCTATAACCACATCCGCGCCAGCCTCGCTTAATTGATTGGCGCTGTGGACGCCGGTGGCCACTGCCATTATCGTGGCGCCGCCATCGTGTGCTGCCTTGACGTCTAACAACGTGTCGCCTATCAGGATCGTCGACGAACGATCGAATGCCTTCCCGTACTTCTTTAAGGCTTTGTTTCGGGCAACGTCAACGAGATTCGACCGAACCTTGTCGTCCGAGCCGAACCCTCCGACCTCAAAGTCAACCCATGTATCCAATTGAAATGCCTCCAACTTAGCGCGTGCATTGGAGACAATATTGCCAGTCAAGATTGACTGGATAACAGTGGGGGCAGTAGACAAGGCCGTAAGCGCCTTGACCACGCCTGGAAGTATATGTCCGCGCTTGGGGAGTTGCGGGGCGTTTCTACGCATAGCTTCGGCAAGGAAATCCTCAAACTGGGAAATTTCTACATATTGCTCAACGTCAATGGAGTTAGCCGCCAGAAGTTCGCGCATTATCTGAAAGTCGGTTCGGCCATCAGTGGCAGGGCGAATCGAAGGAGCGTGCCCTACAAGGAGTTCGAACGCCAGCGCGTATGTTTCCTTACTGACGCCGCCATTCTCAATTAATGTGTGATCGACGTCCCACAAAATGAGCGTATCCGGAAAGCGCGTGTTAACAGTCGCTGATGTCTCGGTCATCACTATATTGTCTCACGGTTGTATGCGTGACCACATCGACGGCCGTTGCTCCACCACACCTGATCGCGGGGAGAACCCGGTACCGTCTGCTCGACAATGGACAACTCCACCAGAGCCAACCCCGGCTTCCGCCCAGCGTCCCACACAGGATGGTCGTAGGAGAACCGATTATGCCCGAACGTCGAGTTCGGGCCCTAAGAGGCCCCCACCCCAGCTCAGGAATAAGATCGACGGGATAGTGCGACATCCCCTGATTGAAGACGCTGCTGTCGCGCGAACCCCAAGATCATTGAGTCGGTCGCGTGCTGCAGATCGTTGTCCCGAACGTGAGCAGCATCGACGCCAGCGTCACGCAGCAACTGCGCAACACGATGCGAGAGGTTGGAGTCGAGAAGGAACTTCATCACCGAGCTGCCAATGGCAGCTCACGCTCCTGAACCGCTGCGGCGGCGTACTCCAGCGCCGCCAGGATGTCCTCGGGCTCCAGGTCAGGAAAATCTTCCAGGATCTGCCCTGTTTCACGCCCGGCCGCCAGCTGGCCCAGGATTGTGCTGACCGGGATGCGCAGGTCACGGATGCACGGCAGCCCGCCCATCTTCTCGTGGTCGATGGTGATTCGATCAAATGCCATGGTTGTGACCTCCAGTGATCATACTAACCGTGGTGCTGGGTGAGATGCCGGCTGGTCGCTCAGATCGATGGTGTCTGTTCTGAGGGCTCTCTCCCTCACCCGCCTGGCGATCGTCCACGTCACAGTGCGACGATAGGATGAGGGGAGTAGGCGGAGCTTCTGGCTGGGGACCATTTGGGGACCACACGTCCTGCTCGGCGGCGAACAACCTGCACGTCGACCGCTCGCGCACACAGCATCTTCATCAAGGATGACCACCAGAAAACGCCTACTCCCACGTCCTGGGGGTCAAGGGGTCGCATGTTCGAATCCTGTCGTCCCGACGGTCGCAAGGTGAGATCACACGCCATCCATCGTGGCTACGGAGAGTTCGGCGCCACCAGGTCAGCGACCCGGATCCTGCAGGATCAGACTGCCAGGACGGGCACAGCTCGTACTGTATTTGCTAGCAACGCCTGCAAGTCGTCGGGATCGCTGGTCACCACGGTTGCTCGAGTGCGGTCGGCAGCGGTCGCCGCGACTACGGCGTCGACTGCTGAGACTGTGCGGAGGCAGCGAAAGCGCAGTGCGGCGGCCTGCCGGGATCGATCGAGGGTGCAGCTGTCCGCAACGACGCGCCGGAGTAGCTGGTTGATTCGAGCGTCCTCGCGTTGCCGACCTGTTGTTGACTCGACCACGGTCACCGTCGGGACGATGACGGCGCCGCCGGCCTGTGCTGCGACTTCGAGGAGGTCGAGCAGATCGGCCGGGGGGCGAGCACGTGCCCACGCGGTCAGTGCTCCGCTGTCGAGCACTACGTCCACCTCAGGCGACCTCTTCTCCCTCGTGTGGGACGGTGATTCCGACGCGTCGGGCCATCGCCGCGACCCGTTCCGGCGTCGGTCGTAGGTCGGGGTGCTCGTCGTAGATCTCATCAAGGGTCAGGCGCAACAGTTTGTTGTGGAGCCACCTGGTGAGCGCCTCGGTGACGGCTGCGGACGTGCTGCTGATCCTGCCGTCCTGCGCTAGGGACTGGAGTGCGTCCAGAAGTGGGCCGGGCAGGCTGACCGAGATCGGACGGGTGCGCGCAGTGCCCCGGGCTAGCTCATCGAGTGCCACAGCGAGGGCCTCGGTTGCGGTGTGCTCCATCGGAGTCTCTCAGCGCTCGTTGACTGTTCCTAGGCTACGGACTCTTTAATCGTATCGTAGTTCATATAGTAGCGTTGCGGCGCACCTGTGTGGCCGGTCTGCTCGTGGGTGCCGAACACTTCAGATAGGCCTTCGCCCGTGGGAAGCGGGGTTTCTGCTGTCCAGGGGCAGTGCCCCGTGTGGCCGCTCGATCCACAGC
>JBOGEV010000302.1:0-4136 GCA_050742015.1 Acidimicrobiia bacterium
AGGTTCTCTTCGACGGCATACGGGCTGGCGACCAGTTGCGCCAGCCCGATTCCAAGCGAGCGACTCACTTCAGAATCTCGTAGGCACCGACCTTCAGCAGCATGTTCCAGTCTGCGGGCGAGGGCCCACCGACGCTCTCGACACGGGTTCCCTTGTCGGCTCGCACCGCGTGCCAGACCCCTACGGGGACGTGGACTGCGCACGGCGCCTCGAAAGGGAGCTCCAGCTCGCTGTCGAGGTCTTCGATGGTGCCCGAGCCCGAGACGACAAAGAGCGTGTCCTCTGATCCGGTGTGCACATGGGGAGTGTTCCGTTCACCGGGCTGCATGTCGACATAGTTCATGTTCGCGGTCTGGGAGCCTTTCCCCGGCCACACCACCAGTCGAGCGTCCCGGGCGATCATCGGCATCATCAGGTCGGGGTCGTCGCGGTGGAAGACGTGGATTGCCATGCCCTATGCGGACCACAATCCGTCGTACAACGTCGGATCAGCAGGACAGGGCCCACCTACCAGTTCGGATCCATCGGAATTGGCCGAGATCCGATAGGTGGTCCCCGGATCCACCAGGAACATTCCCCCCGGCCCCACCGGATGGTGGGTGTTGGCGCCGACGTCTTCGACCTCGACGTCGCCACTCATCACGTAGTACACCGCCTCCATGGGATGTTGCAGCGTTGTCGTGACACCCCCGCGGCTGAGCGATATTCGGTGCATCGAGCGCAGATGCGCCCCCGAGCCCGGCCAGACCAATGCCCGGGCGCTCCCGAGTTTCTCCACGATCGGCAACATGGGCCGCGCCGGATCGTCGGGAATGATGCGAACCTGGCGCGGTACCTCCATCCCGGGTGGCACCGAATTCAATGGGGCTTGATCTTGGTTCACAGCGCTCAATTCTACGTACCTAAGTCCGGGCTAGCCACATGCCCTGAATCCTCAGTGTCGGGTGGGAATCACCTCTGCCCGACGGAACCCGCCACCCAGCCGATAGATGGCATGCTTCAGCAGTCGGATGCGCGGGGTGCGCCAGCACTGAAGCGGGTGATGCCCTTCGTGGATCAGACACAGGTTGCACGACGTGCAGTCCACCAGACCTTGGCGACCTTGTTGGATCTGTGCCGGCAGGTCTGGCTCCCGGATCAAGGGCCTGGCCAGCGCCACGAAGTCGGCATCTCCCGAAGCGATCGCGTCTCTCATCATCGAGGTCGACCTCATCCCGCCGACCAGGATGACCTTCGTGTCGAGCTCAGCCTTCAGGGCTCGGGCATATGGCCTGAAATAGGCCTCGGGCCGGGGTGATCCGATTACCCGGTGCAGCAGGAGGTCCTCGGCGGCACGCCTTGGGCCAACCGCGACGTAGGTGTTGGCCGAGTCGGTCGGAGCGTCCATGAGCCCGCACGACACCTCGATTGCATCGAGACCGGCTGCCAACAGCCGCCCGGCACGGGGAAGTGTCTCTTCCAACCCAAGACCACCATCGACCGCGTCGAACATGCCGATCTTCATAGTGACCGGAAAGCCTTGCGGAACCGAAGCGCGAACCGTCTCGATCACCGCCCGGGCGAACTCGCCCCGACGCAGCGCATCGCCACCCCACCTGTCGTTGCGACTGTTGGTCAGCGGCGAACCGAACTCGCTGATCAGATAGCCGTTGGCGGCATGAAGGTGGACTCCGTCGAAGCCGGCTGACACGGCTCGCTTCGCCGCGCCTGCGAATGCCTCCAGGGACTGCTCGATCTCCTCATCACTGGCGCCGGCGACGGTCTGGCCGGTGAGCGGGTTGGGGACGGGTGAGGGGGCGAGCGGGGTCAGCCCCGGAACCCTCGACTGCGACCCGGCGTGGGCCAACTGCCCGAATATGACCGCACCGTGATCGTGGACTCTCGTCACCAACTCGCGCAGCCCGGGGAGGACATCGTCGTGATGGATTCCGACCTGCCCCGTGGCGTACTTGCCCCGCGGCTCGACATAGAGGTGACCGGTGATGATGGCGCCGATCCCGCCGGCAGCGAGACGGGCGTAGAGGTCGAGGAGAGCATCTGTCATCTCGCCGCTCTCCGGATTTGCCATCGACTCCGACGTCCCCGCTCTCACCAAGCGATTGCGCAGGACGGCGGAGCCCAACCGCCCAGGTTGAAAGAGGATGTCCCCGCTCACTGCTCCAGACCGAAGAAGAGGGTCCGAAGCGCCTCCTCGGAGAGGAGATCCTCGGCCGCGGTCTCGGCCCGAACTGTCCCGTTGCTCAACACGTAGACCCGGTCGACGTAAGGGAGGACCTCCAACGGGTTCTCCTCGATGATCCACAGGATCGAAGCGCCGCTGTCCTTCGACTGGACGATCCTCTCCACGAGAGAGTGAACGATGGTCGGCGCCAACCCGGTGGTCGGCTCATCGAGGATGAGAAACCGGGGCTTGGTGCCCGAGGCGCAGGCGAATGCCAGCATCTGACGCTCACCTCCGGACAGGGTGCGAGCAGCCTGCCGTCTCCGCTCGGCAAGACGAGGAAAGAGTACGTAGGCGTTGTCGACCGCCGCCTGGGAGTCCTCGGGTGACAGCATCGAGAACGACGTGACCAGGTTGTCCTCCACGGTGAGCTCGGGGAAGGTATTGCCGACCTGTGGTGCCATGGCCATCCCCAGCTGCATCCGCCGGGCGGAGGTGGCCCCGGTGAGATCCTCGCCGTCGAAAGAGATCGAGCCGCTCATCGCCGGAAGGAGGCCGAACACCGCTTTGGCCAACGAGGTCTTGCCGGCGCCGTTCGGCCCGATGAGGGCCACCATCTCGTTCTCCTCAACCCTCAAGTCGACGGCATGGAGCACTGGAAGCTTGCCGTATCCCGTCTCGAGGCCGCTCAGATCGAGAAGGCTCATGCCGAGCGGCCCAGGTAGATCTCGATCACCGTCGGATCGTTCACCACCTCATCCGGGGTCCCCGATGAGATCACCTTTCCCAGGGACATGACGTGGATCCGGTCGGCGATGCCGAGCACGAATCCGATGTTGTGGTCGATCACCAGGACCGTCACGCCCTGGTCCCGGACCTGCCGGATCAAGGTGGAGAGGCGCTGGATCGAGCCCGGGTCCACGCCGGATGCCGGCTCGTCGAGGAGGAGCATCACCGGCTCGGCCATCAGTTGGCGGGCGAAGTCCACGAGCTTGATGTCTCCAGGGGGCAGATCGGCGAGGAGGGTGTCCCGCGCCTCCCATAGGTCGAGATCCTCGAGCAGCCGGCGGGCGCGCTGGTCGGTGTCTGACTCGGCGCCGCGCCAACCGCTCACCAGCGCAGCCAGCAGGCTCTCACTGTCTGCGTCTGACCCGCCCACCATCAGGTTCTCCCACACCGAGAGGGCGGGGAACCCGGTCGGGGTCTGAAAGCTGCGGACCAGTCCCTGTTGAGCGATCTGCCATGGCTGAGAGCCCGTCACGTCCTCGCCATGGAATTCGATGGTGCCGGACGTCGGTTCCTCGAAGCCGGTGACCACGTTGAACAGCGACGTCTTGCCGGCTCCATTCGGACCGATCACGGCGGTGATCGAGCCCGCCTCGATCACCATGTCGACACCATCCACCGCGGCGACACCTCCAAACAGCTTGGTCACCCCACGAACCTCGAGGATCGGAGCGGTCATGTCTCGACCCGCCTCGATGCTCCGGCAAAGGCGTCGCGCTCGTTGGCGAGGCCTTCGGGACGAAAACGCATGACGAGGATCAGAACCAACCCGAGGACGATGAACCGCACCGAGGCCAACACCACCGCCATCTCCCCCGAGCCTTGCACCAGCGCCGCCGCCTCGGTGACGATGAGCAGGATGGCGGCGCCGATAACCGGCCCCCGGAGCGATGCGATCCCGCCGATGACCAGGGCCGTCCAGGCAACGAAGGTCACCTCCGAGGTGAACAGGGAGGGTGTCACGGTCCGTATGAACCACACGTACAGAGGCGCAGCAGCGCCGTAAAGCAGGCCGGCGAGGACGAAGGTCTGGATTCGGTGCCTATTGGTGTGCTTGCCCAGCGACCTGGCCACCGGATCGTTGTCGCGGAAGCCTCGGAGCAGTCGCCCATACGGGCTGTGCCCGAGACGGCGCATCAGCAAATAGACGAGGAGGACGATCACCCACACCATGCCCATGAGGAACCAT
>JBOGEV010000303.1:0-16431 GCA_050742015.1 Acidimicrobiia bacterium
GGGTGGCCAGAGCTTCACCTATCGCACTGCCGAGATTGCCCACATGAAGGACGGCAAGCTCACTGAGCGGTGGGCGTTTTCCGATGACACTCAGCGGATCATCGAATTCTTTGGGTCGATGGGTGGCGAATAGAGCTCCGCTGCGAACGTCATGAGTTGACTTGACGCGGACAAGAGGCGGCGTTGAGCGATAACCCATGGGAACGCTGGTGAGACGGTCATACATCATGCTATCGCGCGTCCATCGCGCGCGAGAGTGCGATCGAATGGTCAAGAACGCGAAATGACGAGAAGCGAATACCGGCTCTGACCAGGCATTTCTCGCGTTTCGCCTGGTCAGCGGATACCCCGGACTCGGGCTCATAACCCGAAGGTCGCGGGTCAAATCCCGCCCCCGCTACTGCGCTGGTCTCGTTGGCGTGGCAATCAATGGAGAAGGTGTTTGGTCAGGTAGTCAGCTTGGACCGTGCTCGCTTCGTCGAAGAGGTCGCTCGGGTGATAGAGGAGACCGAAGTGCCCACCGCCGATGTCGTACCAGTCCTTCTCGCCACCCACGAGGTCGAAGGCTCCTCGGCTGACCTCCGGATTGGCGTGAACCATCTCGTCGGCAGGTGCGACCATCATCAGCGAGGGGACGCTCACGTGAGGAGCGCACAGGTACGGGCTGTAGGGAGCGGTGTTGGAAGGAGTGACCCGGGTGGCCTGGTTCTGCCACGCGCTGCCGTGCCTGCCCCCGTAGTCGATGAACCAGCGGTACGCCTGGATCGGCACCAGCAGCGAACGGGTGCCCAGTTGGTCGGGTGAGACCACCGGAATCGGACCGGTCGCGTCTCCCGGTCCTCCGGACACGTCACCGGATTCGAATGTCTCACGGATCGCGGCGAACATTTCAGGGGTTGGGTCCACCTCGGGCACGGCGGCACCGAACGTCGGGCATTGGGCCACCACGACCCTGACCCGTGAGTCGCAGGCAGCCACCACGAACACCTCACCACCCGAATACGAGTCACCCCAGACCCCAATCCGGTTCGGATCGTGGTCATCGATCGTTGAGGCGAAGGTGACCGCATCCCGATAACCACGGCACTGCACCCATGGATTGATCTCCTGGCGCGGCTCGCCTCCACTGATCCCCAAATTGCGATGGTCATAAAGCAGGGCAGACACCCCGGATTCTGCGAAGACCTCTGCGTACCGGTCGGCAACCATCGAGATGGTGGCGGAGGTGCCGTGTGCCATCACCACCAAAGGAAAGGGCGGCTCGCCTTTCACAGCCTGATAGAGGAACCCCCGAAGGGCAGCACCTTCGGATTCGAACTCGACCCCAACCCGGTGAGAATCCCAACCCTCCATGAAGTCACCTTACGCCGTCTACGGTACGAGACATGGTTAGTCGGGATGAGGTCTTGCTTCGATTTCTCGGGCCGCTCGAGGTGGTGGTCGACGGCCAAGCGGGGAATCCCGGAGGTCCGAAGCAACGAGCGCTGCTCTGCCATCTGGTGCTCCGCGCCGGCAAGCCGATCAGCGTCGCCGCCCTGGTCAAGGCGGTGTGGGGCGACGAGGCACCCGACGGGGCGATCAGATCGCTTCGGACATACGCCTCGAACCTGCGACGACTGCTCGGGGCCGCCGCCGACTTGAAGGGCGAGCAGGGGACGTACCGTCTCGACCTCCTCTCGGTCGAGACCGACATCGATGAGTTTCGGGCAGCGGCAAAGGAAGCGGCCAGCCTGAAAGATCCCCACGATCGAAGCAAGATGTTCGGTGCCGCTCTCGATCTCTGGCGCGGGCCGTTCTTGGCCGACCTCGACCATCCCTGGTTGCAGGAGGAGTCGGCAAGCCTGGAATGGGAGCGTCAGCGCGCCATCACCGCCTGGGCTGAGGCGACGATCGCCGCCGGTCGTCCTGCCGACGTCATATCGGTCATGGAACGCGCCGTGGCCAACGCCCCGTTCGACGAGCAGCTATGTGGCCTGCTGATGGGTGCCCTTTATGGATCCGGTCGTCAGGCCGATGCCCTCGCCGTGTATCGGCGACTCAGGGACGGTTTGGCCCGGGAACTCGGTGTGGAGCCGGGTCCCAAGCTACGGACATTGGAGGAGCAGATCCTGCTCCACGATGCGTCGATGGGCGGAGCCGAGCCCGATTGGCTGCCTGCGCCGAGCGCCGACCTGGTTGGACGCAGCGTGGAGATCGAAGACCTCCTGGCGCGAGCCGAAAAGGTTCGGCTGCTCACCCTCACCGGCCCCGGCGGAGTGGGAAAGACCCGGCTGGCGATGGAGTTGGGACGCCGGATCGTCGAACGCAGGGACCAGTCGGTGTTCTTCGCCGACCTTTCGACCGTGTTCGACGAGTCGGCGGTTGACGCGGTCCTGGCGGCGAGCGCCGGTGTGCAGCCGCATCCGGATTCGGGGTTGCGGGCCAGCTTGATCGAGTATCTACGGCCCCGCAAAGCTCTGTTCATCGTCGACAACTGCGAGCATCTCTCTTCCGCAGTGGCCAGGCTGCTCGCCTCTCTTGTCCGGAGCTGCCCCGAGATCACCGTGATTGCCACCAGTCGGGCTCCCCTGCACATCGACGGCGAGCACGAGTGGCGCACCCCGTCGCTGCAGCTCCCCGACCGACCAGATGCGTCGGTCAAGCTGCTCCGCCAATGGCCGGCAGTGGAACTCCTGGTGCGGCGGGCCCCCAGCTCGTTCCAGATCACCGATGCCAATCGAAGAGACGTTGTGGAGCTGTGCCGGCACCTCGACGGGCTCCCCCTGGCCTTGGAGCTCGCCGCCGCTCGGCTGGGATCGATGACACCGGCCGAGATCATCGCCACCTTGGGGTCCAGCTTGCAGAAGTCGCGAGCCGACCTGTCGGACGACGTCCGGCATGGGACGCTCGACGCCACCATCGGCTGGTCCTACCAACTGCTCGACGAGGAGCCGCGCCGGTTGTTCGACCCGCTTGGTGTGATGTCGGGACGGTTTCTGTTCGATGATGTCCTCGAGGTCTGTGTGACCGAACCCGTCTCGTCCGAGACCGTGCGGAACTGGCTGTCGACCCTGGTCGACCAGTCACTGGTGATGGCCGAGACATCGGGAACACGCACCCGCTACCGGCTCCTCGAGACCATCCGACGCTTTGCTCTCGACCGTCTCGGCGATGACGAGCCGGAAATACGGAGACGCCATGCCCGGCACTTCGGCAGGGTCGCCGAGGTCGAGGCAGCTCGACTGCTCACCCCCGAGGAGCGTGATGCGGTGGCAGAGCTCTCTCTTGCCTATGACAACCTCCGTAGCGCGGTTGGGTGGGCGACGAAGACCGGTGACGTCGACACCGCCGCCCGAATCGTGGCGTCCATCGCCGACTGGGGGTATTGGCGGTCGCGTTACGAGTTGAGCCGGTGGGCACAGTGGGTTTGGGAGACGACCACACCCGAAGACCCTCGATGGCGGGCGGTATGCGGCAGCGCCGCCCGCGGCGCCTGGATTGGAGGCCGATTCGACGACGCGGTCCGGTTCGGCAACGCCGGGGCCGACACTGCAGGCCCGGTCATCGCCAGATCCGGTCACCCCGACGATGTGGTGGCAGATGTCGCCCTCTATCAGGGTGACGCGGAGGCAGCGTTGGAGCATTACTCACGGGTAGTCGCGGAGGCGAGTGAGCGCGGAGACTTCACCAGAGAAGTGTGGGCCACCTATTACGTGGCGGTCATCAACGCCGTGCTCCGACGGCCGGCAGAGGCGATATTGGCAGCAACCAAGGCGCTTGCCGGCGCCCGGGAGACAGGCAACCCAACCGCGGTAGTCTTTTCCCTCTACGCCAACGGCCTCGCCGTCAAGCATCGCTCTCCCGCGGAGGCGGCTGCGATGTTCGAAGAGGCGGCCCGGATGGCCGACTCGGTGGGCAACGACTGGTTCGCTGGAATCGCCCGCATGGAGCTCGCCTCCACCAAGGCTACCCATGGTGATCTGCGATCCGGGTTGCAGGAGTTCATTGGCGTCATCGACCACTGGCACCGGGTCGGAGACGACACACAGCTCCGGCTCACCTGGCGCTATCTGGTGATCGCACTCGCCGACGTCGGGCTCGCCGACGACGCGGCAATTCTCACCGGTGCCCTTCTCACCGAGACCCGCTCAGTCCTCACCCAGCCCCACCCACAACTGCTGGACGAACTTCTCAGCGTGCTCGGCGACGCCGAATATGGGCGACTCACCGTTCGGGGCTCGGTCATGTCGGTACCCGAGATAGTCGACGCCAGTCTCGAGGCGATCGACCGCGCACTCGGCATGCGCCAAGATCTCCGAGGGTCGTGACTTAGTACCTCAGCCCTCATCCGGTTGATGCTTTTTTGAACTCGTCTTGACCTCGCGATGCCACGGTTATGGGATACAGGACCGAACAAGGAGCAAGTATCCATGACCTGGAACCTGAAAGGGCAATATTTCGAGTCGTGCAATTGTGAGGCGGCATGCCCCTGCATATTCCTGAGCCCACCCACCGAAGACGACTGCACCGTGCTGGTCGGTTGGCACATCGACGAGGGCGAGTTCGACGGCACCAAGCTCGACGGATTGAACGTGGCACTCGCGGTCCACTCGCCCGGGCACATGGCCGAGGTTCAGTGGCGGGTGGCCCTTTACCTCGACGACCGCGCATCTCAGGGACAGAGTGAGGCGCTGGCGGCGATCTTCTCAGGGCAGGCTGGCGGCCATCCCGCCCGTTTGGCAGGACACATCGGCGAGGTGCTCGGCGCCGGGCCGGCATCGATCGAGTTCGAGACGGCAGGCAAGCGGACCTCGATGAAGATCATCGGGATCGCCCAGGTTGCAATCGCCGCCGTAGCCGGGCAAGACGATGCTGAGATTACGGTGGCGAACCACCCTCTGGCCATCTCCCCCGGGTTCGATGCTGTGGTGTCCCGTTCTGAGCGTCTCACCTACGACGATCACGGGATGCAATGGGAGCTCGCCGAGAAGAACGGCTTCTACTCGCCCTTCGAGTACGTGGCGTGACCGCCTCGGCGCCGGTCGCCCTCGACCGCGCCCGCAGTGCGGTCGTGGTCGCCATGGTGGGGTTCGCGGCCGCCTCGTGGGCGTACCTGGGGCTTGTGTCGACGCAGATGGGAGACATGTCGTCGGTGCTGTCCATGCCGATGACATCGGCGTGGACCCCCGTCCAGACCGGGCTGATGGTCATGATGTGGGCGGTGATGATGGCAGCCATGATGCTGCCATCTGCCGTCCCGATGGTGCTGGCCTACGACCGTATGGACGGGAGATCGGCCGAAGGACGGACTGGTTCGACATCTGCGTTCATTGCAGGCTATGTCCTGGTATGGACCGCGTTCGCGGTCGGGGCCACTGGCCTTCAGTGGGTCCTCCACGACCTGACGCTGGTCAACGGCATGGGAGTGGTGGCAAAGGGCGGACCGGCGGGTTTGCTGCTGGTCGGAGCCGGAATCTTTCAATTCACCCCGGTGAAGCGGCGGAGCCTCGGAGCGTGCCGAACGCCGATGGGGTTTCTTACCGCATCGTGGAGGGACGGCAGGGCGGGAGCCCTCAGAATGGGTCTCCATCATGGGTCGCTGTGCCTTCGCTGCTGCTGGGCATTGATGATCCTGCTGTTCGTTCTCGGCGTCATGAACCTGGCCTGGGTCGCGGTGCTGGCCATCTTCGTCCTCGGCGAGAAAGTGCTGAGGCGAGGCGAGGCGATATCAGTGATCGGCGGGGTCGTCTTGATCGCCTGGGGCTCGAGTGCGTTCCTGGGAGGGTGAATGACCTGGGATGTCAGCGGTTCTTACTACGAGGCGTGCAACTGCGAGGTGGTGTGCCCCTGCCGACGCCAGGGTGATCGACAGGGCGGTCGGTCGACCTATGAGACTTGCGATTTCGTTCTGTCATGGATGATCGAGGAGGGCCACCTCGACGGACGCGACCTCTCGGGATTGTCGACCGTGATGGTCGGCTCCTACTCCGATGATGAACGGGGCAGCCCATGGCGGGTGGTCATCTTCGTCGACGAGACCGCCGATGAAGATCGGCAGCAGGATCTCGCCGACGTGTTCCTCGGCCGGCTCGGTGGTGATACCCATCGTTTGTACGGTCGATGGATCGAGGAGGTTTCGATGCTGAGGCCCGCCAAGATACGGCTCGTTCATGCGCCTGGGCGATGGCGCATCGGCGTCTCCACCTTTATCGAGGTTCGTTCCACCGTCGAGGCAAGCACCGGGGATCCGGTGAGCTGCGGCATCAGCGACCACCTCCCGGGTACAGAGTTGATCTCCGACGTCCAGGTTGTGGCTGCCCCGCCTTTCGAGTGGGAGCTTCGAGAGAAATGCGCCTTCCAGTCGCCGTTCTCATACCGGGGATAGGGGGACTCCACCAGGGGTGTAGCTCCTCGGTGGCAACCGGCGGTCGACCTTCCCTCGGCGTCGGCGTCGGAGCCAAATCTAGGCTAGTGGCACCATGAGTGATCCTCTCGATGTCGTGATCGTGGGTGCCGGTCAGGCCGGGCTTGCAACCAGTCATGAGCTCGCCAAGCACGGCGTGTCTCATGTCCTGCTCGAGAAGGGCCGGGTGGGCCAGACCTGGCGAGGCCGTTGGGAGAGCTTCTGTCTCGTCACGCCGAACTGGAGCATGCAACTTCCCGATCAGCCTTACGACGGCCAGGACCCAGATGGATTCGATTCGCGCGACGAGATTGTCGGTTTCCTCGAGCGCTATGCGCTCGGCAACGACACCCCGCTCCGAGAAGGTGTCGAGGTCACCGCGCTCGACCAGGTCAACGGGCATGGCTTCCGCTTGCGTACGTCGGCAGGCGACATCGAGGCGACAACGGTGGTACTCAGCACCGGCGCTTTTCAGAAGCCGCACCGTCCCGATGTCGCAGCCTCGCTTCCCGCCGGCCTCCTCCAGATCGATGTCGAAGACTACGCGGAGCCTTCGGGTCTTCCAGACGGTCCCGTCCTTGTGGTTGGGAGCGGCCAATCGGGCTGTCAGATCACCGAGGAGCTTCACGAGTCCGGTCGCGAGGTCTTCCTCGCCTGTGGACGGACCCCCTGGGCCCCGCGCCGGATGGGCGGCCACGATCTTTTTTGGTGGCTCGAGGAGTCCGGCTTCCTTTCTGCACCCGTCGACTCGGTGTCCCCTTCTGCCCGCTTGTTTGCCAACATTGTTGCCAGCGGTCACGACGGCGGCCACGATCTGAACCTGCGGACGCTCCACGAGAGGGGTGTGAACCTGCTCGGCCATTTTGCCGGGGCGGAGGGGAGCCGAGCCCGCTTCCATGCCGACCTCGAACAGTCGGTCGAGTGGGGCGATCAGCGCCATGGGCAACTGAAGGATCTGTTCACCAAGTTTGCGGCCGGGCAGGGGATACCGGCACCCGAGATGCCCGACCCAGCACCGCTGACGGTGGACACTCCTGAGCAGATCGACCTCGCCGGGTTTGGTGCGGTGATCTTCGCCGTTGGCTTTCGCCCCGATTATGGATCCTGGGTGAACATCCCGGACGCCTTCGACGAGTTCGGGTTTCCGGTCCAGAAAGAGGGGGCGAGCACCGTGGCGCCGGGCCTCTACTTCGTCGGCGCCCACTTCCTTCGCAACCGAAAGTCGTCGCTCTTCATCGGAGTCGGCGACGACGCCTCCATCGTCGCCGATGCGATCGCGGCGGACTCCTGAGCCGTCGGGACGAACCAGGGCAAGACGCCTCTGCCGGAACACCCACCATGCGTGTCATGCCGACGTTGGCGCACTCCGATGGGTCGCTGGTGTCGTCGAAGGTGTCGACATTGAACCACCGAGGCAACCTGCCTCCTCGGTAGGAGTGAGTGCCGGCCACCCTCGGCATGGGGATGGCCTTCCAGAATTGTGGTGACGACGCAGCTCGCTAGCCTCGCACATCGTTTCGATGTTCCGCACTCCGCAAGTCATTCTGTTCAGCGAGAACCTCCCACGGGCCGTTGCCTTCTATTCGCGCCTGGGATTCACCCAGACCTTTCGGGTACCTACGGAGGGCGAGGCGATTCATGTCGACCTCGATCTCGATGGCTACAAGATCGGGATCGCCTCAGTCGCCTCCACACGCGATGACCATGGCCTCGACCCGGTTCCCACCGGCCAGCGAGCGGCCGTCATCCTCTGGACTGACGACACTGCCGCCGCCTTCGCGCAACTCACCGCTGAAGGAGCCCCGGCCCTGGCAGCCCCACACGAGTGGCTTGGCAATCTGCTGATCGCATGGATTGCCGACCCCGACGGGAATCCCATCCAGATCGTCCAGCGTCTTTGACCCGCTGGTGATCTATACGACCCCGACCTTCTCCCGCACGGTCCTCATCTCGATCTCGGCCTGGTCACGTGCAGCGGCAGCCCCCCGGGCCATCACCTTCTCCACATCGCCGTCCTCGAGTGACTCGTAGGCCGCTCGGAACGGGCCGAGGCCTTCCGAGATCGCCTCTCCTGCGGCGATCTTGAACCGGCCGTACCCGCCGGTCCCGTACTCCTCGACGAGGGAGTCGATGGGCCGGTCGGCAAAGACACTGAACAACTCCAGGAGATTGGAGATCCCGGGTTTGTCCTCCCAGTCGTATGCCACCTCATCCCCGGTGTCGGTCACGGCGGACTTCACCTTCTTGACGATCTCGTCGGGGGTGTCGTCGAGTTGGATCCGGGAGCGTGGACTGGGATCGGACTTGGACATCTTCGAGGTGGGATCGGTCAGCGACATGATGCGGGCCCCGATCTCTGGTGTGATCCTCTCGGGGAGGGGGAACTCCTCCCCGAACCGGTTGTTGAACCGTTGTGCCAGGTCACGGGTGAGCTCCAGGTGCTGGGCCTGGTCGTCGCCGACCGGGACCGCATGCACCTTGTGGACCAGGATGTCGGCGGCCTGAAGCACCGGATAGGCGAACAGGCCCAGGTTCTGCCCGGCCTTGTCGGCCTTCTCCTTGAACTGGGTCATCCGCTCCAACTGACCGAGTCCGGTGAGTGTGCCCAGGATCCACGTGAGCTCGAGATGCTGAGGAACCTCGGACTGGTAATAGAGGAGTGATCGCTCCGGATCGATCCCGGCCGCGAGCAACATCTTGGCCGCGTCGAGACGCCCCGCCTTCAACTCCGGCGCCTCATACGGCATCGTCATGGCGTGGAGGTCGACCACGCAGTAGATCGTCTCGTCGTATTCGTCCTGAAGCGCAACCCAGTTGCGCAGCGCGCCCACGTAGTTCCCGACGTGGAAGCCGCCGGTGGGCTGGATACCCGAGAAGACCCGTCTCGTAGTCATTCCTACGATTCTCGCCCCTCCGGGGGAGGTGCGCAATGCGACTACCCGCTGGTCCGCACGAAGTCTTCCTGCTCCTCGACCAGGCCATAGGCGCCGTCGAACGAGGCTCGGGCCAGGTTGGCCCGCTGGTCGGCGTCGACGAAGCGGGTGGCGGAAAGGGCGGTGTCGTCGAGGTTGGCACCACTCAGATCGGCACCGGAGAAGTTCGCCCCTTCCAGGTCGGATCCGGAGAGGTCGGCGTCCCGCAGGTCTGCCCCGCGGAGGTCGCTCAGGGAGAGATTCGACTCCCTCAGGTCGGCCCCGGCCAGAACCAGGCCGCGTAGATCGCAGTTCTTGAGGTAGAGACGACGCAAATCGAGGCTCGCCGGCGACCACTCCCGGAGATCGAGGCCCATCATCACCCTCCCCCGGTATTTGTCGTAGACCGGGGCGCTCACGAAGCGCTCCAACTGGTCGGGACGGATCGACCCGGTGGTGAATCGCTCGTCTCCGGCCCAGGGGTCGGCGTTGTTGTGGTAGTAGGAGCCCTCTTCCCACCAGCCGAGCCGATCCTCGGCCAGGACCACGATCCTCTTCACCCACTTGAGTGACTTGTAGAAATACCGACTGGGAGTCACCACCCGCACCGGGCCACCATGCCCCAATTCGAGTGGCTCCCCTTCGAAGGAGTGAACGAGCCAACTGTCCTCATACACCACATCGAGAGGAAGGGAGGTGTGGTGTCCGCGTTCTGAATACGCCTCGAAGGACACGAAACGGGCGTCCGCCAAAGGCGCCGCCTCGTCGAGCAGGGTGGCCACTGGCATCCCGGTCCAGGAGGAGCCGAAGCGGGTCCAACTCGTCACGCAATGGATGTCGAATCGGAGCTCTTGATCGGCTCGAGCCAGAAATGCCGCCAGATCCAGCCGTAAAGGATTGCCTACCAGACCGGTGAGTTCCATCTCCCAAGTCGTCGGGTCGGAAAGGTCGCCTGACGGCTGACGCTCACCGACAGTCGGGAAGCGTCGGGTCTCGATCTGGCCGGGTGGGAGGGTGGGGCGAAAAGTCACCGGGGGAGAGTCGAAGTCACCCGGCGAAGGCGCCGTCAGGGTCCTCAGCCATCTCCGGGGCCAGATAGTCGTCGACCAGGTCGGCGATGTCGACGCCGGCCACCAAAACTGCTGCTCCGTTGGCGGTGGTGGCGTCTGATACTGGGATCTCCAGCTCGTCGATGTCTCCACGGCCCAGCCCGCGCATGGTCCAGGCCAGGTCGACGGCGTCGATGAACGAGAGCCGGGAGTCGACTGTGACGAAAGGAGCGATCACCTGTGCGACGTCGGCGACGTCGGTCGGGCTGCCGAAGTCGGAAAGCTGGCCCATCATCGACAGCATGAACTCTCGCTGCCGCTCGTTTCGGGTGAGGTCGTTGACGCCGGGCATCGTTCGCCAACCGTCCTCGGTCAGCTCCTGGGTGCTGCGTGAGCGGAGCCAAGCCAGGGTCTGAGCGCCAGTCGCCTGCGTGCATCCCGCCGGCAGCTCGAGTTGGGCTCGTTGGTCCCGAACCGCTTTTTCCAGGCAAATCTCGTAACCGCCGACCGCATCCACCGCCTCCTGGAACCCGGCGAGGTCGATCAGCGCAAAGTGGTCGATCGTCTGACCGATCACCGATTCCACGGTCGTGGTCAGGGCGGTAGGCCCGTTCAGCGCCTCGCAACCCTGGAGGGCGTCGTTGAGACGATGCTCGGCTCCGGACGAGCAGACGTTCTCGACCAGCAGATCCCGGGGCAGCGAGAGAATTGCGGCCCGCGAACCATCGGCCGGGCGGATCAGCACCATGACCACGTCGGCGCGCTGACCGGCGAAGTCGCCGAAACCCTCGACGCTGTCGAGTTGGTCCCTGGAGTCCGATCCGACTAGGAGGAATATCTCCAAGCCTTCCGGTGCCGCGGCTAGGGGACCGTCGTCCGCCGCCGGGGCTTCTTCTGCAGCCGCATCGCCGGCTTCGTCGACCGGCTCCTCGCGGTCGATGCTGACCCGATTGACATCACGCCAGGTGGACACGGCAAACACCGCCCCTGCCACGAGGAGCAACGCGACACCAATCGCACCAGCAATGATCAGACGCTTTTTCACAGGTCGATACCAGGGATACCCAGAACGCTGGATTCTAAGACATCGCGAGATTGAATGATTCGGGGAGGGGCCCCAGAAGCAGGTGCAAGGGCCAGCGGAAACTACTCGGGGAACCCGAGAAGGGACCGGACCATCCGAGCCGTCGCTCCCCACAACGTGTCGCCATCCAGGTCGTAGTACCAAACCTGAAAGCCGTTCCACGGTACGTGCCACCACCGACTCTCATCGGCCAGATCCTCGAGGCGCGGGGTGTGGATGCGGGCTACCTCCCGCTCGCTCGGAACCAAATGCAGCGGGGAAGCCACCCGGCCGACGACCGGCACGACCCAGGGCTTGAATTCCACGGTGTCGATGGCGGGGAGGAAGCCGAGGATCTCGACGTTGTCTCTCTCTATGCCCACCTCCTCCCAGGCTTCGCGGAGCGCGGTGTCCACCGGGCCGCTGTCGTCGGGCTGGGCTCTCCCGCCGGGGAACGAGATGTGCCCGGCATGGGTGGGCATGGTCTCTGGCCTCTTGGTGAGCACTATCCGCACCTCCCCCGCTTCGTCCTCGAAGAGGGCGGCGAGAACCGCTGCGAGATGGGATCCCTCGACAGATGGCGCCGCATCGACCAGGTGAAGTCTGTCCCACATCAGCGTCCTGCCCTGCAGATGCTTCTCCTCGCCGGATGACGCCGATGACTCGGACACACGCACACACCATTCACGAGACTGCCCACTAGTAATCAGGTTAAGCCCGTCGATAATCTGACCCGGTGCCGAAGCCCTTGCTCGAGACCGATCGCCTCATCCTGCAGAGATTCAGCCGGCGGGACCACACCACCTACGACGAGGCGGCACGCGCATCGTTACCCGAGTTGAACCAGTGGCTTCCCTGGGCCCGGATGGACTACGAGCACGGGGACACGATCGCCTTCATCCGGGAGTCGATGCAGGCCTGGAAGGAAGACCGAGCCTGGGATTATTCGGTCCGCTTCAAAGACGACCCTGAACGTCATGTGGGGAGCATCTCGCTCTGGACGGTCTCCAAGCTGGGCAAGATCGCCGAATTCGGCTACTGGGTCCGCACCGACGAGCATTCGAAGGGGATATGCACCGAAGCCGTGGACCGTCTGCTCGAAGAGGCGTTCAACTCACTGGGCTACCACAAGGTGACTCTCCGCATCGCCGTAGGGAACTTCGCCTCGGACCGGGTGGCCGAGAAGCTCGGATTCACCCGTGAAGGCGTGCTCCGCGAGGAGCTCCTCATCCGAGGCAACTGGGTAGATCACTCGCTCTGGTCGTTGCTCGACAGGGAGTTCCGTGCCATCCGCCGTGGTGAGGTGCGCGGGACACGATGAACGACCTCGAAGGTCTCCGCCCCTGGCTCGACGACCGGGCGGGCCAGAACCTGTTCAGCGGGGTCGTCCTGGTCCGCCAGGGCGGTGAGACACTCCTCGAGCACGCGGCCGGTCTGGCCCATCGCGGGCACCGGGTTCCGGTGACGATCGACACCCGGTTCCAGGTGGCGTCCGTCGGCAAGATGGTAACGGCGGTCGCCGCCCTCAGGATGGTCGAAGAGGGGTCGCTCAGCCTCGATCGCCCCCTGACCGGGTATCTCCCGGCCTCGCACCGGCCGGCCTCCCTCGACGACCGTCATACGCTCCATCACCTCCTGTCCCACACCTCAGGCCTTCCCAATTACTTCGACGACGAGGACGAAACCTGGGAGTCGTGGACGACTGCGATGGATCGAATCCCCGGCTACAGAGCAGCCGGTCCCTCAGACCTGCTGCCACTCTTCGCGGACCTCCCGGCGGTCAACGACCCCGGAGTCGAATACGTCTACTGCGACGCGAACTTCGTCGTGGTCGGTCTCCTCCTCGAGTGGGTGGCGGGAAAACCCTTTGCCGAGCTCGCCACAGACCTCGTCCTCGAGCCTGCGGGGATGACGCGCTCGGGTTTCCCCGAACTGGACCGCGAGCCGGAGGACCATGCCACCGGCTATACGGGCGACGGGCCGGTGGAGACATGGCGAGCCAACACCTTCAGCCTGACGTATCGCGGGATGCCCGACGGAGGGATGACCTCCACCGCCCATGACCTGGATTCCTTCCTCACCACTCTCCGATCCGGTGAGCTACTGAAGCCCGACACCTTCTCGCAGATGATCACCCCACACGGCACCGATCCCGATAGCTGGGAGGCGTACGGGTACGGGATGGAGCTGGTGAGGGAGCACGAACGGGTCACGATCATCGGCCACAGCGGCTCCGACCCCGGAGTCACGGCCAATATCTCCCACTACCTGTCTCGAGACACGACCGTCGTGGTGATCTGCAACCAGGACCGGGGCGCCTGGGCGGTGGCCCAGAAAGTCGCAGAGGACCTGGATCTGAACGACCCGCGCGACTGACTCTGCGATCTTCTCAGTGGTCTGTCGGTGAAATACTGCCGCGGTGTCGCCGAGGCATCGGGGTCGCTGGCAAGGACGCAGGACGAAGACGCACCTGATCGTTCGTCGAGGACGAGGACGCCGCCAGCGGCATCGAGGGCCGGCGAGACTGCGTAGCTATTTCAGCGACGGGCCACTAGCCACGCTGAGCGTTTCCTGCACCGTTGCGGGGAAGTGGCCCCAAATCTCCCCGCCCCGGCTTCGCCGGTGGATCACCCGGAGGGCCGATGGGGCCTACTCGAAGGCCTGGGCGACGAGGTTGCCGATCTTCTTGCCCCGGCCGTGGAAGAAGTGATCGCCCGGGGTGAGGAGGAGATCGATCGAATGTTCCTCGGCGTACCTTCTGAGTGCCTCGACGTCGACGACCTGATCCCTGGTCCCTACGACGATCCGTTTCGGTCCCGGCGGCAGCTCGTCCGGGAGCGCCGACGTGGCCGGGGCGATGCCGGCATACGGCACCGGGTCTGGTTGCCCACCCAGCCAACTCAGGGCGACACCGGCGCCGAACGACCAGCCGGCCAGATGGAGGTCGAGTCCGGTGCTTCCGACGGTCTCGACGGCTGCCGCGACGTCGAGGATCTCCAACTCTCCCTCGGTGTGCTCGCCGCTCGACTCCCCGGTTCCCCGAAAGTTGAAGCGAAGCACAGAGAAGCCCCGCGCATTGAGGGTGGTGGTGACGGCGATCATCAGGGGCGCCATCATCGACCCACCTTGAAGGGGGTGGGGGTGACAGAACACCACGGCCCCGGTGGGCGCTTCCGGCGCATCCCATCGAGCCTCCAGGGTCTCCCCGTCAGATGTGGCCAGGCTCAGCTTCTCTCTCATGCGAAGAAGACGAGGAGCCAGATGGCGGCGGCCACGACGATGACGAAGGCCAGCACTGCCGTTGCGATGATGAGCCAGCGGGTCTGCACGGGTTCAGGGAGGGTAACTGCGGGTACAACTAGTCTCGGATCAGCAGATCCACCGAAAGGCAAAGGTTGCACGACATCGTCATAGTCGGGGGCGGGCCCGGCGGATACGCCTCCGCCCTCTACGCCAACAACTTTGGTCTCTCGGTTGCGCTCATCGACGAGGAGCGGCCGGGTGGCACGTGTCTCATCAGGGGGTGCATCCCGGCCAAACAGTGGCTGTACATCGCCGAGGTCTACTCCACGGTGTCACACGCCGCCGAATTCGGAGTGGTCACCGAGCAGCCGACGCTCGATTGGGAAGCTGCCCTCGCCCGAAAGAATCAGACCGTCGAAGGGCTGGTCCGAGGGCTCGGGGGTCTGCTCCAGAAGAAGGGTGTGGAGGTGATCAGCGGCTACGGCCGACTCGCCGGCCCGGGCAAAGTCGAGGTCGAGACCGAAGAGGGGAAGCAGACGCTGGAGGGCGGGGCAGTAATCCTCGCCTCGGGGTCCTACGCACGCACCATCCCCGGCTACGACTTCGACGGTGAGAAGATCGTCAGTTCCGACCGCGCTCTCGACTGGCCTCAGCGCCCCAAGCGTGTGGCGGTCATCGGGGGTGGGGTCATCGGGTGTGAGTTCGCCTCATTCCTCGTCGACCTGGGGGCGGAGGTCCATGTCTTCGAGATGATGGACCAGATCCTCCCCGGCTCTGACGTCGATGCGGCCAAGCAGCTACAGCGCCAGTTGCAGAAGCGAGGGGTGAAGTTCCACATCGGGGTGAGTGTCGAGTCCCCGAAAGTCGGCGAGACCGTCGTCGTCCCGTTTGGAGAGGAGAGTGTGGAGGTCGACGTGGTCCTGGTCTCGGTGGGAAGGGGCCCGAGGACCGACGACGTCGGGCTCGACACGGTGACGGCCAACGTCGACAAGGGATTCGTCGTGGTCGACCGCAACACCATGCAGACTTCGCAGCCCGGTCTCTACGCAGTGGGGGACATCGTCGCCGGCACTCCTCAGCTCGCTCACGTCGGGTTTGCCGAAGGGATGGCCGCGGTGACCCACATCGCCACCGGCCAGTCGAGGGGAGTGAACTACCAGGCGATCCCCCGGGTGACCTACACCCATCCCGAGGTGGCCGAGGTCGGATTGACCGAGGCACAAGCTCAGGAGCGAGGGCTCGAGATCGAGACCGCCAAACACGCGTTCAACGGGATCGGCCGGGCCATCATCATTGGGGACAACCAGGGTTTTGCCAAGGTCATCTCCGAGAAGGGCGGCGCGATCGTGGGTGCCGCCGTCGTCGGCCCGCAGGCCGGTGAGATGATCCACGAGTTGATGTATTCGGTGGGATGGGAGGCGCTGCCCGACGAGGCCGCCGCCTTCATCCACGCCCACCCGAGCCTGTCCGAGGCGGTCGGCGAGACACTCATGTCCGCCGCCGGCCGCAGCCTGCACTGAGAGGAGCAACCTTGTCTACGACGGTATCGATGCCCCAACTGGGCGAGACGGTCACCGAGGGAACCATTCTTCGTTGGGCGAAGCAGGTTGGCGACACCATCGCCGAGGACGAGGTCCTGGTCGAGATCTCAACCGACAAGGTGGACACCGAGGTGCCCTCGCCGGCCGCAGGCACGATCCTCGAGATCCTGGTCAACGAAGGGGACACGGTCTCGGTGGGTACCCCGATGGTGGTCATCGGCGCCGAGGGCGAGGAACCGAC
>JBOGEV010000304.1:0-23428 GCA_050742015.1 Acidimicrobiia bacterium
GGCAAGGCGACCGAGATCCCCACACCCCACACGAAGAACCCGATCAGGGTGGCCAGCACCGTCTGCAGGATCACGACGAACAGCATGGAAAGCAGCGAGATGCCGATCCCCGAGTACAGGGTCGGGATCGACCCGAACCGATCGACGACGTGGTCGCCGGCCAGGCGGCCGGCGAGCATCCCTGCTGTGAACACGATCACGCCCGTGCCGGCCAGGGCCTCACCGGCACCGGTGAAGTCGATGAGGTAGAGGGCACCCCAGTCGAACGGAGCCCCCTCGATGAACACCGCAGTTCCTCCGGCCAGCATCAGGCCAAGGGCAATGCGACCCGACCGATCGCCGGTCCGGGGACGGGGCGCGGAGTCCGGGATGAGACGGGCGGCATAGACGGCAACAGCGACCCCGATGATGGAGAGGATCAGGAGCTGGGATCCGAGGCCGAGCCCGATGAGGATGGCCACGGCACTGAACCCCGACCCGACCAGGGTGCCCAAGCTCCACAGACCGTGCAGCCTGGTCATCACGGACCTGCCCACCTCTTCCTCGACCCGGACACCGACCGCATTCATACCCACGTCGGCCTGGGCATCGACAAATCCCATGAAAGCCAGGGTCAATGCGAGCAGCGGGGCGGATGGCGCCACCGCGATCAGGGGCAGGAACAGATAGACGGCGGCGGCGGCAACCACGGCCGAGCGTCGCGATCCGACCCTGCCCACGATCAGGCCGCTGATCGAGGAGCCGAGAAGCGACCCCAGGCCGCCGAGGGCGAGGGTCAGCCCGAGCGTGCCCAGGTCGAGACGGAGGTTGTCCCGGATCTCAGGCAGACGGGGCAGCCACCCGCCGACCACCATTCCGTTGACGAAAAAGAGAAGGGCGACGCCGAGGACGGCGCGTCGGGTGGGGTTCAGAGGTGGCGTCCTTCGGGAGGTATTCAGCCGGCCCGCCGCCGGGTGGCCAGCCACTTGCGTCGCAGCGAACGGCGCTCTTCCTCTGTCGTGCCGCCCCAGATCCCGGCCCTCTGATTCGTCTCCAGGGCGTATTCGAGGCAATCGTCGGTGACAGCGCAGTTCAGGCAGATATCACGGGCGCGCTCGATGGCGGCACCGTCGGTGTCACCAACCGGGAAGAAGAGGGCGTGTTGATAACCTGAACAGGCGGCACGTGCCCTCCACTCGGCGGCCAGTTCGGTTGTCAGCTCGATCGGGCCTGTGCTCACCCTCGTGAGTTTGGCTCCGATGTCGCGCTTTGCCAAGAAAACGGCCGAGACCGGCTCGAGGGTCAGGTTTGCTCCTGCTCCCCGCTCTCGATTTCGTCAGGCTGCGGCGAATCCTCGGCGTCGCCCTCGTCGGGGCGGATGTGGGCTCCTGCGCCGGCCGCGGTCGGCCCGGTCTCGTCGATTCGAGCTGCGCTGACAGCTCCGGTGGTGTCTTTGATGGGCATCTCATCGGGCATCACCTCCGCGTCACGGGTGCGGTTGAAGGCGAGTGCCAGCATTCCGATTAGGGCAAGCAGGCCGACACCGGCTGCGATCTGCGAGATGAGAGTCGACAACGGCTCGGCGATGAGCTCGACAAACCCAAAACCGTCGCAGGCCCCTCCCTCGCCCTCGATGTTCCCGCCCACCTCGAACACCCCGTCGAGCTCCAGGCCGGTGGTGTCGCTCACTTCCTGGATGTAGACGGACAGATCGGTGACCTCGCCGATGTTCTCGGTGTCTCCTGCTGTATTCGGCTCGACCTCGTCGTTGGAGGCGATGTTCACCGGAAAGCCCCCGATATCGACGTAGATCTCCCAGAAGTGGTTCGTGATCGGCCCCGGCGACGTCGCCACCCAGGAAAGCCCTCCGTCGGGGTCGACCTGGAAGGGCTCCTGGCTCCTGGTGTCGGTGACCACGGTGCTGTCGATGTCCGACGCCGCCTCCACGGTGCATCCCCCGTTGAGCTGGCCGCTCTCGTTGATCGAGCCGAGCCCGGTGGCGCCGAATCCGATCAAGGCCACGGCGAGCACCAGCGGCACGATGCTGGAGAAGGCGCCTACTCGTTCCCTCCCGGCCCCGCTGAGGAGGATCCCGATCAGTGCGAACACTCCCGCAGAACCGAACAGGAGCAGCCGGTCCAATGGCCAGATGCCTGCCTGTTGCAGGACCACAGCGATGGCGACCCCGAGGAGGAGCCCGAGGAAAAAACCGCTCCAAGGTCTCGCCGACTTCTTCACTCGGACGGTCTGAACTGTGCCTTCGGTGCCCATAGGCCTCCTGTGTCGTACCGAGAATCTACGCCCGGGGAATGACGATCGACGACAACCGACGGTGGTTCACCTCAGACATGGATACCCTTCGCCAATGCCTCGGATCCGCGCCACCTCGATCGACGAGCACAAAGCTCTGACGAGAAGCGCCCTGCTCGACTCGGCCAAAGTGCTGATTGCCGATGCCGGAACCGCCGAGATCCCGCTCGGGGAGATCGCCTTGTCCGCCGGTGTGGGCCGCACCACGTTGTATGACTACTTCACCGACAGGGATGACCTGATCGCCACCCTGGTCGAGGAAGAGTTGCCGGGGGTCATCGAGGATTTGATCGCCGCTGCGCCACAGTCGGGGAGCGCCGGCGATAGGCTGGCCGCGCTGGCAATGGGCACCGTCGAGTTCGTGGCCAGCGACCCTGTGCTGGGTCTGATCCTTCACCGTGAGGTGGGCCGCATGGGCCTGGAGGCACAACAACGCATCCGTGCCGCCCACTCCAACCTGGCCGACGCCATGGTCGGGCTCTACTTCGAGGGTGTGCGCAACCAGGAGTTCAGGGACATGCCCCCTGAGCTGGCCGGACGCCTCATCCAGGACACGATCATGTCCGCCGCCAAGTCGGTGATCGCCGCCCCCGACCCCCAGGATCGGATCGAGACCGTGACCAGGCACCTCCGACTCTTCCTTTTAGGCGGTCTTGGTTTCAGCCGTTAACCATTTTGTAAGACAGACGCTCTAAACCAGTGGCGTGGCAATGGAATCTTTCAACCCCGAGCACTTCCTGAACCGGGAGCTCTCATGGCTCGAGTTCAACAGACGGGTCCTGTCACTGGCGGCCCGGCCCGATTTCCCACTGCTCGAGCAGGTGAAGTTCCTCGCCATCTGGGCGTCGAATCTCGATGAGTTCTTCCAGGTCCGGGTGGCCGGTCTCAAGGAGCAGGTGGCCCACGGCGTCGGCTTCACCCCTCCGGACGGGATGACCCCCAATCAGCAGCTGGCGGCGATCCGGAGCGAGGTCGAGCTCCAGTACGAGGCGATCTCCAAGCAGTTCCTCTCCGAAGTGGCGCCGGCTTTGGCCAACGAAGGCATCGTCTACAGCGACTACTCCACCCTGGACCCGGAGGATCGGGACTATCTGGACCACCAATTCCGCGAGCTGGTCTACCCGGTGCTGACCCCCTTGGCCGTCGACCCGTCGCATCCGTTCCCCTACATCTCGAATCTCTCGCTGAACATGGCGGTTTTCGTGAGGAACCCCGAGACCGGTGTCACCAGGTTCGCCCGGGTGAAGGTGCCCCCGATCATCCCGCGTTTCGTGGTGCTCCCCGACCTGGAGCGCTTCGTCCCTCTCGAGCAAGTGATCGGCGCCCATCTCGATGCCCTCTTCCCTGGGATGGAGGTGCTGGGTCAGAACGTGTTCCGGGTGACCCGCAACGCCGATATCGAGGTCGAGGAGGACGAGGGGGGTGATCTCCTGATGGCCATCGAGTCGGAGTTGACCCAACGCCGATTCGGCAATGTCGTCCGGCTCGAGATCCATCCCGACATGCCCGATGATGTCCTCGACCTCCTGATGCGGGAGATGGGGGCCACAGAGGACGACGTCTATCGGATCGACGGCCCTTTGGATCTGGCGGGCTTGATGGGCCTCCACGACCTGGATCGGCCCGAGCTCAAGTTCGAAGTGTTCGCCGGGGTGACCCCAGCCCGACTCTCCGGGCCTCCTGGCGAGCTGGTCGACTTCTTCCATGTCATGAAACAGGGCGACCTCCTGGCCCATCACCCGTACGACTCGTTCAGCGCGACGGTCGAGCCCTTCATCGAGTTGGCCGCCCGCGACCCCAAGGTGCTGGCGATCAAGGTGACCTTGTACCGGACGTCAAGTGACAGCCCGATCATGGCGTCCTTGATCAAGGCAGCCGAGAGCGGCAAGCAGGTGGCCGCCCTGGTCGAGCTGAAGGCGAGATTCGATGAGGAGCGCAACATCGAATGGGCGCAACGGCTCGAAGACGTCGGGGTCCACGTCACCTACGGGGTGGTCGGGCTCAAGACGCACACCAAGATCGCCCTGGTGGTCCGGCGCGAGGGCGATGGGGTCGTCCGTTATGCCCACATCGGCACCGGGAACTACAACGAGAAGACAGCCCGCACCTATGAGGACATCGGGATGTTCTCGGTCGATCCGGAGATCGGGTCCGACCTCTCTGACTTGTTCAATTATCTGACCGGATATTCACGCCAGACGACCTACAAAAGTCTCGCGGTATCCCCAAACGGGATCCGAGGCCGCCTGACCGAGTTGATCGAGGACGAGGCGAGCCGTTCCGACGGCCATATCACGCTCAAGATGAACTCCCTGGTGGACGCGGACATGATCGAGTGCCTGTACGAGGCGTCTAATGCCGGCGCCCGCATCGACCTGATAGTGCGCGGGATCTGCTGTCTCCGGCCTGGTGTCCAAGGTCTGTCCGAGAACATCCGGGTCAGGTCGATCGTGGGGCGGTATCTCGAACATTCCCGGATCTTCCGGTTCGGGGCCAGGGGCCGGACCCGCCACTACTACTTCGGATCTGCCGATCTGATGCCGAGGAACCTCGATCGCCGGGTCGAGGCCCTCGCCCCGATCACCGATCCCGATCTCCAATTCCGGATCGACGAGGCCCTCGACGTTCTGCTTGCAGACGACAACCTGGCCTGGGCCTTGGGACCCGACGGGACGTGGGAGAGGGTTCCCCCTTCGACCGAAGTCGATGCTCACGTCGCCCTCCAGGATCTGGCCCGGGCCCGGGCCGCCTCGGTGGTCCCTTAATGGTCCGTCGGTGAACCCCCGCTGATTCCTCGCGTAGCCTGATTCCATGCCAGAGAGCGCGATCGATGTGGCACTGGGACAGCTCACCCGGACCGGGAGAGCGCGGATCAGGGTCATGACGGATGACCATCGCGCCACCGAGACCCGACTTCGCAATCGGGCTGCCTGGATATCGAAGCCACACGCCAGAATCAGGGTCGCCCGCGTGACAGACGGCGAGGGCTATATCGAAGTCGATCTGCTGCTGGAAGAGACTGGGTCGACCAATGGCGCAGCCGTGGAGGAGGAGGTCGAGGGAGCTTCTCTGCTTGTCAATTTGGGTGATTTCATGGTCCTCTGACTCGGGCGGCTCAATCCCGCCGATGGGCGCTGTGGAGGAGGTGGGTTCCTGAGACACCCTTGAGCTCGACCGGGCCGATCTCGGTGAATCTCACGGCGGTGTCGTCCGAGGCGTCCACGATTTCCTGACTGACCACCACTTCTCCGGGTCGGGCGTAGTCGGCGATCCGGGCCGCGATGTTGACCGTGCGACCGAAGTAGTCCCCCTCCTGGAACAGCACCGGCCCGGCGTGGAGCCCGACGTGTGCGGACGGGAGGCCGATTTCAGGGGCCACCTCCACCATCTCCAGGGCGGCGAGGACCCCGTGGCGCGGCTCGGGGAAGTGGAACATCACCCCGTCACCCAACCACTTGACCGGCGTTCCGCCGTGGCGTCGCGAGTGCCGCTCTACCATCGAGGAAAGTCTCTGTGCCAGATCGGCAGCGACCGAGTCCCCCCGTTCCTCCGTCAAGCGCGTGTAGCCGGTCAAGTCCATGAAACAGATCGCCGGTACCCGCTCCGGGGGCGTATGGAGGCCGGAGTCGGCCAGCGCCACCTCGAAACCCTCGAGGATGTTCCTGATCCAGGCTTTTGCCTGCTGACCGTGATAGATGGCGAGCAGAGCCGGGTCGATGACCCCGGCGAGGGCGGGCGAGAGCACAGCCGAGGCCCGATACAACTCCGCCGGATCGTTCCCGGATTGGATGATCGGCATCAGGACCTCGCTCCTCCACCAATCGGACTCGGTCTCGGCGACGCGCCGCATGCTCTCGCCGTAGACACGCAGTGCACGATCAACGACTGCACTGCGAAACCCGTTCTCGTGTTGGAGTCGAACCAGGGGGACCACTTCCATCTCGTGTTCCTGGACGCGGTCCGAGGGATCCGGAGGAGCGAATCCCATCGCCTCGCGTATGGCGCCCAGCAAGTCGATCGGGACCCCGGTTTGTTCGCTCAGCTCCTCGAATGTCGTGGCGGTGAGCGAACCCCAGCGATTGTTCGAGGTCGTGTCGATGAAGTCGAGAGAGACCAGACCGCGGCGGAGGGCTTCACCGAGCCCGTCGAGTGGGAGCCCGGCGTCTTCCAGCATCCGGACGATCCGAACCCTTTGCGGGCTTCCCGCCCGCAAAATGTCGTCCCCGTCCTCTTCGAGGATCCCCAGCTCGAGCAAGCGGTCGACGTACTCCAGACCGACGCCGGCCTGTTCCGCCGTGTCCTGCCGCGAGAGGCTCTCCATCGTTGCGCAGGCTAGATGCCCGCGGTTCGCCGGGATCGGGGTGGCCGGACCTCCAAAACGTTCATCTCTCGTTCACCCGCGGGCAAACGCCCGGTTAACGACCTCGATCTACGTTGTCATGGGCGGTGGGGATTCCCTGCGGCCCTATTGAGGAAATGTTCCCGAACAAGGAGCAAACAGGGATGAATTCCCGAATCAACCGCCTGCTGGGTCTGGCCGTAGTGCTGGCCCTCGTCCTCGCCGCTTGTGCGGGGGACGGAGGCGACGAAACCACAACGTCCGGAGCCGACGCCGAAGACCCGACCACCACGGAGGCCGCAGCCGAAGAGCCAACCACCAGCGGAGAGGGAGGCGGGGAGGGAGACCTATCGGGCAGCATCGTCGTGTCGGGGTCGTCCACGGTCGAGCCGATCACGGCCCGGGTTGGGGAAGCTTTCGACGGTGCCAACCCAGGAGTTGCCACCTCAGTCGAGGGTCCAGGCACGGGTGACGGGTTCGCCCGGTTCTGCGCCGGCGAGACGGACATTTCCGACGCCTCGCGTCCGATATCGGATGAGGAGATCGCCGAATGCGAGGCCGCCGGGATCGAGTACGTCGAGCTGCACATCGCGACGGACGGTCTCACCGTCATGACCAACCCGACGAACGAGGCCGTCACCTGCCTCGCCTTCACCGACCTCTATGCCTTGCTCGGCCCGGAGTCTGAAGGGTTCGCCAACTGGTCGGACGCCAACGAGCTTGCGGCGGAACTGGGAGCGCCCAACGCCCCCTATGCCGAAGAGTCGTTGGTGATCACCGCCCCCGGTGAGGAGTCGGGGACCTACGACAGTTTCGTCGAGTTGGTCATCGCCGAGATCGCCGAGGAGCGCCTCGGTGAGGACAACGACTTCACCCGGGCCGACTACAACGCCTCGGCCAACGACAACGTGATCGTCCAGGGCATCACCGAGAACCCAACCTCGCTGGGCTGGGTCGGGTTCGCCTTCTTCGAGGAGAACCAGGATGTCTTGAAAGCGATCGAGATCGACAGCGGCGAGTCGGGCTGCGTGGCCCCGAGCACGGAGACCATCGCCAGCTTCGAGTACCCGCTGGCTCGCCCGCTGTTCATCTACGTGACGACCAACGACCTTGCGAGCAGACCCGATCTGTCGGCGTTCGGCGACTTCTATGTATCGGATGAAGGCCTGGCCTTCGTGTCCGAGGCCGGCTACGTCCAGTTGCCCGCCGAAGACATCGAGGCCACCCGGGCCGCCTGGGAAGGCGCCCGGGGCTGAGCTAGGTCGCGATCGGGGCCGGATTCCTCCCCGGGCCCGATCCCTAGTCACCACCGACCAAGATGGCCATCGCCGAGACCCAGCGGGAGATCGGGATCGACCTGACCGGCGATGTCCGTCGTCGGCGACGTGAGCGGGTGGTCAAGGCCATCTTCTTCTCAGCGGCGGGGATCTCGATCCTGATCTCGGTGGCGATCGTCCTCGCCCTCGTCGGAAAGGCTTGGGCGTTCTTGTCCGCGATCGAGCTCAACCAATTGTGGGCCAGTGGCTGGTTCCCCCGGCGCGGCCGGTTCCAGTTGATGGCTTTGGTCGTGCACACCCTGAATGTGACCGCGGTGGCCATGCTGGTTGCCGTTCCCTTCGGCCTCGGCTCGGCCGTCTATCTCTCCGAGTACGCCCGGTCCGGAGTGCGCAGGGTCCTGAAGCCGACGCTGGAGATCCTGGCCGGCATCCCATCTGTGGTGCTCGGCTTCTTCGCCCTCCAGTTCATCACCCCCAACATCGTGCGCGGGCTGTTCCCGGGGGCGCAGAGCGCCAACTTCATGGCGGCAGGCATCGCCGTTGGCATCCTCACCATCCCCCTCGTCGCCTCCGTATCCGAGGACGCGATGCGGGCGGTCCCCCTGTCGCTGCGCGAGGCCTCTTACGGGCTCGGGGCCAAGCAGTGGCACACCGCAATGCGTGTGGTGTTCCCTGCGGCGATCTCAGGGATCATCGCCGCCGTGATCCTCGGCATCTCGCGGGCGATCGGGGAGACGATGGTGGTTGCCCTGGCTGCGGGGCTCAACGGGTTGATGACCTTCAACCCGACCGAGGGCGGTCTGACCATGACCGGTGCCATCGCCAATCTCGCGGTGGGATCGGACCAGGTGGCGGGGGATGTCGCCGCCTTCCAGTCCCTGTTCTTCGTCGGGTTGGTCCTGTTCGCGCTCACCCTCGCCCTGAATGTCATCAGCGAGCGGGTCGTTCGCCGCTACCGGCAGAGGTACTGAGATGACCGTCGACACCTCCGCCATGACCACCACCGAGGTCGTCCGTCAGTCCATCGAGGGACGGCGCTTCAGCCCGGTCAATGCCCTGGTGGCATTCGCCCTGCTTTTCAGCCTGCTCTCGTCGGTGGTAATCCTGGTCACACTCCTCGTCGACACCATCGCTGCTGCCCTCCCGGTGTTCCAGGCCAGAGGTCTCTCGTTCATAACCGCCTCGTTGTCCCCGCGCGCCGAGGCCGCAGGCATCTGGCAGGGGATCATGGGCTCGCTGGCCCTGACCGCATTCGTCATAGTCGTCGCCTTCCCGTTGGGCGTGGCCGCGGCGGTCTATCTCGAGGAATATGCGCCCGACAACCGGGTCACCAGATTCATCAACGCCAACATCCGCAATCTGGCCGGTGTCCCTTCGATCGTCTACGGGATCCTGGGATTGTTCCTGTTCGTCGAGGTATTGATGCGAGGTGTGTTCGGCGCCTCCAGCGGGATCGCCGGTCGCAATGTGATCGCAGGCGGTCTGACCCTCGCGGTCCTGGTGCTCCCCATCATGATCATCACCACCTCGGAGGCATTGCGGGCCGTGCCCGCTGGGCTGCGCGAGGCGTCCTTCGCGGTGGGAGCCACCCGCTGGGAGACCATCAGGCATCATGTGTTGCCGGTGGCCATCCCCGCCATCCTCACCGGGTCGGTGCTCACCATCGCCCGGGCCTTCGGCGAGTCCGCCCCGTTGCTCCTTGCCGGCGCCCAACTCTCCCTCTTCTTCAGTGTCGCCAGCGATGCCTCATTCTTCGATCTGCTCTCCGATCAGCCCTACACCGCCCTTCCCATCATCGTCTTCAACTTCGCCAGGCAACCCCAGGCCGAGTTCGTGGCTCTGACCGCGGCCTCCATCGTCGTTCTACTGGTGATGCTGTTGGCGGTGAACGCGGCGGCGGTCCTCGCCCGTGACCGGTTCGAGCGCCGATACCGATGAAGGACCAGGAAGGGGACCCCATGACCACTGAGACCGACACGACTCAGCCGGAAACGCGGATCGATGCGCCGCCGGCCGATAATGCCATCCGCTTGGAAATGTCGGTACACAACCAGAGTTCACTCGAGGACGATCGGTCTCCGATATTCGAGTTGGATCAGTTGACCGTTTACTACGGGTCGTTCCGGGCCGTGCGCGAGGTCGACATGCAGATCCGGCAGAACCGGATCACGGCATTGATCGGCCCGTCCGGATGCGGCAAGTCGACCGTGCTCCGCTGCTTCAACCGGATGAACGATCTCATCGAGACGGCTCGGGTCGAGGGACGGGTTGCATATCACGGCGTCGACCTCTACGGGGACAAAGTCGATCCGGTCGAAGTGCGTCGTCGCATCGGGATGGTGTTCCAGAAGCCAAACCCGTTCCCGAAGAGCATCTACGAGAACATCGTTTACGGGCCCCGGATCGCCGGATTCAAGGGGAACTATGACGACCTGGTGGAGGAGTCGCTGATCAAGGCCGCCCTATGGGACGAGGTCAAGGACAAGCTCAAGGAGTCGGGGATGGCCCTGTCCGGCGGGCAGCAGCAGCGTCTCTGCATCGCCCGCGCCATCGCCACCAGCCCCGATGTGGTCCTCATGGACGAGCCGTGCTCCGCCTTGGACCCGATCGCCACCCTGAAGATCGAGGAGCTCATGCTCGACCTCAAGCAGGACTACACGATCGTGATCGTCACCCACAACATGCAGCAGGCTGCCCGGGTGTCGGATCAGACCGCCTTCTTCTCGGTGAACGTCGACGAGGAGGGCCAGCGCACAGGCCACCTGGTTGAATTCAGCCAGACCGAGCAGATATTCACCTCGCCGGTCCAGAAACAGACGGAGGATTACATCACTGGGCGATTCGGATGACACAGGCAGCAGACACCAATCTCCACTTCCACCAGGAGTTGGAGGCGCTGGAGCACACCGTCCTCGGGATGGTCGACCGTGCCGAGCACATGGTGGAGATGGCGGTGGAGGCAGTGATCACCGGAAATCTCGAGTTGGCCGAGCGGGTGATCGCCCTCGACAACGAGATCGATCGCATCTATCTCGAGGTTCATCACCAGTGGACCGGGCTCATGGCCCGGTTCCAGCCTTTGGGCTCGGACCTCAGGAAGATGACCGTGTTGCTCCAGCTCAACTCGACCTTCGAGCGGATGGGCGACCAATGCGTCAACATCGCCCGGATCACCCAGTTCAACGAGGGTCTCCCCCGTGTGGAGCGCATCTGTGAGCAGATCAGGGAGATGGGCGACCTGGTCCGTCCCATGATCAGGGCCTCGGTCGAGGCCTATCTCAGACAGGACCTGGACGAGGCCCGGCTCCTCCCGGCAATGGATCAACCGGTGGATCGGCTCAACGCAAACATGTTCAAGGAAATCGTGGCCGTGGCAGGGGACCCCCAAATGCTGGAGTGGGCCACGAAGATGATGATGGCCTCCCGGGCCCTGGAGCGGGTCGGGGATCAGGCGGTCGACTTCGCCGAGCAGACGGCGTACCTGATCACCGGTGAGCGCGCCGAGTTCGTCGAGGCGAAGTTGGAACAGCCGGCCGATGACACTGGTGGATGATCGCCGCAGGCACCGCGTCCTTGTCATCGAGGATGAGCCCGGCCTCGCCGACTCGGTCCGCTATGCCCTCGACATCGAAGGCTTCGATGTACTGGTGGCCGATTCGGGGGTGACCGGTCTGGAGTCGGCCCGGGTCAACCAGCCCGACCTGGTCCTGCTCGACCTGATGCTCCCTGGCATGTCCGGCCTCGACGTGTGCCGTCAGATCCGATTGTCGTCCGACGTCCCCATCATCATGCTCACTGCCAAGGACGCCGAGTCGGACAAGGTGGCGAGTCTCGAGCTCGGCGCCGACGACTACATGACCAAACCCTTCTCCATGCGCGAGTTGGTCGCCCGGATCCGGGCGCAGCTGCGTCGGGCGGCCAAGAGCGGCGTTCTCGCCGAGTCCAACGAGGTTCTCCGAGGAGGGCCGGTCGAGCTCGACATCGACGCCCATCAAGCGCGGCTCGACGGGGAGCCAGTGGATCTGCGCCCAAAGGAGTTCGAGCTGCTCGAATCGCTGATGCGCCGGCGAAACCGCCTCGCCGCCAGGCACACCCTCATCGACGAGGTCTGGGGTCCGAGCTATTTCGGGGACACCAAGACCCTGGACGTCCATATCAAGCGTCTCCGACAGAAGCTGGAGAAGGACCCGTCCCACCCGGTGTTGATCGTGACCGTGCGCGGTCTCGGTTACAAGTTCGTCGATGAGCAGTAGAGGGGCGGGAGGGACCCCGCTCGCTCTCAGGTTCCTCCTCTACTTCGCACTGGCCTACCTGCTGCTGATCGGGGCGATGGGATGGTTCATCTCCCAGTCGGTCGAGAACGCATTCACCGAGCGGCTGCTCGATCATCTCGAGACCACCGCGCTGATCGCAGAACCGGGGATGCCCACCGAGGATGCCGCTCTCGACGCCTGGGTGGAAGAGATGCTTGTGGCCAGTGACTACCGGTTCACCGTCATCGATGGCGAGGGCGTGGTCCTGGCCGACTCCCATGACGACCCCGCTCAGATGGAGAATCATGCCGAGCGGCCCGAGGTGATGGCCGCACTGGCCGGCGAGCCCGGCCGATCGGCACGGCTCAGTGAGAGCACGGGGTTCGAGCAGCTCTACGTCGCGGTGCCCACCGAGGACGGGAGGGTGCTCCGAATATCGGTCGGCGCTAGGGACCTCGCGGACGACACCTGGCCCTACCGAAGCGCCATCATCGTGATCGCGGTGGTCATGGGGTTGGTCGGCTTGGCCCTGGTCGCCTGGCTGGCGAGACGCATGTCGGCGCCGATAACCGAGCTGACCCGCCAGACCCTGGCGTTGGCCGACGACGAGTCGGACCAGCCCATTCCCCGGTCGGCGATTCGCGAGCTCGACCAGTTGGGCTCTGCCATAACCAGGCTGGAAGCCGAGAGCCGGTCCCGGCTGGTCGACGCCGAGCGCTCATCGGACACGCTCGAGGTCGTGCTTGGAGCTTTGCCCCAGGGCACGATCTTCTTCGACGAGGAGGATGCAGTCGTCTACGCCAACCCGTCGGCCTTTGAGTTGCTGGGCGCGGTCCCGAGCACTTTGTCCGGTTTGGTCCCGTTCTCGTTCCAAACGGCCGTGGAGGAGAGCCGGGAGATGCGTTCGCCGAGCAGCCGGCTCGCCGAGCACGGGACGCCGTTGCGGGTGCTGCGGGCGATTGCCACCCCTTTCGCCGATGACCCGCGCGTGCTGCTGGTGGTGGTCGATGTCACCGAGCGGGAGAGGGCGGCATCTGTCCGTCGCGACTTCGTCGCCAATGCCTCGCACGAGCTGAAGACCCCGGTTTCGGCCATCATCGCCTCGTCCGAGGCCCTCCGGCTCGCCGTTGAGCGGAACGACGTCTCATCCATTGGATTTGCCCGCCAGATCGAGGCTTCGGCCCGCCAGCTCGACCGCCTCGTGGCCGACCTCCTCGATCTGTCCAGGTTGGAGCGTGACGAGCCGGAGCTCAACCCCATGAGTCTCGATCACCTGGTGCGGGAGGAGTTGGAGCGGATCCGGTCCACAGCCGAGGAACGGAACATCGAACTGAGCATGGAACTGGCCCCGGTCTCGGTGGCCGGGAGCAGGCGCGACGTGGCGATTGCGGTCCGCAACCTCCTCGACAATGCGATTCACTACACGGCGGCCGGGGGGTCGATCGGCGCCGAGTTGACGACGGTCAACGGTGACGCAGTCCTCCGCATCGTCGACACCGGGGACGGGATTCCGACCCGCGACCTGGAGCGGGTCTTCGAGCGGTTCTACCGGGTCGACAACGCCCGGGCCCGGGCCACGGGTGGCACCGGTCTGGGTCTGGCCATCGTCAAACACGTTGTGGAGAGTCACGGTGGAACGGTCGGCGTGGAGAGCGAGCTCGGGGTGGGCTCCACCTTCACCGTCCGGCTCCCGGTTCTCGAAGAGGACACCACCAACTAGCCTGAACTGGCTTTCACCATGTCGATCCTCGAATCAATCTCGAGCCCGGCCGACCTGCGCGAACTGAGCAATGAAGAGCTCGACACGCTGGCGGAGGAGATCCGCTCCTTCATCCTCGACAAGGTCTCCAAGTCGGGCGGGCACCTGTCTCCCAACCTGGGAGTAGTCGAGCTGACACTGGCTCTGCACCGGGTCTTCGACTCGCCCCACGACCGCTTCATCTGGGATGTCGGGCACCAGGCCTATGTGCACAAGCTGGTCACGGGGCGGATGTCCGGTTTCGACCAGCTTCGACACACCGGCGGTCTCTCCGGGTACCCGAGCCGGGAGGAGTCGGAGCACGACTTCGTCGAGAACAGCCACGCCTCTACCTCGCTGTCGTACGCCCTGGGTCATGCCCTTGCCGATTATCCCGGCTACACCGTGGCCATCATCGGCGATGGGGCCCTGACCGGAGGCATGGCCTACGAGGCGCTCAATCACATCGCGGTGACCAGGCCGAAGCGGCTGATCATCGTGGTCAACGACAACGGCCGCTCCTACGCCCCGACGGTCGGCGGCCTTGCTGCCCTGGCCAACCTGGCCCAGTACCGCTTCGACCCCCGCTACGAGAAGACCAAGAAGACCCTGGGCCGGATGCTGCGCGGGCTGCCTCTGGTTGGGGAGACGGCAGACGAGTTGGCAGGCCGGCTCAAGGATGCGGTGAAGCAGATCCTGGAGCCGTTCACTGTCTTCGACGCACTCGATCTGAAGTACACCGGCCAGATCGACGGTCACGACATCCAGCTCCTCGAGGAGACCTTCCGCACCGCCAAGCGGTACGACCGGCCGGTGGTGGTCCATGTGGTCACCGAGAAGGGCAATGGGTATCAACCCGCCATCGAGGACGAGCTGGAGAAGCTTCACGGAGTCGGCTCGTTCGATTTGGCCACCGGGAAGGAGCTGAAGCACGAGCTGAAGCTCACCGACGTTGCCGGAAAGGCGGTGGCCGAGGCGGCGGCAACCCGGCCCGACCTGATCGGGATCTCGGCGGCGATGGTGACCACCGCCGGTCTGCTGCCGCTGCAGCAGCGCTTCCCGGGCCGCGTCTTCGACACCGGCATCGCCGAGCAGCACGCGGTGACCCTGGCCGCGGGGATGGCCATGGCCGGAAAACGCCCGGTGGTGGCCGTCTACTCGGCGTTCCTGCAGCGTGCCTTCGACCAGATCGTCGACGACGTCGCCCTGCACAACCTCCCGGTCACCTTCCTCATCGACCGGGCCGGGATCACCGGCCCCGACGGGCCGTCACACCACGGGGTGTTCGACATCTCGTATTTGCGGATGATCCCCAACATGGTCGTGGCGGTCCCCGCCGACGCCACCGAGTTGTGCGCCATGATCGAGACGGCCGTCGACCATGACGGGCCGATTGCGATCCGTTACCCGAAAGGGGCCGCGGTGTCGGTTCCCGCGGTCCCGGTGGACGCGCTGCCGATAGGTGAGGCGCAACTCCTCTCCGAGGGGACGGATGTTCTCTTGGTGGCGGCGGGCCGGATGGTGGAGACTGCCGAGAAGGCGGCCGTCGACATCGAGGCCAAGGGCTTTTCGGTCGGCGTGGTCAATGCGAGATGGGTCAAGCCGCTCGACCCCCGCATCCTGGAATGGGCGGCGCCGGCCCGGCATGTGGTCACCCTGGAGGACAATGTGGTGGCCGGCGGTTTCGGAGCCGCGGTCATGGAAGCCTTCGCCGGGGCGGGTCTGGTCAAGCAGATCACTTGCATCGGAGTCCCCGACCACTTCCTCGACTTCGGCTCCCCCTCCGACATCGCCCACTCCATCGGCGTCGACCCCGACTCGGTGGCGTCCCGGGTTCTGGCGCTGCTCTGATTGCCGGCCGACTTCGCCCTTCGGCAACCCTCAGCCCTCCTGTGTTCTGAGTCGGTCTCACGATCGCACCTCAGGGCGAACAGACGCCGGTCGGCCGGAGCTATCGCTCTGATTGCCGGCCGACTTCGCCCTTCGGCAACCCTCAACTCCCGATCCGCTCCTCCGTCGATGCTCGATGGGTCACCACCGCGGCCACGACCAGCAGGGCGGCGCCGATCAGGTAGGGGGCGCGGAGCCCGGCCACGCGGGCGATCCAGCCACCGAAGAGGGCCCCGAGCGGCAATGCGCCGATCCCGATCAGCCGGAACGAAGCCACCACCCTCCCCAAGAGACGATCCGGCGTCAGGGCCTGGCGAAGGGTCCTGCCGACAACGGTGAACAGCGTCACCCCGAAGAGGCCGATGACGATGCCGATCGCGGCCACGATGCCGGTCGTGGCCTGCCCGATGGCGAGCTGACCCAACGCCGATATCGCAATGCCCATGCTCATCGCCCAGCGTCGGCCGATGCGACGGGTGATGGCGGTCGAGACAAAGGAACCGAGCACGCCGCCCAGCGCTCCCACCCCCACGATCACCCCGTAACCGGCCTCGGTCACTCCCAACTCTTCGATGGCCAACAGGACCAGGATCGAGGTGCCTGCCCCGAGACTGAAGTTGGCGACGGCCACCGCCCCGGCCACCGGGCGCATCCAATCGTGGCGCCAGACAAAGCGAAGCCCCTCGGCGATGTCGGAGCGAATGGTCTGCTGGTTGGGCGCACGCTCGCCCTGCATCGGGGTCCTGATCGAGGCGATCAGCAGCCCACCGATCAGAAAGGTGGCCGCATCGACCCCAAACGGCAGGAAGGCGGCGATGGCGAAGAGAAGGGCGCCAACCGGCCCCCCGACCAGGTCGTTGAGGACGAACTCGGCACCGATGAGCCGGCTGTTGGCCGTCTCCAGCCGGAGGTCCCCGGCGAGGAGTGGGATCGCGGCCTGCGATGAGGTGTCGACCAGGATCTCACCGAGGCCTATCACCGCGCCGGTGATGTAGAGATGGGTCATGGTGACCGAGTCGGTGGCCACCAGCACCGCCAACGCCGCCACGACGAGCCCGCGCACGACCTGCCCTCCAGTCATCAGGAGCTTCCGGTTGGCCCGATCGACCAGGGACCCTCCGATTGGGCCGAAGAAGATCCAGGGTGCGGTGGTGGCGGCAACCACGCCGCTGACGGCCAGCGGATCGCGGGTCAAGGTTGCTGCGAGCAGGGGGAGGGCGGTGAGCCGGATGCCATCACCGAGGTTGGACAGTCCTGACCCCGACCAGAGCAGCCAGTAGTCCCGGGTTGTTCGCCGATTTCTGCGCACTTTGGAGATTGTTGCCGATCGATGCTCGTTACCCTTCCTCCCGCTCCCGGACCTTGGGGTCCCGGGATCTACCAATACGGAGGAAGAAACATGAAGAAAACAGCACGGATGGTTGCGCTTGTCGCCGCCCTCGCCCTAGTGCTGGCCGCCTGTGGTGACGACGGTGATACCGGCGGGACCGGTGGCGACACCACCGACACCACGGCAGCCGCCGCCGACCTTGGGCTTGTCGCCGAAGGCACCCTCACCGTCTGCACCGACGCTCCATATCCACCTATGGAGATGGAAGACGCCGATGCGGAAGGCGGGTACACCGGCTTCGATATCGAACTGATGCGAGCCATCGGCGAGGATCTCGGGCTGGGGCTGGCGGTCAACAACACCGGATTCGACCCGATCACGTCCGGTTTGGCGATGGAGGCAGGTGACTGTGATGTGGCGGCCGCGTCGATCACCATCACCGAAGAGCGTGAGGAGAGCATCGACTTCACCGACTCGTACTTCAGCGCCGAACAGTCCCTGCTCACCAGCGACGAATCCGGATTGACCGCGCTCGCCGACTTCGGAGGCAGCTCGATCGCAGTCCAGTCGGGGACGACGGGTGAGATGTATGCCCAAGAGAACGCTCCCGAAGACGCGGAATTGGTGTCGTTCGAGAACCCGGGCGACATTTTCCTCGCCCTCGGAGCCGACAATGTCCAGGGCGTGCTCCAGGACATCGTGCCCAACGCCGATTTCGTCCTGAACAACGAGGGCTACACCATCGTCGAGACGTTCCCGACCGACGAGTCCTATGGCTTTGCGGTCAAGGAAGAAGGTGCCGAGGACTTGCTCGCCGCGATCAATTCCTCGTTGGCCACGCTCCGAGACGACGGAACCTACGACCAGATCTACGCCGATTGGTTCGAATAGTCCCGTCGGGCTGTAATGGGAGAGGGGCGACCCACTAGGGTCGCCCCTCTCTTCATGGCCCTGAGACCCAGTCAACGTCGCCGCCTGGTTCGGGGCGTCATGTACGGCCTCTTTGCCTTGGTCGTGCTGGTCGTGGCCCTCGCTGCCGACTGGGACCGCATCGGACGGTCCTTTTTCCGGGCGGATGTCATGGCGGAGATGCTGCCAGAGGTCCTCACGATCGCGGCACGCAACACGCTGATCTACACCGCGGGCTCGTTCGTCATTGGTCTGGCCCTGGCTTTGGTCCTGGCCTTGATGAAGCTTTCCACCATCAAGCCCTATCGATGGTTCGCCACCGGCTACATAGAGCTCTTCAGGGGACTCCCGGCCTTGATCACCATCATCCTGTTCGGGTTCGGGCTCCCGATCGCGTTCGACGGTTTCCGACTTCCCGGCGGGACTTTGGTCACCGGCTCGGTCGCCCTCGGAGTCGTGGCGGCCGCATACATGGCGGAGACGATTCGGGCCGGGGTCCTTGCCGTTCCTCGAGGACAGTCGGAGGCGGCACGCTCGTTGGGGATGTCCTCGTCCCGGGCCCTCGTGTCGATAGTGCTCCCTCAGGCCTTCAGAATCATCATTCCGCCCCTCACCAACGAGTTCGTGCTGTTGATCAAAGACACCTCACTGCTCTTCGTGCTGGGAACTACCCCGATCACCAAGGAGTTGACCAAGTTCGCCAGGGATTTCATGCAGACCACCCAGAACGCGACCCCGCTCACGGTGGCGGCCATCGTCTATCTGCTGATCACCCTGCCCCTCACCGGTCTGGTTCGCAGGCTGGAGAAGGAGACGGCCAAGGCCCGATGACTGCCGCGGTGATCGAGATCAGGGACTTGCACAAGAGGTTCGGCGACCTCGAGGTGCTCAAGGGGATCGATTTCGAGGTGGACGAGGGTGAGGTGGTATGTGTCATCGGGCGTTCAGGGTCGGGAAAGTCGACTCTGCTCCGTTGTGTCAACCGACTCGAGGAGTCCGAGTCGGGGACGATCCTCATCGAGGGCGAGGACATCACGGACCCCGACGCGGATGTCGACAAGCTGCGAACCAAGATCGGCATGGTCTTTCAGCAGTTCAATCTCTTTCCTCATCTCGATGTGCTGGGCAACCTGACAATCGCCCAGACCAAGGTGCTCAAGCGCTCCACCGAGGACGCGGAGGAGGTGGCCCGTCGGGTGTTGGAACGGGTTGGGCTCACCGAGAAGATCGAGGAGTACCCGATCCGGCTCTCCGGCGGACAGCAGCAACGGGTGGCGATCGCTCGGGCTCTGGCCATGAACCCGGACATGATGCTGTTCGATGAGCCGACCTCGGCCCTCGATCCCGAGTTGATCGGTGAGGTGCTCGACGTGATGCGGGCACTGGCCAACGACGGGATGACCATGCTGGTGGTCACCCACGAGATGGACTTTGCCAGGGAGGTCGCAGATCGGGTGGTGTTCATGGACGAGGGCGTGGTCGTCGAGGAAGGGCCACCGAGCGAGATCCTGGTCGACCCGAAGACGGAGCGTGCCCGGCGTTTCCTGAGGATGGTGGAACAGCACTAGGCGGCTCGGGGCGCGTTCGTCCTTCGGGCCACTACTCTCCAGGCTTCGATCCTGGTCCTGGAGGCCTCCTGATGAAGAGATACATCGCCCTGATCGCCGCGCTCGGCCTGGTCCTGGCCGCATGTGCCACCGAAGGTGGCGGCGAGGCCGGGGAATCCTGTGCGAAGGAGGATCTGACCCTGGTCGAGGAAGGCCTGCTCACCATCGGCACCGACGAGCCATCGTTCCCGCCCTGGTTCGACTTCGATGCTGGGCCTGCGACCGGCACCGGGTTCGAGAGCGCGGTGGCCTATGCGGTGGCCGGTGAGCTCGGGTTCGCCGAGGAAGAGGTCAGCTGGGTTGTCGTCCCCTTCAACAACTCGTTCGCCCCGGGTGAGAAGAACTTCGACTTCGACATCAACCAGATCTCGATCACTGAGGATCGTGACCAGGCCGTCGACTTCTCCGACGGCTATTACGACGTCAACCAGGCGCTCCTCGGCTTCACCGACTCCGATATCGCATCCGCGACCACTATCGACGAGCTCAAGGCGTATCGACTCGGAGCCCAGGTCGGCACCACCAGCCTGGACTTCATCACCGACGTCATCCAGCCCGACACCGAGCCCCTGGTCTACGACACCAACGCCGACGCCAAGGCGGCCTTCGATGCCGGCCAACTCGACGGTCTCATTCTCGATCTGCCCACGGCATTCTTCGTGTCGGCGGTGGAGATCGAGGGATCGGCCGTGATCGCTCAGTTCCCCGCTGCCGGGGAGCCCGAGCAGTTCGGCATGCTCTTCGAGGAGGGCAACCCGCTGCGGGATTGCGTCAACGAGGCCCTGGCCAACGTCGACCTCGACGCTCTCCAGCAGGAGTGGCTCTCTGAGGTGGTCGACGCACCGGTCATCGAAACCGGCTAGCCGACTCACCAATGACCGAGGCCGAGGCGCCGCAGCGGAGCCCGGGTGTGTCCCCGGGCCGGGCGCGGCGTCTGGCTTTCCACAAGCGACAGCGACGCCGCTCGCTGGTCATCGGCGCCATCAGCACGCTCGTGGTGTTCGGGACGGTGGCCCTGGTGGTGGTCAACTCCCCGGGTTGGCCCGCGGTTCAGGAGTCGTTCTTCAGCTGGGAGCACTTCAAGGCGTCGTTCCCCGACATCCTCTCCGGCTTCCGGCGCAACATCCGAATCTTTCTCATCGCCGAGGTCTTGATCCTGATCGTTGCCCTGGTGGTGGCGGTGATCCGCAGCAGCCGGTCCCCGCTGCTGACCCCATTGCGGCTGGCCGCCACCGCCTACGTCGACCTCATCCGGGGGATACCGACCATCATCCTCCTCTTCTTGCTCGGTTTCGGGATACCAGCCCTGCGTCTGCAAGGAGTCCCCAACAGCCAGGAGTTCTGGGCCATCACCACCCTGGTCATCTCCTATTCAGCGTATGTGGCCGAGGTCTATCGAGCAGGGATCGAGTCGGTGCACGAGAGTCAGACCGCAGCTGCCCGCTCCCTCGGGCTCAGCTCCGCCCAGAGCATGCGCTGGGTGGTGCTCCCCCAGGCCGTGCGCCGGGTGATTCCCCCTCTGCTCAACGACTTCGTCGCCCTGCAGAAGGACTCGGCCCTTCTCGCCCTGCTCGGAGTCCAGGAGGCGTTCCGCCGGGCCCAGATCTACGTCGCCGGCACATTCAACTTCACCGCCTACCTGGCAGCGGCGCTGCTCTTCCTCATCCTCACCATCCCCCTCGCCCGTTACACCGACTACCTGATCCGGCGGCAACGGGAGCGTGTCGGAGGGAGCCCACTGTGAGTGAGCGTCTCCTCGAGGTGCGTGGGATCTGGAAGGAGTTCGGTTCCTTGACCGTGCTCGCCGATGTCAGCCTCGACCTGGGCACCCACGAGGTGATGGCCATCGTCGGCCCGTCGGGGTCGGGCAAGTCGACGCTCCTCCGCTGCATCAACCTGCTGGAATCAATCGACGACGGGGAGATCCTCCTCGACGGGGTGGACATCGCCGATCCCGAGTTCGACGCCGACTCTGCGCGTCGCCGGATCGGCATCGTGTTCCAGGCCTTCAATCTCTTCCCCCATCTCTCGGTCCTGGACAACATCACTCTGGCCCCGCGCAAAGTGCTCAAGATGCCCGAAGACGAAGCCAGGGTGGCCGCCGACCGGCTTCTGGCCCGGTTCGACCTGGCCGACAAGAGGGACGAGTACCCGGACCGTCTCTCCGGCGGCCAGCAACAGCGAGCGGCGATCATCCGCGCCCTGGCCATGAGCCCGGACCTGATCCTTCTCGACGAGCCGACCTCGGCTCTCGATCCGGAGCTGGTGGGCGAGGTGCTGGAGGTGATCGAGGCGCTGGCTCAGGACGGGATGACGATGATCGTCGTCTCCCACGAGCTCACCTTTGCCCGGGCTGTGGCCGATCGAGTCCTGTTCATGGACGAGGGCCGGGTGGTGGAGCAAGGCACGCCGGACCAGGTCCTCACCGAACCGACCACCGAGCGAGCGCGCCGCTTCCTCCGCCTGATGACTGACTCCGCCTGACCGGCTTTTGCTCCCCTCGCCCCAAGACCTCCCACTATGGTCGCCCTCGTGCAACGCGTCGGCCGTCGGCCGACGTGAAGCGATCAACCGGAGGAAACAGATGAAAGCAAGCAAGCTATTGGCGGTGCTGACCGTCATGATCCTGGCGCTCGCCGCCTGTACGGAGGCGGCGGACACCACGACCACGACGGCCGAGGGCGGCACCGAGACCACGGAAGCCAGTGAGGAGCCGACGACCACCGCTGCCGGTGGCGAGGAGACCACGACCACCGCAGGAGCTGAGGAGCCCGCCGGCGACGGCAAGCTGGCCGAGGTACAGGCCCGTGGCTCACTTCTCTGCGGTGTGAACAACGCGGTACCCGGGTTCGGGTTCGTCGACGAGGCGGGGACTTTCTCCGGCTTCGACATCGACTTCTGCCATGCGATCGCCGCCGGAGTGCTCGGAGACCCCGAAGCCGTGGAGTTCGTCGAGTTGACCGCCGAGCAGAGGTTCACCGCACTGCAGTCCGGTGAGATCGACGTCCTGGTCCGGAACACGACATGGACGTCGAGCCGGGACGGTGGTCTGGCCGCCAGGTTCCTGCACACCACGTTCTACGACGGGCAGGGGATGATGGTGCGTGCCGACAGCGGTTTCACCGCGATCGACGACATGACCGACACCAACATCTGCGTCCTGTCCGGGACGACGACGGAGTTGAACCTGACCACGAGGATGGCGGACATCCCGTACACCCCGCTCACCTTCGATGAGAACGCGCAGCTGCAGGCTGCCTTCATCGAGGGTCAATGCGACGGCTGGACTTCGGACAAGTCCCAGCTCGCAGGGGTGCGCTCGGCATGGCCCGAGGATCAGGGCGGTCCTGAGGCCTTGGTGATCCTGGAGGAGACCTTCTCCAAGGAGCCGCTGGGACCGGCTGTCCTCGACGGTGACTCGCAGTGGGCCCAGGTGGTCGACTGGATCATCCTGGCCACCATCCAGGCCGAGGAGTTCGGCATCGATTCCACCAACGTGGGGACGTTTGCCGATTCCGAGGATGCCGGAATCCGCAACTTCCTCGGTCTCGAGGTGGAGACCGACGCGGGTACGGCGCCCTTCGACCCGGGTCTCGGGTTGGCCACCGACTTCGCCGCCACTGTGATCGGTGCGGTGGGCAACTACGCCGAGATCTACAACCGCAACGTGGGGCCGGACACAGCGCTCGGCCTCGAGCGAGGGGTCAACGCCCTCTGGACCGATGGCGGCCTGCTCTACGCACCGCCTTATCGGTAAGCAACGGTGATTCTGGCGCGGAGATCACGACCCAAAGGT
>JBOGEV010000305.1:0-8488 GCA_050742015.1 Acidimicrobiia bacterium
CGACCACGTGCTGGACCTCGTCGCTCATCGTTCGGTCTTTGCCTATCGGCGGGCGCTGGCACCAGGCGGTCGATACCGCTGCGTCGGAGGATCGGTGCCCGCGCTGCTGCGGGTGGTGACCATCGGAGCCCTGGTCGCCCGGCTCACCGGTCGCCGCATGGGCCTGCTCGTGGTGCGGCCCGGCCCGACCCACTTCCAGCCAATGGCCGACTTCTGTGTCTCGGGTGATGTCCAAATCCACATCGACCGCACCTTCGGGCTCGACCAGGTTCCTCGGGCGCTCGCCCACGTCGGTGAGGGCCGGGCTCGGGGCAAGGTGGTGGTGGAGATCAGCTGAGCCCGGCGGCCGTGTCGTGGGCCTCCTTCAGTGATCTTCTTGGTCGCCGCCGTTCCGGACGGGGGCGGTCCTCATCAGGATGGTGTCGCTGCGCTCGGCGGCAATCTTGTCTTCGACGCGTTGCACCAGGGTCACGAAAGCCGCTCCATCCGCGTACGGCCCGGTCTTGGTGGAGTACCGCATTTCCTCGGCGCGTAGGTCGGCCGCGATGGAGTCGTAATTGCGCCAGTGCTCTCTCGGCCGGAAGGTGCCTTCGATGGCCAGCGCGACCGCAACCACCAGGCTGGTCACAGTGGGCACGACGTCCGGAACGCCTTGGATGTTGATGAACGCCGGGACCAGAGCCGCACCGATTCCTGCCGTGCAGGCGAGGATCCAATAGAACACCTTTTGGCGATCGCCCTTCAGCAGGTATGAGTTGATCTTCTCCTGCAATCGATCCGCGAGGTAGTCGTCCTCCTCGCGCAGCCCTTTCACCTTCACTTCCCTCATCGGCTGCCTCCCGCCCGATCGGCTTTCATCCCACTAGGCCTCGCTGCGCGGCCCAGATCAGAGCCTCCGTCCGATTGCCCACCCCCAGCCGGTCGTACAACGCCCGGAGCAGGCGATACACCTCGCGCTCGGAATAGCAGATGTGCTCCGCCAGCTGGTTGACCGTGGTGCCCCTCGCCAAGGCCCGCAACCACTCCACCTGCTCCTGATCGAGCTCGACCTGCGAACCATTGTCCGACGCGGTGGCCAGCTCCTGCAGCAGGTGGGTGGGAACGATGCTGCGCGACTCCACACCCGCCGTGAGCAGTGCCACCAATTCATCCGATGACGTGTCCCACCCGGCAACCGCACAGATCCCGGCGAGGACCGCGTCACGGACGACACTCGGGGTGATCTCGGGGAGGAGCGCCACGACGACGAGGTCTTTCCCGGCCTGCCGCAAGTCGATCACCAGACTCACGTCCGGGACCTTTGCCACCGCTACGAGAACAACCCGGTGCCCGTCCGCAGCGACCCAGGCCATTGGGTCGTCGGGTTCCTCCGGGGCGAAGGCGGTGCCGGCGAGCATCCATGCCAGGCCCCGCCTCAGGGCAGGGGAGGGGGTCAGCACCGCCACTGGTTCGTTCATGCTGCACCGCCGCTTTCGGCTCGGCCAGCTCCCACCCCGCAGTGCCGAATCATATCTATCCGGCATGAACCTGACATGAGTTCGTCATAGACCTGTTGTGGTCTCCTCCAGACAATTGGAGAGGGCTGGTTGTGACGGCCAGATACGAGATTCAACAGAGGGGGAGAACATGCCGACCGACCTCGAGACGCTCATCAACCTCGGCCTGGACCGGGTAATCGGAGAAGACCTGGAGGTCGTTCTCCCCTGGTTGAAACGACCGGTGAGTGGGACATACCGAAATGCCACGCCGGCTGCGGGAGGCTCGATCCTCGAGTTGCGGGTCGACGTCGACGGTCGCCGGCCCCAGGATCGGCTCAGCGGCGATCTCTACACCCAGTTCTCCTTCTGCGGGATCCCGATCACGTTCTACAACGGGTCCTTCGTCGTCGACCAGGTCACCGAGGCCGGCGACAGCTCGGCGATCGAATTGTCCGGACCGGTCCGTCACTACGCCAACCCGACCAAGACAGGGGACCGGATCGAGGTCCACATCCCGAGGGTCAACTGGTTTGCCTCACCGGCGGCTGCCTGTGTCGAGTGGTACACCAACGGGGCGCTGGTGCGTTCCTACCTGTGCCCCAAGATCTCCGAGTACTACCGGAAGGCGACCCTGGAGATCGACCGTTTCCAGGGCACCACCTTCCCGCCCACCCTGGATCCGGACATCGATCCGTCTCCATCGGGCTTGCCCGCCTCGGTGAGCATCCGTGAGGTCTTCCTTCGTTCCGGGATCGACCTGACGGTGACCCATGACGACACCCTCAACGACCCGGACAGCGCCGATCCCGGATCGAACTGGAGCGAAGCCGAGCTGCACGACCTGATGGAGGATCGGTTCGACAGCTTCTCCGACCGGCTCCAATGGAACCTCTACGGGGTGATCGTCCCCAGGTTCGGCGACCCGACTTACAACTCGGGCTATTACGGGACCATGTTCGACTGGGGAGGGTGGCAGGCCGGGGATTCCTTCCTCCGCCAGGGGTTTGCCATCGCCGATGACGCGACGCGGGGGAGGACGAGCGGGACCCTCTACAACACCGCCGACAAGGAGAACCGGCTGGTTCTCCAGACGCTGATCCATGAGGCGGGTCACGCGTTCAACCTGCCCCATACCTGGCAGCGAACCGTTGATGACGACACCGGCTCGGAATCGTTCATGAACTATCCGTGGGGCTACGACGGCGGCGAGACGAGCTTCTGGTCGAACTTCCGATGGGAGTTCGACGATGTCGAGCTGATCTGGATGCGTCATGCCGATCGCAACGATGTGATCTTCGGAGGGCGGGACTGGATCGGGGACAACCTCAGCGTTGATCTGAGCCCGGCTTTCGCCGGCCCTCAGCCGGCCGACCTCGACATCATCAGCCCCGACGTATTCGACATCGGGGTCCCGGTCACTCTCGAGTTGAGATTGGAGAACGTCTCGGATCGGCCGCTCCAGGTCGTCGATCGGCTGCAGCCCGAGGACGGCCTGCTGAAGGTGGTCATCGAACGCCCCAACGGGGAGATCGTCACCTTCGTGCCCCCGGTCCGTCGTCTCCTGGAACCTCCCGACCCGCTGGAGCTGGCGCCCGGTGACGCCATCCACACCGCCATCGGGCTCAGCTTCGGCGCCAAAGGGCACCACTTCGCCGAGCCCGGCTCCTACCTGATTCGGATCTTCTGGCCGTGTTTCCCGTTGGGTTTCGTCGCCACCGCCATCCGCCGAATCCGGATCGCACATCCCCTCACCAGGGGTAGCGAGGAGCTGGCCCATCTGCTGACCAGCCGGGAGGCAGCTCAGTTCCTCTACTACGGCGGGACTCGCCGCCACCCCGAGGTGAAAGACCAGCTGATGGGGGCCACCGAGCGATACGCCGAGACGGACCCCGTCGGTGTTCGGCATATCGCGGCGGCGCTGGCGAAAGATGAGGCCAGGTCGTACAAACACGTGGACCTCAAGGACGGCGAACCGGTCGTCGTCGCCTCCAAGCCCGACATCCAACAGGCGGCAAAAATGCTGGCGGCCGCCGTCAGCCCCCTTCCTGATGAGTATCAGGAGAGATCGGCGTTCAGACCCTCCAGCGAGAGTGCCCTCGTGGCGGGGCTCGCCGAGGATTATGTGGAAATGGGACGCAAGAAGGAAGCGACCGACACCCTCGACGAGGCAGTGGACCGCCTCAAAGAACGAGGCGAGGACTACGCCACCGAGGATCTGCAGCGTCTAGCCAAGAACCTGAAACGACGCAAGACATGAGCTGAGCCGCGAGATGACAAAGGAGACATGATGACCGACAGACTGCGCGAGCCGTTCCAGCCGTCCCGGTTTGTGGCTGCCCCGGGATCGGATGTGGAAAAGGACATCCGGAGGACGGTGGAGCGGTCCATGAAGGACCGCCTCGGGCTGAAAGGGAACCAGAAGCTCCCGGGTGACATCGCCGCCCTGGTCAACTCGGCGTCGGCGACAGCGGCGTCGAAGGCTGTCGAGTTGCAGGTCCTCAAGGACGCGGAGGATGCGGCTAGGGACTTCGCCACGGGTGACGTGCTCACCCGTTTCACGGACAAAGCCAAGCTCGCCGAGCAGGGTTTGGTGCACATCTCCAACTCGAACGAGGTGGCCCAGATACTGAAGAAGCGGGCCGAGATGTTGGCTGCCAAGAGGACGGCGCTGGAGAAAGCCGGGTTCGGCGCTGACGAGGCCATGAGCATCGTCCTCGCTGACATCGCAGCGCGCTCCCACTGACCTCATGGGGTGGGGTTTCGTCGGGGACATAGCCGACGCCATCGGCGACGGCATCGAGGCCGGGGTGGATGCCGCAGGCGACCTGATCGAGGAGGTGGGCGACGCCCTGGACGACGGGATCGATGCCATCGGCGACGCGATCGACGACGCAATCGACAGTATCGAGGACCTGGTCGACGAGGTCGGTGACGCCCTCACGGAGTTGGGTGACAGCATTGCCGATATCGCCGAGGACGCCTGGGACTCGTTCGAGGAGCTGGCCGACGATGCCTGGGACACGATCAGCTCCGGGGCCGAGGCGGCTTGGGAGGATCTGGCCTCCGGCTTGGAGCGAGCGTGGGAGTCGGCGACGGACTTCGTCGAGGATGCATGGGATGACCTAGGGGAGCTTGCGGAAGACGTCTGGAACGAGCTCGAGGAGGCCGCCGTCAGCACATGGGAGGCGATCGAGGACGCGGCGGAGGCTGCCTGGTCCGCGGCCGTTGCTCTCGCCGAGGGCGCAGCCGGCGCCTTCGTCGATCTGGTGGAGATGTCGGTCGAGCTCATGGATCGAATCGCCGAGTTCATCGTCGACTTGGTCAAGAGCGCGATCGAGCTGATAAAACAGCTCGGAGCCTGCCTGGCTGGCATCGTGATACTTCAGATCGCGAAACTCGACAACGTCATCGAGAACTTCTGGAAGATCCCCAAAGACCTTCCCGGAACCTACCAGGGCGACGTGGAGCCGGTGTTCGGCAACCGGTCGTTCTGGAACGTTTGGTACGTGGACGATGCGCGGCTCGCCGCCGATTGGTACAACGATGAGACCAAGGCGATGACCATGTCCGGCGTCACCTTGGCCGGCGTGACTCTGACCCATCTGACCTTCTTGACCGGCACGTGGGACCCCGGCGTCAACGAAGACCGGGAGCTGATGGCGCATGAGCTGGTTCACGTGCTCCAGTACCGGCGGCTAGTCACGGATCCGGCCTTTGGCTGCGCCTACGGCGTGGGCTACGCCAAGGCCGGTTTCGATTATGCGAAGAACCCGATGGAGGCCGTTGCCGACGAGTTCGTGACCAACAATTCGGCTGCTCTGCAGAACTGACGCCCGCGTCCGAGGGGGTCCTTCAGATTCATGACTCGCTGACCCAGACGCCCATGGCCGTCGGCCGCAAGGTGGCCGTCACGACTGCCAGCCAATCTGCGGTGAGATCGTCGACGTCGAGGTGACCCTGCAGTCTCGATGAGAAGGCCTCCGCCACCCGGTCTGAGTCATAGTGGGATCTGTAGAAACGGCGATCGACCCAGACCAGCACACGGCGCCGCAATGGGCCGAAGATGGCGGCGACAGCGAGGGTCGACGCGGCGACGAAAAGAGGCGTCTGCTCCCCGAGTAGCCAGGTCGGCAGCCAGACCGCGCCAAGGACGTAGACGACAGTCAGCACGCCGAGGACCACCACATAGCCGACGCTCCTCGACACCAGCCGGTCGATCTCATAGAGGCGGTACCGCAGCACGGCGATGGCGACGGCGGTCGGCACAGCGACCAATCCTCCGACCAGCAACAACTCACCCCACGTCTGATCCACCGATTCCATGCCGACGGTCACGATTAGCAATGTCAAGATCAACGCCACGCAGGCTCCGGCGAGCGCCACCCATTTGATCTGGCTCCGCTCGACGCCGTCTGAGCGAGCAAAGCGGCGTACCAGCGAGGCACCGCTCACCACGAAGGAGACGACCATGGTGATGAAAAAGAGGGTCGAGAGAACGTCCCCGGCCGGCAAGGTCGCCGTCCGCAACGGGCTTTCGAGACTCCCCACCTCGGGGTCTCCCCCCCAACCGCCATTGAGCAGAGCGGCGAGAAACCCGAACGCCGTTCCTGCCGCGATGAGGTGGCGACAGAACCTCCACCGGGGAGAGGGAAGCTGCCCGTCAGGGAAGTGGAGGAACATGAGAGGTAGGAACATGATCGACGTGCTGGCGAAGGCGTTGCCGATGGTGTCGGCCCAGGCAGCCAACAGGGTCGAAGGCCCGGCTTCCGCCGAGATCGCCCTTCCCAACACGGCGACCGACGCCATGGCGGGAAAGCCCATCATCATCGTGCCGATCGGGTTGCCTGGAGCCTTGAACAGCAACAAAGTCGCGGCCACGTAGAAAGGGAGGGAGGCGAGAAACCAGGGATCGAGCAACTGGTCCCAACGTGAGACGCCGAGCAAGACCGCCGCCGCGACCCACATCAGGGGCGGCTCGAGGATCAGCGCCGAGCGCAGGCCCGGCGCGAACCTCCTGTCATTGATCGGATCCGACACCGGGCATATGTTGGCAATCGATGCGTCACGAGATCGTTACGGGGGCACTCCGCCTTCCTCATGCGACCGATTCAATCTTCGGTGAGGACCTCGCGCAGCTGCCCCTGACGTGGTAGGCCAGCCAGCACGGCACCCGGCACTTCCAGCATCTGTAGTCGGCTCGGCCATGATCGCTCTCTTAACTGCTCCGGGGTATCTCGATCACCGATTTTGGTCGGCACCCAAACTCATTTGCTACCGCAACCCCAGTGTCTCCCTCGCTGCCACCAGGTCGTGTTCCTCCAGCCCTTCGGTGAAGCCGGCGTAGAGCGACCCGAGCTCGTCACTGCCGTCCGGGGTTCTCCCCGTCTCCCGGCGCAGGCCGACCAGCCTGGTCAACGCCTGCAGCTCGATGAGATGCAGGCCGCCGTTTCGGGCTCCGCCGAGCCCGGTCAGGTATGCCTCCTCGGCGGCATCGTGGTCGGGATCAGGCAGCATGCGCAGGATGTCGCCTTTCACAATGCGGAACTCAGAGCCGTTCATCGATTCCGGCGTCCCCACGATCGCGATGGCCTCCTCGATCAGCTCCAGGCCGCGCTCGGGTTGTCCGGCCACCCCATGGACTCGCGCGCGCAGGCCGAGCAAGTCGGGCCAGAACACTGGAGGCGCGGTGAGCCCTTGGTACAGCTCGATGCCACGTTCGGTCATGGTGCGACCGGTCTCGGGGTCGCCCAGGTAAGAGGTGGCCACACCCTCGAAAACGGTGGCCAGGGTCCGCCACACCGGATAGTCGTTCTCCTCCGCAACCACGGCCAGCGCTCGAGCCCGATCCAGTGCGTCCTCGTACCGGCTCCGGTACAACGCGAGGAGGCCGTTGTGGTGCAACGCATAGGCGATGCTGTAGGGGTGACCGACTTGCCGGGCCACCTCGAGGGCGGCCGCGATTCGGTCGACCGCCTGTTCCAACGCCCCGCATTGCCAGAGGATCAGACCCGACGCCGTCCTCGCCACTACTCCGGTGTTCGGCCCGAGCCGGAATCGGCCCGAGTCGTGGACCTGGGGGTCGTACAACTCGATGGCCCGGTCGACATGGGTGAGCCCGGTCTCCATGTCTCCGGTGAAGGCGGTGGCGGTCCCGTAGACGTAGTGGCCCTCGATCAGCATCGAGTCGTCTCCGGTCTCCTCTCCGAGATCGAGGAGCTGGCGGCCCAGCCCGACCACGGTGCCGATGTCGGCGATGCCCATGTGATAGGTGGCCAAGGCACGCAGCACCGGGAATCGCTGAGCCGGAGTGCCCACGGTCTCCGACATCTCCCTCGCCCGTTTGAACTCCTTCTCCGTCTCCGGCCCATAGCCGCGGAGGGCCATCGTCGCCCGGGCGAGGCTCATCCGCAACGCCAGCTGCTCGGCGGCGAGCTCGGCTGAGGAATCGGCCCTGTCGAGCACCCCGATCGCATCGTTGGCGAGATCGATCGCAGCCCGGTACCAGCCTTTGGATTCGTGGAGGGCCCACATCCCCTCGATCATCTCGATCACTCTCGCCGCGTCGTCCCGCTCGACCCAGTGTTCCCATGCGGTCCTCAGATTGCCCAGCTCCTGTTCCAGTTCGTCGAGCGCAGACCGGCGGTCGGAGCCGCGCAGCCGGTCTCCGATGGCATTGACCAGCCTGCAGAAGTAATCGGCGTGGGCGCCTCGCACCACCTGTTCTCGATCCGGTCTCTCGGCCAGCTTCGACGCGGCGAACTCACTGATCATTAGGAGCATCGAGAAGCGCTGGGTCGAGTCGGTGTTGGCGGCGCGCACCAGGCTCTTGTCGACGAGCGAGCCGAGTGTGTCCAGGGCATTCACCTGCCCGAGGACCTCGGTGGCGACCGACTCGATCGAGCGGAGATCCGAGGTGGAGAACACCGACAACAGCTCGAACACATCGCGCTCGGTCTGGTCGAGCAGCTCGTAGCTCCAACCGATGGCACCCCACAGGGTGCGTTGTCGAT
>JBOGEV010000306.1:0-5707 GCA_050742015.1 Acidimicrobiia bacterium
GTTCCGACCCTATGGGGTCGGAACGCCGCGCCAAAACCGTTCTTCATCCCGCCCGGAGTGCCTCCACCGGCTCCAGGGCGGCGGCGCGCAAGGCCGGGTAGAGGCCGGCGACGAGGCCGGTGACGGCTCCGACGAGGGGGGCGACCAGAGGGACGACCGGGTCGAGGACCGGGGTCCAGGTGCGGGCGGCGGAAATGGCGACCACGAGGAGCACGCCGAGGCTGGCGCCGATGATCCCGCCGACCAGGCCCATGGCGGTGGACTCCATCAGGAACTGACCGGCCACATGACGCCGGGCAGCACCGAGAGCGCGGCGGAGACCGATCTCGCCGACCCGCTCCAACACCGAGACCAGGGTGACATTGGCGATCCCGATCGCACCCACCAGCAGCGAAACCCCTCCCAAGACGAGGAACAGGGCATTGACATCACCCTCGACGTCACGACGAAGATCACCCGGCTCCGGTGGCTTCTGCACCTGGAGCAGGGTCGGCTCGTTGGGAGACAGGGCGATCGCGGCCTGCTCGGCGATCAGCGTGGCTGCCCCGATCTCGACATCGATCTGGACGGTCGACGCCGAGACGTACCCGTAGACCTCCCGGGCCGTCCCTTCGGGGATGACGACCGCATTGAGCAGCTCCGGCTGACGACGCACCTCGTCGAGGATCCCGATGACCACGAAGGCCTCCTCCCCGACGAAGACCACCGGCTGCTGATCGACCCGGGTCACGTTGAGCCGCTGGGCGGCGCCGGTCCCCAGGATCGCAACCCGGTCGGCTCGGTCCGAATGACCGGAGTCGAACCACCGTCCGGTTGACAGCTCCCCCCGAACCGCTGCGAGCAGCCCGGGGCTCGCCCCGTAGACACTCATCTGGAACTCGGTCTGGGCCAAGGGATCGGGGATCGGAACCGAGCGGACGAGTGCCCCGCCCACCTCGACCGGTCCAAACGACCCGGCCGCGTTGACCCCGTTGAGCCGGAGCAGCCGAGCGTCGGCATCTGAAGGTATCCCGGCGCGGACGTCGCCCCCGGGGCCGCCAAAGAATCCCTGCTCGTTGGTGACGACCACGGATGTCGCCGCCAGCTCATCGAAACGGCCCACGATCTGGTTCCCCGCCGTCTTGGCCACACCGAGAGTGGCCACCAACGCTCCGATCCCGAGCACCGTCCCCAGCACCGTGAGCACGGTGCGACCGGGACGGGCAAAGATCCCGGCCACCGCCTCGGCCGCCAGGTCGCGGGGAGACATCCGGGCCGGGGCAACGTTCTCGGCGCCGGACGGGATCACGAGGTCGCTCATGCCACGGCCTCGATCAGGCCGTCTCGGAGATGGATCGCCCGGTCGGCATGGGTGGAGACCTGGGTGTCGTGAGTCACGACCATCAAGGTGAGGCCGTCGGCGCGCAACTCGTCGAAGAGCCCCAGTACCGCGCCTCCGGTTGCCGAGTCGAGGTTGCCCGTGGGCTCGTCGGCGAGGAGGAGGGCGGGCCGGGTGACCAGGGCGCGGGCGATGGCGACCCTCTGCCGCTCACCTCCGGACAGCCTCGTGGGCAGGAAGTCCATGCGCCGTGCCAGACCAACCCTGATCAACGCCTGCTCCGCGGCGGGCACCCGATCGGGTCGGGGCATCCCGTTGTAGATCGTGGACAACATCACATTCTCGATCACGGTCCGATGAGCGAGCAGGTGGAAGGACTGGAAGACGAAACCGATCCGGCGGCTGCGCAGCCCGGCTCGCTGGCCCTCGTCGAGGTCGGAAGTGTCGATGCCCTCGAACAGATAGGTCCCCTCGGTGGGCCGGTCGAGCAATCCGATCAGGTTGAGCATCGTCGACTTCCCCGAGCCGGACGGCCCGACCACGGCCACGTATTCGCCCTTGCTCACGCTGAGCGTGGCGCCGGCGAGGGCCGGGACCGACACGTCACCGGCGGCGAAGGTGCGGCCCACCCCTCTCAGCTCCACGACCGGGGCGACCGGGATCATGCGTCTGCGGTGGTCGTTTCGGTGGTTTCGGCCGGTTCGGTGGACTCGGTTTCGGTGTCGGTCGACGACTCATCCGAGGAGCCTTCCCGCCCGACCACGACCCAGTCCCCCTCTTCCAAGTCGCCATCGAGTGGGGTCACCTCGACCAGGCCGCCCGCGGCCAATCCGGGCTCCACGGTGACGGTGCGCAGGACGTCCTCCTCTTCTACCTGAAGGATCGTCGACCCATTGGCAGTTGCCGAAAGGGCCGCCGCCGGGACTGCCAGGACCTCTCCACCGGTGGAGCTGACCGGGATGGTCACTCTCACATTGGCCCCGATGATCTCCGGGGGGAGCTCCGCCGGCGTGATCTCGAGATAGATCCGGTCCGGTGCGACTCCGTCGGTGCCCGCTCGATCCGCCTTGCGAGAAATGACCCCCGGGATGGATCCACCGGTCTCCGGGTTTTCGATCTCGACTTCCATGCCCTCCTCGACCCGGGGAGCATCACGTTCGGTCACCGAGGAGCGGAGTGCGAGCTCGGACCCGGAAACTGTGATGAACGATCCATCGATCACCGATCCACGGGCCACGGCGACCTGGTCGACGCGGACCGGCATGGCCTTCAGGAACACGACCTCGCCGGCGGGAAGCCAGACGCCCAATCCGGCCTCGAGCTCGGCCAACTCCTCGCGTGCCAGGGTGAGATCCGCCCGGGCAGCGTCGATCTGGCGTCGCATCGCAGAGGTGTCGGTGCCGCGCTGGAGGTCGGCGAGTGCAGCCTGGGCCACTACGACCCGGGCCTCGGCGGCATCTGTCAGCGCCTTCTGCTCGGCCGCGGTGCGGCCCACGTTGAACTGGGCCTCCTCCAGGGCGGCAGTGGCTTCGGCCACTGCCACGTCGGCATCGGGGACGCCATTGGCCAGGTCCTCTTGAGCCGCAGCGAGGTTCGCCTCGGCGGTGGTGACCGCCTGGGCGGCGAGGAAGTTGGCGCGATCGGCATCGATGTTGGCCAGCCCCCATGCGTCCCGGGCTGCGTCTATCTCCGCCTGGGCGGCTGCGATCCCGGACTGGCCGCTCCCGGCGTTGACGTCGCGCAATGCTTGTTCGGCGTCCGCCACCGAAGCCTGGGCCCCGGTGACGCGCTCCCGGGCTGCACGCAGGGCCACCTCATCCTCTTCGGAGAGCCCGTTGGGCCGGTAACCCGCGGTCTCATACCAAGCGGCCACCGCCGCCCCGGTCTCCTGATCCCACACATTGTCAGGGGTGCCGCCGTACAAGCCCATCCTGGCCATGGCCTCCTCGACTTGGAGCACGTCGTCGCCGGTCGCACCAGGCCTCAGGTCGCGGTACATCGGGATCTCGCCGATGAGCAGAAACACCGGCCGGCCCACCACCTCGACAGCCATTGCACCCTCCGCCAGATCGGCGTTGACCTCGACAGCCTGGGTGACCACGAGCTTCTCCGGGGTCTCGGCAAACGACCCGGACAGCGCCACCGACACCGGTTCGTCGTAGACCACGTCCCCCCTTGTGATCACGTCGGCGGAGAGCACCTCACGGGTCACCTGAACGGTGATGTTGGACGGTTCGGGGGCCTCGGCATCGGCGGCGGCCTCGGCCGGGGATCGGATCTGCGATCCGAAGAACCAGCCGAGAGCAGCCGCCAGCACGACGGCGGCGATAACCCCTCCCAGCAGAACGTTGCGTCTCAATTGTCCCCGCTCTCTACGTCATCGTTCGACGAAGGTATCAACCGCCTCCGCCACCCTGGGCGTCCCGAATCTGCTCCAGGATCTCCCGGTTCGCTTCGATGAAGTCGGCCTCGTACTCCTCGGAGACCTCCTGGAAGACCTCGTAGTAGTCGCCCCGGCACTCGAAGTCGGCCACCGCCAGATCGATCTCCTCCTGCTGGAGGGCGGCCAGGGCTTCCATGTCTACGTCCTCGCGTGAAGCCTGTTCCGCTTCGGCGAAGAAGGCGTCGATCTCCTCCTGGGTCTTCTCCTCGAAGAAGGCGTCGATCTCGGCCTGGGTCCAATCGGCAAACGGATCGGCGTAACCCCCATTGGGACCGACGATCTCGTCGAACCGCGCCTGAAAGTCCGTGTAGACGGCCTCTTGCATGGCCGTCATCGACTCGTACTGGTATCCGGCGTCGGCCATGCATGCCGACCATTCCTGGTCGAGCTCCACGATGCGGGGGTCGGCCTGGACCTGCTGGTACATCGCCTCCATGGCCGGGTTGATCTCCATCCACAATTCGTCGGTGGCCGCCATCTCGCCGTACTCGGCCTCGTAGGCCTCGCCGTTGCAACCGGCGCCGTACCCGGTGGTCATCGTGTATTCCTCACCGGTCTCGGGGTCGATCTCGGTGGTGGCGCCTTCCATGTTCTCCTCTTCGGTGCCGTAGAGCGCCTCATACCAGGCTGTCTGCTCCGACTCCGACATGGCATCGAGCATCTCTTGGTTGGGATCGACCCACTCCTCGGCTCGCTCGGGGACGTCGGTCGAGGTCCCGGTCAGGTCTTCCTCGTTGCCGTACCAGGTGCTGATCCCGAAGCCCTGGGTGCGGACGTACTCCTCCTCGTCCCACTCCTCGCCCACCATGAACGAATCCTCGGGAGGCATCATCGGCTGGTACTCGAACCCGGCCTCGGCCATGCAGGCCCGGATCGCCTCCTGGATCCTGGCCTCCTGCGCCCGGTATTCGGCCTCAGCCGCTTCGGGGTCTTCGTTGCCGTATCCGAAGAAGTCGGCCATGGTCTCGACACCATCATCGGCTGTGGTGCCGGTCGCCTCCGGATCGGCGGCTCCGCCCCCACCGCATGCGGCGATGAGGAAGGCGGCGAGGACTGTGAACGTCAACCACTTTCGCATGGGCTCTCCCTCTCGATCTCGTGTCGGCAGTCCAGCGATTATCGGATAAGACGCTACCGGAGGCGCAAAGGTTCCTCTCAAATCCTCCGGTCGACAGACCAATGTTTCGCGACTCATGCTTATGACTCTTGACGATGCTTTACGTTTGCTAGTAGATCAAGAGGGCATGAGAACCGAAGTATCCGGGGGTGGTCAGAGTGCTCGTCCTCCGCATATGATCGCCGCGGGGCCTCCGGGTGCTTCGGTCCGGCCGACGGCGAGAATCCGGCCGGTGGTCCCGGTCCGGCTGGAGTCTCGCCGCGGTGGCTTCGAGCCTTCGGATCCCTACGTGAGAAGGTTCTGGGTGGCCGCAATCGGCTCGAGTGCCGTCGCCGAACTGCTACGCCTTGTTCGGGCGGCCGAGAAGGGGGAGGGGGTGCGGCTGCCCAGAACCCTCCCTGTCCTGCTCCGGGTGGGACTGGTCAGGGCCGAGAGCTCGGGACTGGTGGTGTTCAGCCGAATACCGGTGGTGCCCGTCGAGCTCCGCTGGAGATTCCCACCGAGTCTCGGAGCTGAGCACTCGAAGTGGGTTACTTGAGTACCGGTTTGCCCGTTGCCAGGAATGCCATGGCCGCCAGGGCGACCGTCTCACCGATGAGGAAGGCAAGCGCGACCCGAACGTCGGGGTCGCCGCCCATGAGCACCAGCGCCAGCAATGCGGCCAGCAAGCCGGCCACCCAGGCAACGGAGAGACGCGACGTTCGGCCCTCCGCCACCAGGACCTGACCGGCGATTTGCGCGGTGGCCGCCGCCATCACGCCGGCGGCGGTCAGGGCGGCAACGGTCGCTGACGGAGCGAACTCGGGTTTGAAGAGAAAGCTGACGACCT
>JBOGEV010000307.1:0-3181 GCA_050742015.1 Acidimicrobiia bacterium
ATCAGCGACAGGACGATGGCGATCGGTATCACCCACAGCAGTCGAAAGAACGATGTCGCCCGATCGAGTTGCTCCGGGTAGTCGATGTCCAGACGGGCCGGATACGACGTGGGCTGAGTATTCATGATCCTCCTCCTCGATTTCGAGCTGCCGGGATGCTACGACGAACGGGGGGGCCTTCTGTTCTGCCCTGACGGTCAGCTTGTCCCCGGCCGAATCGTCATTCCGGAAAGGATACGTCCGGGTGGTCAGGTCAGAAGGGTCCTCGGCCGACTAGGTCTCGGCAGGCGGCTCAGGAGGCTCAAGAGGCGGCTCGGTGCTGCCGAGGTCCTGGCTCGTCTGGAGAAACTCGTCCCGAGTGATCTCTCCGTTGGCGTATCGCAACCGGAGCGCAGCCAACGCCTCGTCCGACCCGGGACCGGCTTCGGAGGCCCCACCCGACCCCCGTCGCCACAGGACCGCGACACCGATCGCGAGCAGGGCGAGGAAGGCAAGGAACAGGAACAATGCGATCCAGCGGAGGGCGACACCCTGACTCCATCGGCCGAAGTCACGTCCGAGCCCGTACATCTGGTCTGTCCACATGTCAACAGGATACGGTGCAGCGGGCAAAGGCCAACCAGAGAGGTCCCCAAACATGTCTGAGCAGTTCGAACGCACATCGGTCGAAGTCCCGGGGGTAGCTCCACCCGCAGGCAACTACTCGCATGGGATCATCGCCTCGGGACGGATCCTGTTCGTCGCCGGTCAGACCGCGCTCGATGAGAACGGCGTTTTGGTGGGAGGGGATGACCCGGCCGCGCAGGCGCGCCAGGTGCTGACCAACCTGCAACAGGTGATCGAGGCGGCGGGTGGACGCATCGAAGATACCGCTCGGACCACCGTGTACATCACTCGCCTCGAGCACCGGGGACCCATCGGCCAGGTGCGACGTGAGTTCTTCCCGGTCCCACCCCCGGCCAACACGCTGCTCGTCGTCTCGTCCCTCGCCCAGCCCGAGTTCCTGGTCGAGATCGACGCCATCGTCCCCTTGCCTTGATGACTGATTCCGTGTCGGTGCTCGTCGACCGGATCGGGGACCTCCGGGCCGTCAGGCGATTCGCCACGGTGCTGGTGGCGATCGACGGGGCCAGCGGCGCCGGCAAATCGACGTTTGCCCTGAAGGTCGGTTTGGAGACCGAGGCCAACGTCGTCGACGGGGACGACTTCTACGCCGGGGGTACCGCCGAGATGTGGGATGCAATGAGCCCCGCCGAGAAGGCAGCCCATTGCATCGACTGGAAGCGACAGCGACCCGTGCTCGAAGCGCTGGCCAAGGGCGAGCCTGCAATCTGGCATCCATATGACTGGGACGCCGACGACGGTCGCCTCGCCGAACACCCGGTGTACCACGACCCCGCCCCGGTGATCATCCTCGAAGGTGTCTACAGCGCACGTCCCGAGCTAGCCGACCTGCTCGACCTCCGGGTCCTCTACGACGCTCCTCGTGAGGTTCGCCAGCAGCGAATCGCCGAACGCGAGGGTTCGGATTATCGCACCGCGTGGAACCAGCGCTGGGAGGAGGCCGAAGAGTGGTACTTCACCGAAGTCATGCCGCCCGACGCCTTCGACCTGGTGCTCCAGGCGGAGGATCCCTGATCCCATGCCGTGAGCAGCCAACCACTCCCGCCGCGGCCCAGCGCGCACGGGCTCTAGAAGGGGAAGAACACCGGGACCAAGAACACGGCGGCCACCATGAAGAGAAGGAGCATGGGCAGGCCCAGCTTCCAGTAGTCGGCGAACTTGTAGCCGGCCGGTTCCATGACCATCAGATTGGCGGCTGTGGCTATCGGGGTGAGAAAGGCTCCCGCCGCCGCAACGGTGAGCGACATCATCACCGGTCGTACCGATATTCCGAAGTCGGTCGCCGCAGTGATGGCAATCGGGATCATGATCAGAGCGGTGGCGGTGTTGGAGATCAGCTGACCGAAGAAGGCGGTAATGACGAACAGTCCCAAGAGCAGCATGTGGGGGCCGGCACCGCCCACCAGCTCGACAAGGGCCCCGCCAATGTCGGCTGCGACGCCCGACTGTTCGACGGCCACAGACACAGGGATCAGGGCCGCAACCATCACCACGATGGTCCAATTCACCGCCCGGTAAGCCTGCCGCATGGTCATCACCTGAGAGAGGATGAGAGCTCCGACTGCGAGTACCGCGGCCACCGCCGCGGAGACGACCCCGGTGGCGAGAAGGACGACCATGCCCACCATGCTGAGGATCGCCCGAAGCGACCCGGGGCCTAGTGGGACGGCCTGGCGGCGAACCTCTCCGGGGTCGTCAACGAGTAGCGCGTTCGAGGGCTCGAACCGCTCGAGTGCGGCCCAGGTTCCCTGGAGCAAGACCGTGTCGCCGACACCGAGGCGGGCTCCCTCTCGCTCGATGTTCTCACCCTGTCGCTGCACCGCCATCACGACGAAGTCACCGCTGGCCGTCGTCTCGCCGGGGAAGACGTGCTCGCCGATGATCGGTGATCGGGGTGGGATCACCAGCTCGACGACACCGATGCGACGATCCATGAGTGCTTCTCTTCCACCCAGTGCGTATGGCCTCCTCACCAAGCCGTGTCCGGCGACGAGGTCGTCCACCTCCTGTGTCGTTCCTCGCACGGTGATCACTGCACCCTCGGGCATAGGGGTCGTAGGGTCGATCGAGCCGATCAGCCCGGTCACGTCGATGACCTCTACGTCGGAGGCCAGTTGGCTGGCCGGTGTCCCAACGAGGGGAGAGCCTTCGGGGACCTCCAGCTTTGCCACCCATTCTCCAAGCCCGTACTGCTCGATGAGGGTGCGGGCATGGTCGCTGAGGTCGGGGGTGATGGTCTCCGGCTCACGCTCCGGAAGAATCCGCCTACCGACCACCAAGACAATGGCTATGCCTGCCACCACCAGCGGTATCCCAACCGGGGCGAATTCGAAGTAGCTGAAGCCGGCCTCCCCGGCTTCCACCGCTGCGTCGGAGACCAGGATGTGGATCGGGGTGCCGGTCAGTGCAAGTTGCGAGCCGGCGTGGGCCCCGAACGCGAGAGGCATCAGCAGTTTCGATGCAGGAATTTCCAGTCGAACCGCCACCAGCACGACCATCGGCAACAGGGCCGCCACCGAACCGTTGACCCCGATGAGCGCGGTCAACAACGCCACGA
>JBOGEV010000308.1:0-1006 GCA_050742015.1 Acidimicrobiia bacterium
GCGCGATACGTGGCCGCGATCATCCCCCAGCTGATAGCAGCGTCGATCGGGTTCGTGGTGTACTTCTCGGTGCTGGGCCGAACCTTCCTCGGCATCTACCAAATCCCTCCGTACGAGTTCGAGATAGCCGACATGGCCACTGCAGCCGGGCTCGGCGTCCTCGCCGCGGCGGTCATGGCGACCTTGGTCGGTGTGGTGATCGTCGTTCGCCGGTTGGCGGTGTTGGTCGGAAACGCATACGCCTTCGCACTGTTGGGCGGTGCTGCGGTGGGAGTCATCTCGATGGCCCTCCCGCTGACACTCGGAGCGGGCCAGTCGCAACTCGAGACTGTCATCGAGGACATCTCCACGTTGAGCGCGGGGCTCCTGATCGCAGTGCTGGTGGCCAAGATGGTTGCCGTCGCTCTGAGCCTCAGCGTTGGATTCTTGGGAGGCAATGTGTTTCCGATGATCTTCATTGGGGGCACCGCCGGAGTGGTCGTCCATCTCTTGATCCCGGAAATTCCCTTCGCTCTTGCGGTTTCGTGCATGCTCGCCGCAGTCCCGGGCTCCTATCTGAGGGCCCCGATCAGCATGACCTTCATCGCGGTGGTGGCTGTGGCATTGGACGCCAGGACCGCGGCACCGGTGGCGGTCGCCGTCCTCACCTCCTACCTGCTGGTCGGCACCGTTCGTTATCTCCTTGGGATCAGAAGACAGCGCACTCCTGAGGCGGAAACCTTGGAGGCTTGACGCTGGTCTGGCCCAAGGAGTGGTCACCCGAAGAGGTGAATCCCCCGTCTCACTCTGATGATCCGGTCGATCTCGTTGAACAGGGCGCCTAGCAGCGACAACCCGATCACGATCAACCACTCCGATCCCTGTAGCGACTGGGTGAGCAGCAGTCGCTGCAACATGCCAAGCTCCACCGCCGCCCAGGTGAGGACCCACCCCAAGATGATCCATCCCAGATAGGGGAAGGCCGGCCGCGAGAACCATGCACGGTTCTCCCGTCTCAGGACCAGGC
>JBOGEV010000309.1:0-1872 GCA_050742015.1 Acidimicrobiia bacterium
CGCCGATCTCGAGGTCGAACGGGAAGTCGCCGGTGGCGGTAGTCCATCCCGGCCCCGATGTCACCGCCACGGTCAGGGACGTGTCGTCGCCGTCGATCGTGTTGTTGAGCTGTGACCCGGCGGTGTCCCGTTTCCCACGGGCGTCGTCGTCACGAACCCCGACCTCCCACGGTCCCGCCGGTGAACAGGTGGGTGCCACTGTCCAGTGCTCTAGCGAGATCGTCTCCGTGGCGCCCTCGGCGATCAGGTCGATCTCGGCGGTCGGATGCTCGGGGGGTAGGCCCTGGACGTGGAGCCGGTCGCCGAGCGCCAGGCCGAGAACGAGATCGACGAGGTCCTGCGCGATCGTCAGATCGGTCGACACGTCCGGGTACCGCATCTCCGGCCACGTACCCAAGTGGAGCCGCCAGCTGGCCTGGCTGGGGAGCCGAAGGTCGCTCTGCACGTTCACGGCCTGGTCGACGTCGTAGAGGTTCCCGGGTTCCGGGGGCGGGTTGGTGGTGACGTGCGCCGATGCGCCATCGGGGCGGGTCACGGTGACGTCGTTGCGGAGCCTCTGGTCGTCGTGGGTTGGCTTGAAGTCGCGGCCGAGGGCACGTTGGCCGACGTCGAGCGTGAGCGCCGCCGGCTGGTTGTAGAGCGACCTCCGGGTCCGGAACACCAGCCCCGGCGTGGTGGTCAGTTCGCTCATGACTCCGAGATCGACGTCGACGCATTCCTGTAGCAGGTCAGGAAGGGTGCGTAGCCGCTGGGGTCCCATCTGCTCGGACAGCTCCGGGTTGCCTCGGAAGAACTCGGTGACCGTGTTGTCGCCCACTATGGCGGCGGGGATGCGTTCTTCGCGGCACAGCCGCCAGAACCGATGGGCCGCGGTTTCACCGACCCATGCTGTGTCTGCACCAGCCAACCAGCCGAGCCCGAGCCCGGTCGAGACGATGTAGTGACCGACCGAGAACCCGTCTGCCGGCGGGGTCACATAGTTGCCGGCCCTCGTGACTCGGCCGACCGTCCCGGCGAGCGTCCCAGAGTTACCGAAAGCGACACCGGTGTCGTTCAGCGGTACGTAGGTGATTTCCCAGTCGATGTTGCCAACATCCTGAACCACGTCGACCCGCACGAGCGTGAACTGGCCGTAGAAGGTCGCGTCGATCCCGAACGTGTTGTTGATGACGAGCGACCCGTCAATGTTGCGGCCTTCCAGGTTCACGTTCGTGTCGTTGACTCGGAGCCGCCAATCCCGGACCGTCCCGTTCGTGAAAAACCCGATCACTCGCGTGAACGCCGGCGAGACAGCCGCGGTCGGGACATGCACGAAACATTCGACAGCGAACTCGTCGACCGGCCCTGCGGGGATGTTGACCCCGTAAGAGGCAAGCATCCCGCCGTTGATCGTCGGCAACGGCTCCGACGCGGGCAAATCAGAATCGGTGGCCAATGTGATGTTCTCGGCCGATTTGATCGTCATCGCCGGGATACCGGGGATCGGCGACGAGAACCTATCGGCGTCGCGGCCGTCCTCCATCGGCCAGTAGCCGGCGACGTTCCCGGCGACCGACGGCGACGTCACCAGCCGCCGCAGCGTCGACTCGAGCGGTTTCGAGCCCTGCTGCATGCGCCGCAACGCCCCCGCGACCGTGAACGTCGCCCGAGCCACCCCCACATCGGTGTCGTCGCGTCGCCGCGGCTTCGGCCACCCCAACTGGACGGCGTCGACCGTGCCAACGAACCGGGGCTGCCAGTCGGTGATCTCGGCGTCGCCGGCGACCGTCCATACGCGCCCTGCGGAGTCGGTGAACCCGATGTCGCCGGGGTCCTGGGCGACGAAGTCGGGATTGGCGACGATCGTGCCGGTCCAGTCCCCGGAGCGGACCT